>JANQFJ010000183.1 GCA_028277915.1 Saprospiraceae bacterium
TCAAACCCTTTCTGAAAAGATATTTGGCCTCAACAATCAAAAGACGATCGATATTTACACTGGGATTGGGTGGAGCCTCAACAATCAGGGCAACCATACCAAAGCATTGGAATGGTTTGAAAAAGCACTTCAAAACAGCCTTAATATTCCAGGAAATCCATATGTCTTGATTGCAAATGCCCATAACGGGATTGGCTATACTTACCACAGGCTGGGCAAGGAAAACCTGGCTTTGAAACACTTGTTTAAGTCTGTTGAGATATTTGAAAACAATCCGGCACACCTCTTTGAGAGTTACGCTTACGATAATCTTGGAACCCTCTACTCTGATAAAAGAGTATTTGATAAAGCCATTGAATATTATACAAAAGCGCTGGAAGTGAGGAAATCATTCTTAGGTTCTGATCATCCTTTCGTTGCTCAAACTTATTATAGCCTGGCGCATTGTTTTTCTGAATCAAACAACCTTGAAAAACCTTTTGCACTAAGCAAAAAAGCTTTAGATATTGATCTTAGGTGGTATGGAGAAAATAATATTAATGTGGCTTGGGGTTATTCTCGTTTAGCCTATTATAGCTGGGTGTTGGATGAAAATCTAAACGAGGGAGTAGAAAATGCTAAAAAGGCTATTTCTATTTTTACCGCGCTAGGTCATGGAATTTCGCTTGCCAGTGGGCTTACGTATAATCATTTGGGAATATGTTACCAAAAATTAGGAGAACTTGATAAGTCTATAGATACACATAAGAAAGCTTTGGAGATTCGGATAAAAACTTTTGGTCCAAATCATGGTGAGGTCGCTTCTTCAAACAACAACATAGGAGTAAATTACGTGGTAAAAGGAGAGTATGAAAAGGCGCTTTCTTATTTTTTGGCTGCTCTTGATTATAGGATATATTATGATGAATATTACCATCCTTATACTGCCCTGTATTATCGCAATGTTGGAATCAGCTACCTTAATCTTGAGGAATACAATGAAGCATTGCCATACCTTGAAAAAAGCATGGAGGTTTATTCTTCTCCCCAGGTAAAAGGACATTATCAGGAGTATTTAGCTCCCAGTAGTTTGGGGTGGTATTATTATAAAATAAAAGATTTTAAAAAATCTTATAATTATTATCAAAGGGCACTTGAAATTGCCAGAAAAGCTTATCCTCAAAAAAATGCCACCATTGCTTATTTGTATAAAGATATTGCCTCTGTCCTCATGGAGCAGGAACATTACGATCAAGCTCAAGTTTATATTGATTCCTCTTATTATGCGCTCAATTTTAATAATGATGATGATAATTTTGAAAAAGTAATATCAGAAATGAGCCTTCTTGATGCCTTTTATCAGGAAGCGGAATTTTTTCAACAGATCTATCAAAAGACTAAAGAACGAAAGTTTCTGGAAGACCTTCAGGCTAATCGCCAACAAGCGCTAAAATTGTTGGACGTAGTAGCTTCAGACCTTAGCGAATCATCCTCAAAAAGTGGATTACTAAATCGAAACTATACTAGTTTTGAAATGGCTATTTGGACAGAACTCCAATTGGCTGAAAATCAAGCTGAAGTTTTTGCCAAAATCTTCACGATGGTCGAAAAATCGAAAGCGATACAACTATTGGAATCGTTTTACAATGAGAAAGCACAAGCCATTGCAAATCTTCCGGATTCTTTATTGAGTCAGGAAAATGACTTGAAAAAAAGTATAACTGACCTTGAAAAGAAATGCTTTGATGAGGAACAAAAAGGAGAGGACAAAGATGAAAAACTGCTCAGTTCCTATTATGGGCAAATTTATGAATTGAAACAATCATACAGCTCTTTGTCAAAACATTTAGAAGAGCAATATCCCAGTGTTTACAAGTTGAAATATGGTTATTCCGTCTCGACTGTGCATGAAATAAAAACTCTTTTAAAGGATGATCAGGCATTTATCGAATATTTCGTTGGAGATAGCAGTATTTTTTTATTACTTATTGCCAGGGATACTTTGGTTGTAAAGGATATCAAAAAGGATTTTCCATTGGAAGATTGGGTGGAACAAATGAGGGAAGGAATGTTTGCACATAGTCCAATAAATAAAATTTCTTCCATTGAAAAGGACTCTCTAAACCGACAATACTTACATAGAGCTTTCCAATTATATGAAAAGCTGATAAAACCAATCACTGCATTCATTGAGGATGAAAATAAACTCGTCATAGTTCCTGATGGTGTACTTGGTTATCTTTCTTTTGATGCATTATTAAGAACTCCGGTTGACGATTTCAAAAGTTTTAATACTCCTGATTATTTGCTGCGGGATTATCAAATCAGCTATGTCTACTCTGCAACTTTTTGGTTGGAAATGGTAAATAAAAAAATCCATCCTAAAAAAAACTTGATGGCTTTTGCACCCGATTTTCCTGAGCCTCCAGAATATTTAGCGCTAAAATCTGCCAGAGATGGTTTGTACCGACTCCAATTTAGCCTACCCGAAGTTCAATCTATTAATGACATTTGGGGAGCTGATATTTTTCAGGATGCATCTGCCAGTTTACAAAACTTTTTAGATAAAGCATCTGCATATCGGATTTTACACCTTTCAACTCACGGGAAAGCAGATGACAGGACTGGTGATTATTGTTTTTTGGCATTTACAGCAACTTCAGATTCTCTTGACGATCTACTTTATGTCCGTGACCTTTACAATATGGAACTTAATGCTGAAATGGTAGTTTTGTCAGCTTGCGAAACAGGTTTGGGTGAATTACAAAGAGGGGAAGGTATCATAAGCTTGGCTCGTGGTTTTACCTATGCAGGAGCTAAAAGTATCGTCAGTACACTTTGGAGTGTCAATGAACATGCTACAAAAGAGATCATGGAGAACTTTTATATTAATTTAAAAAAAGGAATGGACAAAGATAATGCTTTGCAGCAGGCAAAACTAACTTACCTTGATTCGTCAAATCCTGCAGCTCCATTTTATTGGGCCGGATTTACAGCAGTCGGTGATATGAGTCCTGTAAAAAAGAGCGGTTTCCGATGGTATTATGCTCTAATAGGTCTATTAATATTGAGCTTGTTTTTCCTTTTCCGAAAATTATTTTAATCCAGGAATTGGTCATGAAATGATTAAAAATAAATGACCACATCCTCAGCTGTTTTCCTTTTTAAATCAGGGACTTCCACTTCTTCCGCCGGATAACCAACCGGGATCAATAAAAATGGTCGCTCATTTTCAGGGCGATTGAGAATTTTTTGTAAAAAATTCATCGGGCTGGGTGTATGCGTCAGCGAAACCAATCCTGCATTATGAATAGCTGCCAAAAGAAAACCGGCAGCCAGGCCAACCGATTCGTTGACGTAATAATTTTTTCGTTTTTCATCACCTTCAATGTCGTAAGCTTTTTTAAAAACAATAATCAGCCACGGAGCGATTTCCAGAAATTCTTTTTGCCAATCAGTCTGCAATGGCGCAAGGTCACGGAGCCATTCTTCGGACATTCGACCGTTATAATTGACATATTCTTCTTCTTCAGCTGCTTTACGGATTTCAGTTTTGATTTCAGGGTTTGAAACTGCGCAAAAAGTCCAGGGTTGCTTGTGCGCACCTGAAGGAGCTGTAGAAGCAGTCATGACCAGCTTTTCGATGACGGCTTTAGGTACGGGCTTGTTCGAAAAATGGCGAATTGATCGCCTCGTATCCATGTATTCGTAAAAATCGTCAGTTCGTTGGGTCATTTCCGATTCGGAAAATTGTCTAGGCTTGTATTTGATAAAAGGAAATTCTGTCATTTTTAAAAAAATTTTATAGATCACCCAATTGCGGGCGTAAAATAATATCTTCAACAACGGCTGAGGGACTCATTTTCCAAGCGCTCATTACCGCAATTGCAATGTCATCGGCCTGCATGAGCCGTTCATTGGGAAAGTCAGCACCTGCCCACGAATTGGACCAGGTAGCGCCGGGCATAATGCTCGTAACTTTAATGCTTTTGTCTTTCATCTCTTCCCGTAGTACTTTGGAAAAGCCAAGCATCGCAAATTTTGAAATGCTGTAAGAACCTCCATTTGGATAGGCCATAAAACTTGCAATGGAGCACATGTTGAAAATGTGTCCGTTTTTATGGGGAAGCATAATGGGCAACAATTCACGAGTCATGTAATAAGCACTGTATAAATTAGTTTCAATTTGATTTTCAAGCGTACCATCAGGTTCTTTGTGAATTTCACCAGGAATGAAGACTCCCGCATTGTTGACCAATACATCCAGGCTTTGCCAGTTGCTTTTAACAAAAGCTGCAAAATCGATGACTTCTTGTTTTTTGCTAAGGTCAGCTTTTTTGACTATTACCTGAACTGCCGGGTATTGGTCATTGAATTCCTTTTTCAATTGATGCAAATCTTCTTCGTTTCGTGAGCAAATGGCGAGATCAAAACCTTCTTTTGCAAACGAATGCGCAATGGCAAGGCCAATACCTTTTGTTCCTCCGGTTATGACAATATTCATAGTTTTTAAGATATCAATTTTCAGGCTTCACTGATCGTGTAATAATAGTTCGTGTAAATTTCGTTTGTCCATTTTTTTATAAATGTACCACTAAAAAAATGGTTTTTTTGGAAAGTTTATGCATGATTATTAAAACAAAATGAGTGTTAAATTGATTGATATGAAATTGGCGTTGAACAATTGCCTAAGTAAAGCTTGATTTTTTTGGTGTTAAACAATACAATTATAATCTTTGCAGGCGATTTGCAGTCCTTAAAAGAGTCTGTAACCAATGGTTTTATATTTAAAACACTATTTTTGCCACACTCAGAGCAATTTATAAGTTATCAATTTTTTTAATACAAACATCTTTTATCTCGGTAGCAGGACCTCCATCATATGAATTTTAGAATATTTTATCACTTTGGAAGGTACTTCATGATGATTCGGACAGCGATCTCGCGTCCGGAGCGATTTTCTATGTATTGGAAAGAGACGATGCGTCAAATGAACGACATCGGGGTAGGTTCTTTAGTGATTGTAGGACTGATCTCTATTTTTATCGGGATGGTGACCGCTGTTCAGTTCGCTTATCAGTTACAAGATAGTTTTGTGCCCAAATATTATATCGGTTACATCGTGCGGGATAGCACGATCATTGAATTGGCTCCAACAATCACTTGTCTGGTTTTGGCAGGAAAAGTGGGTTCCAACATGGCCGCTGAGATCGGTGGGATGCGTCAGAAAGAACATATCGATGCTATGGAGATTATGGGAGTCAACACAGCGGCTTATCTGATCCTTCCAAAGATCATCGCAGCAATGTTTGTTATTCCGTTGTTGGTCTGTATTGCTGCTTTTGTTAGCATTATTGGAGGATATATCGCAAGTGTGCCATCGGGATTGATCACTGATGCTGAATATGTAAGAGGACTTCGCTCTTTCTTCGTGGAATACAATGTGTTCATGATGTTTGTGAAAGCAGTTGTGTTTGCTTATATCCTGACGACGGTGTCATGTTATCAGGGTTATTTTGTAAAAGGCGGAAGTATAGAATTGGGTCGGGCCAGTACACAGGCAGTGGTTTTTAGTGATATTTTGATATTGCTGGCAGATTATATTATTGCTTTGATGTTGACTTGATAAATGGCTTCAAAGTGAAATTGAAAATTTAATTTTATTCAAAAATTAGCTTCATACTTTAATGATCAGAGCAGAAAATTTGGTAAAATCTTTTGAAGATGCTACTGTGCTGAAAGGTATCAGTACCATATTTGAAAGAGGAAAAACCAACCTGATAATCGGACGAAGTGGAGCCGGTAAAACGGTTTTATTGAAGTTGCTGGTTGGCTTGTTGCGACCAAATAGCGGTGCGGTATGGTATGGAGATGTTAATTTTTCCGAACTGGACAAAAAGGAATTGCGCGCCATCCGGATGGAGGTAGGAATGCTGTTTCAAGGATCTGCGCTTTTCGATTCCATGACTGTAGAAGAGAATATCCGTTTTCCGCTTGATATGTTTACTAAAAAAACGAAACAAGAAAAAGTGGACAGGGTAAATTATTGCCTTGATCGAGTTGATCTCAATGGGATCAATGACAAATACCCTTCTGAAACGAGTGGCGGAATGCAAAAAAGAATTGGAATCGCGAGAGCCATTGTTTTAGAACCTAAATATCTTTTCTGTGATGAACCCAATTCCGGTCTTGATCCGAAAACTGCCATAGTCATCGATGAATTAATCAAAAGTATTACCATCGAAAACGA
>JANQFJ010000315.1 GCA_028277915.1 Saprospiraceae bacterium
TTATAGCATGGAGCAAAAGCATTGGAATGTTCATCCGAAGTTCTCCTTCTTTGGCTGCGATTTTATTCAAAGCACCTTCCAACTTTCTGAAAACAATTGCTTCTTTTTCTTTTTTTAAAATACTTCTCCAACCTTCAAGAAACCCGAAAACAGTTAGTGAATGCCGTAAAAATGTTGTTCCATCAAGGTATCGAAGAGTCAAATTATCTTGAATTGAATTTACAATATGGAAGTGGGATGTTTTGAACATATCCACAATTTCTTCTTTTGTTTTTCTATGAGCCTCTTGGTTTTTTAAGCTGGGAATTAAATCTGGTAGTTCCATTACTTTTAAAACTTCTTCACAAACCGAATAAAAAAGCCGCATATGCCCGTCGGTATTTGTGGTTATCATGATTTCCCCATCTGGTTTTAAAACCCTGAGACATTCGCTAAGCACTTTTTGAGGATTTTCGAAATTGTTTATGCCCAGGTTTGATACGATTAGGTCAAACTGATCATTTTTAAAAGGGAGATCCGCAGCATCTGCATTGATGATTTCTACATTTTTAAGGCCATAATATTTTTTCTTAAAAGCTGCTCTTTGCAGTGCAGTGTGCCAAATGTCGATGCCTGTCAATGTTGAACTCGGTCCAAGTTGATGAGCTATTTCAAATAATGGAAAACCGTTTCCAGAACCAATATCGAGTACATTTATGCCTTTTTTCAAAGGTATATTTTCGAGTAATAATCTTCCAAAATAGGCTCCCCAAAGCGAGGTCTCATCAAAAATCTGTGCAAAAGAAGGGTCATTTAAATCTACTTTAAAGTCAAGATAGTCCTGGTTCATTTTTTAGAAAATATTAATGTGGAACACTTTGCAAATTGAAAACTGAGTTTGCTTTTTATTCAACTAAAAACTCAATCTTTCTGATACTTCACCTTTCCTCCAACGATGGTATAAAGCACTTTAGTTTGGAGAATTTCATCATCACTGCAATGGAGCAAATCATTTGAAAGTACAACGATATCCGCAAGTTTCCCTTCTGCAATAGAACCTTTTTCATTTTCTTCAAAAGCCGCGAAAGCATTGCCAAGCGTGTAAGAGTGCAGCGCTTCCTCACGAGTCATTCTCTGCTCAGGAAAAAATTCTGCACCGGTATCCACTCTTTTTCGGGTAACGGAAGCATAAAAACATTCGATAGGGTCAACGTCTTCGACAGGAGCATCTGTGCCATTGGCGATAAAAATATCATTATCTAGTAAAGTTCTCCAGGGGTAGGCGCCTACTCTTGAACGTTGTTCACCCAGTCGTTTTTCAACAAATGGCGAATCAGAAGTACAGTGAATTCCTTGAATGGATGCAATGACACCCAGTTTTTTGAATCTTGGGATATCGGCAGGATCCAAATGCTGGGCATGCTCAATACGCCAGCGCAGATCCTTTTTATCTGGATTAGATTTAAAGTTTTCTTCAAAAATATTCAATACCTCGCGGTTGGCACGATCGCCAATGGCATGAACGCATAATTGTAAATCGTGTTTATAAGCAAGGTCAGCAATATTTTTAACCTCTGAAATCGAAGTCGTGTTCTGTCCATGAAAGCCGGGTTTGTCATTGTAGGGCTGTAAAAGCCAGGCGCCATGAGCGCCAAGTGCTCCATCTACTTCAGATTTTATTGCATTGACGGTGAGATAATGATTGCCAATATTCTTAAGCGGAAAACCATCAAGTTTTCCTTTCATTTTGTCATGAGAGTGTCGGATCATCACCCAAAGCCGTAGGTTGAGTTCTCCTGCTTCGGCCAGTTTTTTGAAATTTTCGATTTCTTCGAAGCTGGATCCTGCATCCTGGAAAGAGGTTATCCCTTTTGAAAGGCATTCTTTTTCAGCTAGTTTGATTCCCTTCAACCAGTTTTTATAGACTTCTTCTTTTGGCAGGCTCTTGATGTAATCCAGGTAAGCGTTTTCGATTAGCTTTTCAGCTTTTTCTTCAAACACACCAATGGCCTCCCCTTTTGAGTCACGAACAATATTTCCTCCAACAGGGTTTGGGGTTTCACTGTTGATTCCTACAATTTCCATAGCTTTTTTATTGGCAAAAATTGAATGCCCACTGGCATGGTCGAGTAATACCGGATTATCAGGTGAAACTTCACTCAATTCATCATGGTATGGGTATCCGCCTAATTGCCGTTCAAGAGGAGTGTCCCATTTTTCCTGGTGCCAGCCTCTTCCGTAGATCCATTCTCCTGGCTCGGCGTCTTTTACCTTTTCAGTAACAGCATTTACAATTTCCTTCCAGTTTTTTGATTCCAATAAATTGATATGGGTCAAAATCCTGCCCATGTTGGTAAGGTGCCCGTGTCCTTCAATAAATCCCGGCATTGTGAATTTTCCTTTTAAATCGATGACTTTTGTTTGCTCATTTTTAAGCGATTTAATTTCATTGTCGTTTCCGATTTTTAAGAATCGCCCGTCTTTAATCGCTATTGCAGTAGCCCCTTGAGAAAAGGAGTCAAGTGTTGCAATGTTGCCATTTATCAAAATCATGTCAGCGTATTCAATATTCTTGCAAGTCCACAGAAAAAAGGTGCTCAAAAGTAGAACCAGAAAGAGGGTTTTATGCATTTGTCAAATTTATTTTAAGTTGGAAATTAAATTTTTTAAAAATAGGAAAAGCTATTCGCTTTTAATAAAACAAATAAAAAAGCATCTTCCGCTCACCGGAAGATGCTTGAAGAATCACTTATTTTTTGTTAAACGCGAACCCTGGAAAGACTTGCCATTGCAACAGGATATTTCTCTTTCACGGCTTTGAAGCCTTTCAAGGTTTCCTCGATATCCTGTTCGGTGTGGTTGTAAGTACTTACCATTCTGATCAGGCAAGTATCTTTGGCCACAACCGGATAGGCTACGAGGTAACTAAATATCCCTTGGTTGCGAAGTTCTCTCAGAATTTTCACACCTGTTTTGATCGGACCATTGATGTGAACCGGAGTTATAGGGCTTTGGGTATTGCCAATGTATAGCCCAAGCCTTCTTAGTCCATCCTGAAACTGTTTAGTTTTTTGCAAAAGTATTTTTCGCCTTTGCGGTTCACGATTGAAAATTTCCATTGTTTTCAATGTTGCTGCTACCATTGGAAGTGGCAAAGTTCTGCTGAATATCTGAGAGCGCACTGCGTACCTCAAATAAGTTATGATTTCTTCTTTTGCCGCAACGAATCCTCCTAAATTTCCAAATGCTTTGGTGAAGGTAGAAACGTAAACATCCACGGCTTTTTCGACGCCAAGATGCTCCGCAGTCCCTCTTCCATTATCACCAAAAACTCCAAAGGCATGACTGTCATCTACAAAAAGGGTAAAATTATATTGTTCTTTAAGTTTTGCAATTTCTCTTAAAGGAGCAAATTCCCCAGACATACTGTAAAGACCATCGACTATCACCATCATGATTCCGTGGTTAGGATCATGGGTTTTGCTGGCCCTTTGAAGTTGCTTTTCAAGATGGCTAACACTGTTGTGTTTGAAAGCAAACTTTCTTCCATTATGAAGGCGTACTCCGTCAATCAAGCAAGCGTGAGAATTCTGATCGTAAATGATAGTATCATGGCGATCGGTCAGCGCATCAACGATTGATGAAAATGCCTGATAACCTAAATTGACAAGCATGGCATCTTCCATGTTGATCATCGATTTTAAATCGTCTTCGAGTTCTTCGTGGAGGGCAGAATTCCCAATGGAAAGTCTGACGGAATGTGGATAGGAAGGACCATATTTGGCAGTGACTTTGGCAGCGGCTTTTATGCTGTCAGGGTGGTTCATAAACCCTAGATAATCATTGAGGCACCAAATAATATGCTCTTTGCCTTTAAATTTCATTCTACTACCTACTTTTCCTTTCAACTCCATATGGTGTAGGTCTCTGTAGAAATTGCTGTATTCTTGTAATACAGTGACTCTTCTCTGCAACTTTTGCAACAAATTCATAGTTTCGCATTTTTCAAAAAAAACTGGACTTACTAATACCCTTGTAAGGACATGATTGATAAGAGGCAGTAACCAGAAAATTAATTATGGAATTCCGGTATGAAGTCCATGCTCTCTTTTGTTAAAAAAATAAATAGAATTGTCCGAATCCTATTTTCCAGAAATTGTTGCTTGTATTAATTGGGGAGTCGTAAAAACAAATGTATGAAATTATTTATGCAGGTGTATTGTTAGATGATAAAAAAATTACATAATCTAATTTGAACGCTCCAACATTGCTGAAGAATAACTCAATATTAGTGTAATTTAGTATGCTTATGAGCCAAATTTACAAATACTTTAATGAGCAACCGTAATCAATTGATTCATAATTTTAGCATATAGATCCTGAGGTTTGAATGGTTTTGCAATATAATCATTGATGCCTGCTTCATAACATTTGTTGGCTTCTTGTTTTGAAGAGTTGGCGGTTAGAGCAATGATAGGGACATTACTTTTTTCCCGGATTTTGGTTGAAGCCTCAATTCCGTTCATTACTGGCATTTGCAAATCCATGAGTACAATATCATAACCATGTTCTCTAAATTTTTCAACTCCAATCAACCCGTTTTCAGCAATATCGACACTGACGAGATTTGACCAGGTTGTCAGAACTTTCTTTGTAGCGATTTGATTCAAGAAATGGTCTTCTACAAGAAGTATTTTAAGCGGGATGTCTGGTTTGTCACCTTCATTAAAGGTCAACTGCTTAGGAATCTTCACAGGAATTGAAATGTCAAAGGACGTCCCTTCTCCTTCACTGCTATTGATGTTGATGTTGCCTTTCATGGTCTTGACCAACATTGTGACGATAGCCATTCCGAGTGGTCGCTTTTGATCACCGGTTTTTTCTTCAGAATATATTTCCAATAACTTGTCGGCTTCCACGAGTTCATCTACTTTTGATTTTGGCATGCCGACACCGTTGTCTTTAATGCTGAATTGGAGAATAGCTTTATTATTTATAGCTTCTTTACAGCTACATTCAACGATTATACTGCCATTTTCTGGAGTGTATTTGATAGCATTATCGATCAGATTGTAAAATACTTGAGTTACTTTGTTGGGATCAATAAGTAGTTTGCTGGGGAGTTCTTTTGATTCAAAATTTAGCTCAACGTTAGCATTGTCAGCTTTGATTTTCATCACTTTGTGGATACTGGCAAGAAAATCACTAATATGCACTTCCTCTTCTTCTAACTTGATTTTATCAGACATCAATACACTGAAATTGAGCAGATTGTTTATCATAATGGAAAGGTCATCAACAGAAGTTTTCAATCCATCAATGTATTCAGATTGCTGAGCATTTGCATTATTGTTTTCAAGTAAATAAAGCAAATTGACGATGGAAGATAGCGGTGTTCTGATATGAAAACTCATATCCGCGAGTGCTTCTTCCTTTATTTTGGAAGCTTTGCTGGAAATATTTTTTTCAATAATAAGTTGCTCGGATAATTTTCGCTCTGTGATATCTTGTACTGCGCCAACCAATAATATTTTATTGTTCAATTCTTCGTGATACACTTTAGCCTGAAGGGCAATGTGTTTTATGGTTCGACCGTCAATGATTATCCGATGCTCAATGTTGTGTAATTTACCGTCCTTAGCGGCGTTTTGGAAAAACTCCTCTATTTTAGGACGATCTTCTATGTGGACATAATTAATGTAGTCTGAAAGAGTAGGGTTGATGCTTCCAGGCTGAAATCCGAAAATTCGGTAAATCTCATCAGTCCATTTCATTTCATTTGAAACGATATCCACTTCCCAATTTCCAAAATGAGCCATTTCCTGGGCTTCGACATTTCGTTTTTCGCTTATTTCCAAATTGCGGGCTGCTTCTTCTAGCCTCAACTGGGTTTTGAATCTTTGAAGGGAATATCGAATGGACCTTCCCAATAATTTTCCATCGAATTGGCCTTTTACCAAAAAATCTTGAGCTCCGGCCTTGATGGCCTGGTTACCTACGATTTCATTGTTGATACCTGTAAGAACAAGGACAGGAATTCTTGGGAACTTTTCAAGAAAAGTAGAAAGCGTTTTAAATCCGGTACTGTCTGGCAAAGTGAGATCCAAAAGTACAAGATCTATATTGTTATTGTTGATTTCCTCCGTTCCTTCAAAAAAATTTGCAGCATGGATCAATTCATGCTTTACCGACGATTCCTTCAAAAAGACTTCTATCAGTTTTACATCACCGGGATTGTCTTCAATCAGGAGGATTTTAAGAGTCGAGTTAGTGCTCATAAGATGTTGCTTCTTCACGGTTTTCTTAATCAATCTACCAAAGTTGGTAAAATAGCTGTGCTAAGCCAAAAATCTTCTATTTTTTGAATAATATCAAAAAACTTATCAAAATCTACTGGTTTATTGACATAGCAATTTACGTGAAGATTGTAACTCTTCAAAATATCTTGCTGTGCATTTGAGGTTGTAAGTACGACTACCGGGATTCTTTTGAGTTTGCTGTCCGATTTTATGTCTTGAAGGACTTCACGACCATCTTTTTTAGGAAGGTTGAGATCCAAAAGGATTATATCTGGCGTAACAGCCAGTTCATAAGGACTTTCTTTATTTAAGTATTTGATGGCTTCTACTCCGTCCATGACCACATCAAGCCTGATGTTAATGCTGCCTTCTTTAAAGGCTTCTTGAGTAAGTCTTACATCACCGGGGTTGTCTTCAATAAGTAGAATATTCACGGGTCCCGTTTTTTTTGTCATGTTAATCAATTAACGTATTTTTTTACGAATTATGAGCACAAAGGTTGCACGCCAAAAACCTAAGGTAATAGTATGGGGGAAGGAATTTTAAGCGGCTGAAGCGCTCATTTTATTTTAAAGTCAGGAGGTTTGTTTAGTATATTTTTTGGAAAAGGAGTTAAATCCAACTACTAAAATATTATAAAAGTGCATAAAACTGGTGAATTTAAACCAATGGTTTGTGACAGGATAAAAGTTGAAAAAAATTATTTGGAAGTACAATTTTAATAATTCCTTTTAGCTTGTTTTCAAGTATACTTATTTCGAATTGCATCATTTTAATTGCATTCAAGCCATAAAAAGCGGTTGTCGTTTTTATCTTTGCGGCTCAATTGTTTTTACTTCAAATTGTCACAAGCTTAAATATGCTATCCTTCCAACAGCTTCAACTGATATTTCAAAAATATTTGGATGAAAACCAAATTTTAGAAACTCCTTCAGAATTGTACCACCCGGTAAATTATATTTTGAGTTTAGGTGGTAAAAGACTGAGGCCTGTCATGCTATTGATGGCATACAATTTATTCTGCGAAGATGTTGAAAAGGCATTACCGGCTGCTTTTTCCGTTGAAATATTTCACAACTTTAGTTTGGTGCATGATGATATCATGGATCAGGCACCTTTGAGACGAGGCAATCCCACGGTACATGAAAAGTATAATGTTAACACGGGGATTTTGTCTGGAGATGTCATGCTTATCTACGCCTACAAGTACTTGATGAAGGTTGAAAATCAACAACGAGTTGTTGACCTTGTAAATCTGTTTAATCAAATAGCGGTGGAAGTTTGTGAAGGCCAACAGTACGATATGAATTTTGAAGAACAGCATGATGTGAGCATTCCGGAATACCTGAAAATGATCAGCCTAAAAACAGCAGCTTTACTGGCGGGTGCTATGAAAATGGGAGCATTGATCGCTAATGCTTCCGAACAGGATGCGCAACGGGTTTATGATTTTGGTAAAAACGTTGGTATTGCATTTCAGTTGCAAGACGATATTCTGGATACTTTTGGTGATCCACAAAAATTTGGAAAAAGGGTAGGAGGAGATATTATTCAAAACAAAAAAACATACCTCGTTTTAAGGGCTATGGAACTCGCTGATATTCCTACCAAAACCAAATTGAATAATTTGTTATCCGGATACACTCAAAATGAAGATTTAAAAGTGAAGGAAGTGACAGAGATTTTTGATATGCTCAATATTCAATACGAAGCTGAACGAATAAAAGAAGATCATTTGGAGAAAGCTTATGAAGCATTGAGCGAGATAGATGTTCCGAAGGAAAATAAATTAGTGCTGAGAGGATTGGCTGACAGATTGATGAAGAGAGAGGTGTAAAAAAAGGAGCAACCACCTAAGCGGTTACCCCTCACACTATGAAACACTATATCTTTATAATCAAAATTGATATTTCAAAATTCTAAATCAATTGCTGATTTGATTTGAAAGAGCATAAAATTAATAACTTCTTACATCTTAGACAAATAATCGATTAAAATTTGAAAAATGTAAGTTCAATATATTATTATTAACGGTAATAAGTTATAAATGTTTTGAAAATTTATAAAGTATTGAAAACAGGCTAATCAAAGAATATTTTTACATTCCACCATCCTTTGTCAAAAATGGCTTTGTTCTTTTCATAAAAAGCGATTGCAGGCTGATTCCAATCTAGGACTTGCCATTTTACCATTGCCACTTTTTTTGATCGGGCTTCTTCGATAAAGGCGTCGAAAAGCATTTGTCCAACACCTTTGTTTCTGAAATTTGATGAAATGACAAAATCTTCCAGGTATAACATTTTGCCTCGCCATGTGGAATATGACATATAGTATAAAGTCATACCGATAACTTGACCATTGAATTCAGCCACCTGTGATTCAAAAACATGCTCTCTGAAAGCCTGCTCATAATCATCTATGGTGGCCAAAACCTGGTCAGCCGCTTTTTCATATTCAGCTAATTCTTTTACCAAATTTAAAATGGCTGAAAGGTCTTTCTGCCGCGCCTTTCGAATGCTTATTTTCATTCTTTTTTATATAAAAGAACAATTTTTTTTTCACTGTTTTTTGATAAGGAAACAAAGAGGCTTAAAAATCCGTAAAATCGCCAAATATTTTTAAGCAACGGTTTGTAAAACTTGAAAATAGTCTTATCTTTGCAATCGCTTTTGAGCAGGAGGTGTATCATTTTGTGAAAAAACCTCAATAAATACAAGGCTTCAAGCCATTTTTGAAATAAAAAATTAAGCTTAAAAATAAACTCTAGAATATGCCTACTATTAATCAGCTTGTACGCAAAGGCAGAAAAAGAATTGTAATGGCCAGCAAAACACGTGCTTTGGACTCATGTCCACAGAAGCGTGGAGTGTGTACTCGTGTTTACACGACGACACCAAAAAAACCAAATTCAGCTTTGCGTAAAGTTGCAAAGGTTCGCTTAACAAACGGCCATGAGGTGATTTGCTATATTCCTGGTGAAGGGCATAATCTTCAGGAACACTCCATCGTATTGATCAGAGGAGGTCGTGTAAAAGACCTTCCAGGTGTGCGATACACCATCGTGCGTGGAGCATTGGATACTGCAGGTGTGACTGACAGATTGCAGAGTCGATCTAAATATGGTACAAAAATGCCAAAGAAATAATTTTAGCACATATATATAAGGTATAGCCTAAAAGATAAAAAATGCGAAAAAGAAAACCACAAGTACGATACCTGGCTCCGGATCCAAGATATGGCGATCCAATGGTAACACAGTTTGTAAACAATATGATGTTGAGAGGTAAGAAGAGTGTTGCATTCAGTAATTTTTACAAAGCTATGGATATTATAAAAGAACGTACTGGAGAAGAGGAGCATGGCATCTGGAAAAAAGCATTGAATAATGCAATGCCTCAAGTTGAAGTTCGAAGTAGAAGAATAGGTGGTGCAACATTCCAGATTCCAACAGAGATCAGAGCAAAGCGTAAAATTTCAATCGCCATGAAATGGTTGATCCGTTTTTCAAAAGCAAGAAGTGGAAAAGGATTTTCTGAAAAATTGGCGGCAGAATTGATTGCAGCAAGTAAGGGCGAAGGTGCTTCAGTGAAAAGAAAAGAAGACGTGCACAAAATGGCTGAATCAAACAGAGCATTTGCACATTTTAAAGTATAACACAACTAACTTATAACAAATTATTATCCAGAGACGAAGTTAAAACGCTATCATGGCAAAAGATTTAAAATTTACGAGGAATATTGGAATTGCAGCACACATCGATGCGGGCAAAACCACTACAACTGAGCGGGTTTTATTCTATACCGGAATGAGCCACAAAATTGGTGAGGTACACGACGGTGCCGCAACAATGGACTGGATGGAGCAGGAGCAGGAGCGTGGCATTACCATTACTTCGGCTGCTACAAAAACATCTTGGAATTGGTTAAATCAGGAATATTCAGTGAATATTATTGACACTCCAGGTCACGTTGATTTTACGGTTGAGGTTGAGCGTTCTTTGCGTGTTCTTGATGGTACAGTTGCTCTGTTTTGTGCTGTTTCTGGAGTTGAACCTCAATCTGAAACTGTTTGGCGTCAAGCAGATCGTTATAAAGTTCCACGAATTGGGTTTGTAAACAAAATGGACCGTTCTGGTGCCGATTTCATGAACGTAGTAAACGATGTTAGAGAAAAGCTAGGTGCAAATGCAGTTCCTCTTCAAATTCCTATTGGAGCAGAAGAAACTTTCAGAGGAGTGGTTGATCTTTTGACTGGAAAAGCAATCGTTTGGAATGACGAAACACAAGGAATGACTTATGAAGAAGTTCCTGTTCCAGATGATTTGGTTGATACAGTAAATGAGCATCGCGAAGCATTGGTTGAAGCAGTTGCTGAATACGACGATGCATTGTTGGAGAAATTCTTCGAAGATCCAGATTCAATTACCATCGAAGAAATGCGTGCTGCTATTCGTGCTGCAGTTTTGGACATGAAGATTGTTCCGATGATGTGCGGATCGGCTTTTAAAAACAAAGGAGTTCAGGCTTTATTGGATGCTGTTTGTGCATTCTTGCCATCTCCGGTTGATGTTGATGCGATTGAAGGAACTAATCCAAAAACGGATGAGATTGAAGTTCGTAAACCTAGCAATGATGAGCCTTTTGCAGCGTTGGCCTTCAAAATTGCTACTGATCCTTATGTAGGTCGTTTGTGTTTTTTCCGAGTTTATTCTGGAGTTTTGGATGCAGGTTCCTACGTTATGAATACGCGTTCGAATAATAAAGAAAGAATCTCGCGTATTTACCAAATGCACGCTAACAAGCAAAATCCAATTGAGCGAGTTGAAGCTGGCGATATTGCAGCAGGTGTTGGGTTTAAAGATATCCGAACAGGAGATACGCTTTGTGCAATACATAAGCCCATTGTTTTGGAAAGTATGACTTTTCCTGATCCTGTAATTGGGGTGGCAATTGAGCCAAAAACGCAAAAAGATTTGGATAAGCTGGGAATGGCTTTGGCAAAATTGGCTGAGGAAGACCCAACTTTCCAGGTAAGATACGACGAAGAGACTAATCAAACCGTAATCAGCGGTATGGGTGAGTTGCACCTTGAGATTATCGTTGATCGGCTGAAGCGTGAATTTAAAGTTGAATGTAACCAGGGACAGCCTCAGGTTAATTATAAAGAAGCACTTACTCGAACTGTTGAGCATCGTGAAAGATTGAAAAAACAATCTGGTGGTTCTGGTCTATTTGCAGATATGCAATTCGAATTAGGACCAGCTGATGATGAGTTCCTGGAAAGTGAAGAGTTTAAGAATGGAAAAACGAAACTACAATTTAATTGGGCAATCACCGGAGGAGCTATCGACAAGAATTATATCAAACCAATCAAAGATGGTTTCACAGCGATGATGGACAACGGAATTTTGGCTGGATACAGTATAGATAGTATGAAAGTGAGGGTTTTTGATGGTTCTATGCATGCTGTGGATTCAAAACCAATTGCATTTGAGCTTTGTGCGAAAGAAGGATTTCGGGCAGCTGCCAAATCAGCTAGATCGGTTTTGATGGAGCCAATAATGAAGCTTGAAGTTGTAACTCCTGAAGAATATGTTGGTAGTGTGATCGGTGACTTGAACCGTCGTCGTGGATTGCCAAAAGGCCAGGAGCCACGGTCTGGAGGTGCAGTTGCTATCCAAGCTGATGTGCCATTGTCAGAAATGTTTGGTTATGTGACTTCTTTGCGTACCATTACTTCTGGACGTGCTTCTTCTACAATGGAATTTTCACATTATGCTGAAGCTCCAAAAGGAATCGCCGAAGAAGTGATCGAAAAAGCAAAAGGTACTGTAAAAGTATAGTATAAATGGTAAGAAATGATTAGCGAGTCTGGTCATTTTTTACTTATCATAAACATAATTTTTTAAAAAGGGTTATGAATCAAAAAATTCGAATCAAACTCCGTTCTTATGATCACAATCTGGTTGATAAGTCAACTGAAAAAATCGTAAAAACGGTACGCAATAGCGGTGCTGTTGTGACTGGTCCGATTCCGCTGCCCACTGAAAAAAAGATTTTTACCGTCCTGCGTTCTCCGCATGTCAATAAAAAATCTCGTGAGCAGTTTCAGTTGCGGACCCACAAGAGATTGATTGAAATCTACACACCAACCCAAAAGACAGTTGATGCTTTATCAAAGCTGGAGCTGCCTAGCGGAGTAGATATTCAAGTAAAATTGACATAATAATTTTTTAAAATTTTGATGATTAGGCTTCCGATTGCAACTCATTGATAGTTAGCGGATTGGAATTGTCAAATTCAAATTCAAAATGGTTGCACGTGCTTCCTTTTTGAAAATGTATTGAGATGGATTTATCTGATTTTCAATATTAAAAATTTAAGATTGTGAACGGTTTAATCGGTAAAAAAATAGGTATGACCAGCATTTTCGATGATGCTGGAAATAATACAGCTTGCACAGTTGTCGAAGCTGGGCCATGTGTCGTCACTCAGGTTAAAACTGTAGAAACAGACGGTTACAAAGCCCTGCAACTAGGCTTCGGTGAAGCTAACGCTAAAAACACATCCAAAGCCCTCTTGGGACATTTCGATAAAGCTGGTACTGCTCCAAAACGAAAAGTTGTCGAATTTCGAAACTTTAGTGATGATTTTGATATGGAGATCAAAGTCGGAGATGTTGTTATGGCTGAAATTTTTGAAGAAGGCGATATTATAAATGTTGTGGGTACTTCAAAAGGAAAAGGATTTCAGGGTGTTGTAAAACGCCACGGATTTGCTGGTGTAAATGATGCTACTCACGGTCAGCACAATCGCCAGCGCTCTCCTGGTTCTATTGGTGCTGCTTCTTATCCTGCAAAAGTTTTCAAAGGTATGCGAATGGGTGGCAGAACTGGCGGGAAAAGAGTAAAAACCCAGAACCTAAAGGTGCTCAAAGTAATTCCTGAAAAAAATCTAATTCTCATTAAGGGTGCTGTACCCGGTCATAAAGGTTCATTTGTAATCTTAGAAAAGTAATTGACGATGAAACTTGATATTATAAATATTGATGGTCAAAAAACAGGTAAGCAAGTTGATTTGCCTGATGACATTTTTGGTATAGAACCAAATGAGCATGCTGTTTACCTCGCCGTAAAGCAATACAATGCCAGTCAGCGTCAGGGAACACATGCCTCAAAAGAACGTAACGCGATTACGGGTTCCCGACGTAAAATTAAACGTCAAAAAGGTACCGGTACTGCTCGTGCAGGGGATATCAAAAACCCATTGTTCAGAGGTGGAGGACGAATCTTTGGACCACGTCCAAGAAATTATTCCATCAAATTGAATAAAAAGGTAAAAACATTAGCTCGGAAGTCTGCCTTGAGCGGAAAAGCCAGCGCCGGTCAGATTGTAGTAGTTGAAGACTTTACTTTCGAATCACCTCGAACTAAAGATTATCTGAATATTCTAAACAATCTGGAGTTGGGTAGTCAAAAAACTTTGCTAGTAACAGGCGATCACGATCAATCAGTAGTTTTGGCAAGCCGAAACTTAGGCAAAGCAGATGTTACCCGAGCTCAGGACTTGAACACATATTCAGTATTGAATGCAAGTACATTGATTCTTTCTGAAAGTTCAATTGAAAAAATTAAAGAAACTTTTGCATAACTAGATATTGGATAGTCCAATATCCGGAAACCAAAATAAAATGGCAAAGACAATATTAATTAAGCCGATTATCACCGAAAAAGCAGAGTCACTTTCTGAAAATAACAATCAGTATAGTTTTGTTGTGGACAAAAGGGCTAACAAAATTGAAATCAAATTGGCAGTTGAAGACATGTACAGTGTCAACGTCGCTTCTGTTAATACTATGCTGATGCCTGCAAAAGCTAAGAGTAGAAATACCCGTTCAGGCATTATTAAAGGACGTATTTCTTCTTACAAAAAAG
>JANQFJ010000230.1 GCA_028277915.1 Saprospiraceae bacterium
TTCAAATGCTTGGGTTGAATGATTTGGTCGATCACAATGAAAACGGGGCAACATTCATAAACTCCTTACAGGTTGATAATCAACACCTTGCAGCCGTCAAAGAAGAACTTTACAACCTTGAAAGCATCCAATTATTTGACCGATCTGAAATGGCAGCCTCGATGCTTGATTTGGTAAAAGATGATTTTAATTATATCCTCATCATTTCCGCGTTGATCGTTTTTTTAACCTTGCTTTTGATTTACGGGCGAATAGAAATGGCAATTTTAGCATTTCTCCCAATGCTGATGAGCTGGATATGGATCGTTGGGATTACGGGATTGTTAGGGTTAAAATTCAATTTTGTGAATGTCGTGATCGCCACTTTCATTTTTGGGATAGGTGATGACTTCAGTATTTTCACTACCGATGGCTTACTCAGCAAATACAAATACGGCAAAGATACTTTGAAGGCATACCGTTTGGCTATTATTTTATCAGCACTTACGACCATTATTGGGACAGGGGTCTTGATTTTTGCAAAACATCCCGCTATTCATTCCATTGCCTTGATCAGTGTTATTGGACTGAGCTGTATTTTGTTTATTTCGCTGGTTTTTCAACCACTGCTTTTTAACCTTTTTGTTCAACGACGAATTGAAAGAAAAAAGACGCCGATTAAATTAAGCTCTTTTTTGATGTCCATTTATGGATTCGGCAACTTTGCTTTTGGATGTATAACGCTCCAAATAGTTTTACCTTTTCTTCTAATTGCACCAGTCGCAAAGCTAACCAAGGCAAGATGGCTGAACACCCTGAGTTCCAAAATGACGAACTTTGTCATAAGCTCTTATTTTCACTTAAAAAAAAGGTATTATGGTAAGGAAAATTTTGATTTGAAAAACCCTTCGATCATTATCGCTAACCATACTTCATTTCTTGATATATTATTACTTTTGATGCAAAACCCAAAGGTTATCATGATGGTAAAAGACTGGGTTTACAATTCGCCTTTGTTTGGGCCACTAGTCAGGTTCATAGGATTCATTCCTTCCGAAGGTGGGGCAGGCAATCTGGATTTAGTCAGACAACGAATCAAGGAAGGATTTTCAATTGTGATTTTTCCGGAAGGAACCCGGTCAAGAGATGGCAAAATGGGACGATTTCACAAAGGGGCTTTTTATCTGGCCCAGGAACTGAATTTGGACATTACTCCGGTTCTTATCAGCGGACCTTCTTATGTATTGCCGCGCAATGAATATTACATCAAACAAGGCTCAGTGGACCTGAAATTCCTGCCTCGGATAAAATCGGACGATCTTTCCTGGGGTAAGTCTTATCAGGATCGGACTAAAGCCATTTCGAAATATTTTAAAAAAGAATTTCGTCAATTTGAATCAGATATTCAGAATGCTTCTTACCTTTTTAACAGGATTTTTAATAACTACGTTTTTAAGGGACCTGTTTTAGAATGGTATCTTCGAATAAAATGGAAGCTGGAAAGCAGCAATTATGATTACTACGATCAAGTCATCGCTCAACAAAAAAATATCCTGGATTTGGGTTGTGGCTATGGTTTTTTGTCACTCTTCCTTCATTACAGGGATCAGTCGAGAACGATCAAAGGGATAGATTATGATGAAGAAAAAATCAGGCTTGCGCAAAACTGTTTTGATAAAACCGACCAATTGCTTTTTGAACAAGGAAATATAAAAAACATTTCAATCCAAAATCAGGATGTCGTATTTTTGAATGACGTTTTGCACTATCTTTCACGAGAAAATCAAAAGAAAGTATTGCAAAATGTACTCGAAGGATTAAACGAAAATGGCATTATTTTCATTAGAGACGGCATCACAGATTTTGAAGACAGACACAAGGCTACGGAAAGGTCTGAATGGTTTTCCACCAAATTATTAGGATTTAACAAAACAGAAGATGATTTTTGCTTTTTGACAATTGCTTTTATCAAATCATTTGCTGAAAAAAATAATTTAGACTTCGAATTGAAAGAGCATTCATCAAAAACTTCTAATGTTTTGTTTGTCCTCAAAAAATATGAGAAAAACTGAAAAAGAATATGATTTCGTAATTGTAGGCAGCGGACTTGGTGGTCTTGCCTGTGCTTATATTTTGGGATCAGAGGGTTACTCGGTTGCGGTGCTTGAAAAGAACATCCAGCTTGGAGGAAGCATGCAGGTTTTTGCCAGGAATAAAAGTGTTTTTGAAACGGGAGTGCATTATATCGGCAGCCTTGACAAAGGCGAAAACCTCTACCAGTTTTTCAAATATTTTGAATTGCTGGATAAGCTCAAATTAAGACGCCTTGACGATGATGGGTTTGATATTATCCGTTTCAACGATGGCAAAGAATACCGTTATGGGCATGGTTATGAGAAGTTTAAAAAAAACCTGTACCAGGATTTCCCTGACGACAAACAGGTCATTGACCAATATTGTCAGGATCTGCAAAAGATGTGTGAAAGGTTTCCTCTGTATAATCTGGAAGTTGACAATGATCAAAGTTATCTCCAAAATACAGAACTGATGGAGATCAATGCCTACCAGTATTTTGTTGAGTTGACCGACAATAAAAGATTGCGGAATGTATTAGCTGGCAGCAATCTGCTTTACGCCGGAATGAAAGAAAAGACACCTTTCTATGTGCATGCATTGATCATGAACAGCTATATCACCGGATCTTACCGGTTGGTTGACGGCAGCTCTCAGATCGCCACTCAATTCAGTAAATCCATCCGAAAACATGGAGGAAAGATATTCAAGAGAGCCAAAATTGTCGGAGCCAATTATCACCAGGATGGAAGAGTAAGAGAGGTCATTACTGAAGATGGAACTACATATAAGGGTAAAAATTTTATTTCAAACATCCATCCTTCCGTTACAATTCAGGTTTTTGGCGAAGATCGGTTTTTGCCAGCTTACAAAAAGCGCCTGAGCAAACTGGAGAATTCCATTTCTTCATTTACCGTTCATCTTGCCTTTAAAAAGAATTCTTTTGAGTATCCGAATTACAATGTTTATCAGTACAATATCGATGATGTTTGGGGAGCTATTGAATATGATCAAAAGAACTGGCCGCAAGCATTGCTGATATCTTGTTCGCCCATGTCAAAAAGCGAGAAATATGCTGATTCCATGTCCATTCTGGCTTATATGAGCGATAAAGAAACAGAACACTGAAAGGATACTTTCAACACCGTAAAGAATAAAGCCGAAAGAGGAAAGGCTTATGACAAATTTAAAAAAAGAAAAGAAGAAGCAGTCTTAAAGGAAGTAGAGAAAAAGTTTCCTGATATCCGTGAAAAGATCATAGGAATATATAGTTCCAGCCCACTCACCTTTCGGGATTATATTGGTGGATTGGACGGCTCAATGTATGGTTTGGTAAAAGACAGCAACTCCTTTCTAAGATCACATATTCATACAAAAACAAAGATTCCTAATCTGTATCTAACAGGGCAAAATGTTGGAATCCATGGTGTATTAGGTGTCACCGTTACTGCCTTTGTCACCTGCTTTAATTTTTTAGACAAACATAAAATCATTCAAAAAGTAAGAAATGCTTAAAATGATAAATCCGGATATTGTAGTTATTGGCGCTGGGCCTGCAGGGGCAGCAGCAGCAGCGTATTTAAACAATCGAGGGTATAGTGTCTTGGTTTTGGAAAAGGAGCGTTTTCCTCGTTTTGTAATTGGCGAAAGCTTGCTTCCAAATTGCATGAATTTTCTGGAAGAAGCAGGCCTTTTAGAAGCTATCAAAAAATGTGATTTTCAATTGAAAACGGGTGCTTCATTTCACAAAGGTGACAAACAATGCGACTTTTTCTTTGAAGAGCAGTACACCGAGGGCTACACATATACCTGGCAGGTTCAGCGCCAAGACTTTGATCAGGTTTTGATCAAAGAAGCGGAGCAGCAAGGAGTTAAAGTCAGGTTTGAGACTGAAGTTATAGATGTCAATACTTCTAAAGATATACAGACGATCTGGTTTAAAGATAAATCCGGGAAAACTGAAAAAATTGAATGTAAATTTATAATTGATGCAAGTGGCTACGGAAGGGTATTACCAAGATTATTTAACCTGAACAAACCATCAGAACTTGAAGCAAGGGGATCTATTTTTACTCATGTTGAAGACAACAAAAGAGAGGTTGAGGATAGCAATAATATTTTTATCCACGCTTTTGACAATAATGAATCCTGGTTTTGGGTCATTCCATTTTCCAACAAAACGGCTTCGATCGGGATCGTATCAACAAATATAAGAATTGAGTCTTTTGCAGAAAATCAAGGCAAAAAATTTAATGAATTTATTCAAACATTTCCAGATTTAAAACATCGGTTCTCAACTTCCAAAATGCTTTTTGAACCAAAAAATATTTTGGGTTTTTCAATAGGCATCAAAAAAATGCATGGTGAAGGATTCGTTTTGTGTGGAAATAGTACTGAATTTTTAGATCCGGTCTTTTCTTCAGGAGTGACCTTGGCAGTCGGTTCAGCGGTGATTGCTGCTAAATTAGTAGACAAACAATTGTCCAACGAAAAAGTGGACTGGAGAGAAGACTATGAAAATATAATGAAAAAAGGCATCGACGTTTTTAAAAGTTATGTCCTGGCATGGTACGACGGATCACTGGAAACCATCTTTTTTGCAAAAAATATCGATCAAAACTGGAAAAAACAAATTTGTTCAGTCCTTGCAGGATACGTGTGGGATGAAACCAATCCTTTTGTCAAAAAGCATAAAACAATACTGACCACATTGGCTAAGGTCATTTCTATGTAATTGCTTTAGCTTAAAATATTGACACTTGCTTTTCTCTAAGTTCATATTTTTTTTTGAAAGTTTGTACCCCTCCTCGCCTTTTTTAATATCCAAGACTGAAACATATCTTCTTTTGTTAACCAAACCACTAAACTTCTTATAAATCACTATAAATATTTCTATTAATCAGATTCTTCACAATTCTGATTTTCCTCATACATGTTTTGAAAATATGTTGTAATTTTGCATAGCAATGAGGATTTTAGCCGTCATATTGTCAACGATTGTTTTGATTCTTGCGCTTAAGCCAGGAATGGATTTGATCGCAATGCAAATTGCGTTTGAGCAAAGTTGTTGCGGAGCACAATGTTCACAAGTCGCTGATTTTGAGAACTTTGAGGATCAAAAACCTGATGATGGGTGTGATGGCAATGGATGCAACCCTTTCCAGGTTTGTTGTTCAAATGTCTTGTTTTTTCCTTCAACACCGCTTCAATTGGCCATTAAGCCTCAAATTGCCTCAAAAATAAATTACACCTTTCAGAGCGCATATTCTTTACTAATCGCCTTTGATTTCTGGCAACCGCCGAAAATTGTTTAACCCTCCACATCATGCTAATCCCAACCAATTGTAGCATTTTATCTTTTTGTTAAACAATTAAAAAAATCAGACTAATGAAATTTTTTAAACCATTTATCGTGGCATGTATTGCCTTTACTTTTTCTGCAAATTTTGCTTTTTCACAATCTTCAAATCCAGTTCAAACTAACGAAAACACTAAAACCCTTACTGTTAAAGTGAAAGGT
>JANQFJ010000289.1 GCA_028277915.1 Saprospiraceae bacterium
CGATGACCCACTGCTCAATGAAAACCTCTTAGAACTGAAGCGTTTAAATTCCGAAAAAATCAGACTTAAATTTTTTAAAGGAAAGGCAAGTTACGACCTTGAAATCCTGGAGCAGCAAATCGAAAACACAACCATTGCTCTTAAAGAAAACCTTAGAAATTTGATTCAGGCTTCTGAGTTCTCGTTAAATGACAAATCCAATCAAATTGCCTCTTTGGAAACTACGATCAATCAATTGCCAACGAATGAGAAACTGCTACTGAACTTCCAAAGGAAGACCACTAGGTTTGAAAACTTTTACAATTACCTCAGCCAGGAACTGGCAAAGACTGGTATTGCAAAGGCGGAGACCATTTTAGATACAAAGGTACTTGATGCTCCCAGAATGAAGGGAAGCGGGCCAATTGCTCCTCAGAAAAAATTGGTGATGGCATTGGGATTTATGGTTGGTGCTTTTATTCCATTTTTGTGGATCGTATTTTTTGATCCTTATGATGGTGAAATTGCAAATGTCGGGCAAATTGAATCATTTTCTAAAATCCCTATTGCTGCAAGCATTGCCCGATTTAATGCTAAATCAAGAAAATTTGAATCAGCCTCCGCCAATTGGCAGGTTCAGGAATCTTTCAGGGATCTTTGTGCAAATATCCAGATTTCTCTGCCCGAACCAGAACACAATGTAATCGGAGTCACTTCTACTGTACCCGGAGAGGGAAAGACCTTTTGTGCTATCAATCTTGGAGTTAATTTCGCTGCTCAGGGGAAAAACACTCTTTTGATCGAATCTGATATCAGAAACCCCAATCTCCTTAGAGACATGGTGAAAGGAAAAGGTGGCCAGCTTAAATTGAAAAATTTAAAGAAAAATTCACTCCCAAATCCCAAAGGAATTACAAACTCAGGCAAAGACCATAAAGCAAATCAGAATGGTCTGCATGAGGAAGAACCAGGTTCCAGCGAACTCAAAAAAGAAACCAAAAGTAAAAAAGGATTGCTGCATTTTTTGAAGAGAAATATGAAACTTGAAGATGTTGAACAGATCATCCATCCTTATGAGGGTAAAGATCATTTATTTTACATTCCAGCCCAGCAAGTAGAGGAAGAAAATCCACACTATCTGCTATCCAATA
This sequence comes from Saprospiraceae bacterium, assembly GCA_028277915.1. Lineage (GTDB taxonomy): Bacteria > Bacteroidota > Bacteroidia > Chitinophagales > Saprospiraceae > JAHDHW01. The sequence continues at coordinate 1,131 of JANQFJ010000289.1, forward strand.
AGAAAATGGGGCAGCTTATTACTCATTTAAAAGACAAATTTGATTATATAATAATCGATTCGCCACCCGTAGGATTGGTATCCGATTATTTGTTAATATCAAGGTTTATAGATATTCACCTGTTTGTTGTAAGGAGAAATATCTCGAAGATATCTTATTTGAAAGAAATTGAAAAAACCATGAAGAAAGGCCGCATGAAAAATGTATTCTTACTATTCAACGATGTTGTCGGAAGAGCATTTAAATACGGCTACGGTGCGAAGTACCGATATGGAAAATACAAAAACGAATTCCAACCGAAAAAATAAATCTTACCAAATCAATTTTTTAATCGAACATTGAAAGAATGGTTCTATAATTGATCTCTATAAATATAGTTACCATTCTATCTGGAAAACCAAAACGATGAGGGATTTCCAGTTTTTCTATTCAATTTTTTAAAAATAGAATTTATATAAACTTATTTCAAAGCAATTAATCCTAGAGCAAATTAATAATGAAAAAAGTCCTGTTTGATATTTATCATTTACCACAATTTAATTTTTTCAAAAATGCAATCCTGACCTTCGATCCTGAAGAAGTAGATGTTTATTGTGTAAATCGCGGAAAACTACTGCAAGTCATTCAGCATGAATTGCCGAATTATCACATAAAATGTATTGGAGATTATAAGCATAATAAAGGGATGTCCTCCATGATTTTCAAAATCATTATCCCACGCATTATGAGATTATTTCGGGAGATTACGTCTAATAAATATAAATTCATTTTAACGGCAAATTACCAGGCAAATTTTATCGGAAAATTAAAAGGTATTCCGAATGTGGCTTTTAATGATGATCCCAGAAAGTTTGTTTTTCCTTTTTTGAAATTCTCTGCTGATGAAGTTTATTTGCCGCCGTTTGGGACTCAATTTAAGGGAGTGAAATTTTTCAACGCACTCAAAGAATGGTCCTATTTGTCACCAAGATATTTTTCACCCGATGATTCTGCTTTAAAGGTTTATGGTTTGGAACCCAAAAAGTACATTTTCATTCGTGAGGTTTCTACAAAAACCTCCAATTATCTCACGCAGGATAAAGATATTATTCTATTGATTGCCGAAAAATTTCCATCAGATTGGAAGGTCGTACTCTCTCTTGAAAACAAAGAAAATACTGCACTCTATCCAAAAAATTGGATTATTCTTAAAGAACCTGTAACAAATATCCATTCATTGATGTATTATAGTACTGTAGTCATTTCATCTGGTGACAGCATGGCGAGAGAGGGGGCAATGCTTGGAGTTCCATCCATTTATGCAGGAATACGGGACATGCCGGCAAATGAGATTTTGATTAAAAAGGATATGCTTGTAAAACTGGCCCCTGAGGAGATTGTACCCGCTATTTCAAAAATATTGACTGGTGAAATGAAATTTGAAGAACAGGATATTTTCAGAGAAAAGCTGTTCGATGAATGGGATGATATTACAGAACTAATTTTAAATAAATCAGAACAAACTTTAAATTAATACAAATGGACATATCAATTTTCGGACTGGGATATGTAGGTTGTGTCAGCTTGGCTTGTTTGGCACAAAATGGTCACAATGTAATTGGCGTTGACCTTATGCCTTCCAAAGTAAACCTAATCAATCAGGGAAAACCTACAATCATTGAAAAAGACATCGACAGTCTTATCGCTAAAAACTGGAAAAACAAAAAAATATCCGCTACTCAGGATTTCAAAGAAGCTGTTTTAAATTCAAATATCTCAATAATTTGTGTTGGAACACCTTCAAACGCTCAAGGTCATCTAAACCTGAATGCCATCTACGAGACTGCAAGACAAATTGGTGAAGCAATTGCTGAGAAGAACAGCTTCCATATCGCAGTCATCCGAAGTACAGTGCTACCAGGTACTAACAAAAAGGTGGGGGAAATTATTGAAAAAGCTTCCGGAAAACAACGCAACCAAGCATTTGCAGTGGTTTCAAATCCTGAATTTTTACGCGAGGGATCAGCAGTAAAGGATTATTACAACCCACCTGTTACAGTCATTGGTACTGATAACAACAAAGCTTCGAAGGTATTGGCTGAAATGTATCGTGGTATTGATGCGCCTATCGAAGAAACAAATATCGAAATTGCAGAACTAATCAAATACGTCAACAATTCATTCCACGCATTGAAGGTCTCTTTTGCCAATGAAGTTGGGAATATTTGTAAAAACCTGGGAATAGATTCTCACAAATTGATGAAACTGTTTTGTATGGACGACCAGTTAAACCTCTCTCCGTACTACCTCAAGCCAGGCTTTGCTTTTGGAGGTTCATGCTTGCCTAAAGATTTGACTGCTTTTAAAACCATGGCACATGATTTTTATCTTGAAAGTCCAGTTTTAAATTCCATCATGGACTCAAACGAGCATCAAAAAAAGAAGGTGTTGAAAATGGTTCTTGACAGAGGGGCCAAAAAGATCGGAATCTTGGGACTGAGTTTTAAAAAGGGAACAGATGACCTCCGATACAGCCCTGTTGTGGATTTAGCAGAAAACTTGCTGGGGAAAGGTTCTTCACTATTGATCTATGATAAAAATGTAAATATTTCGAAACTGACCGGTACGAATAAAGTGTACATCGATAAGCATATTCCTCATTTATCAGAACTCATTTCTGATGACCTGGATCATGTTGTTGAAAATTCGGAAGTGATAGTAATTTCTCACAATGAGCCTGAATTTGATTGTATAAATACAAGGTATCCGGACAAACATTTTATCGATCTTGTCAAAATAAAAGACGGAGTCAGTGCAGGAAACTACGAGGGTATTTGCTGGTAATTTCACTTTAAAAAATGGCTAGGAAAGTTCTAATACATACGCGAAATCTTTCTATCCCTGGAGGAAAGCAAAGTTACCTTATTGCGATAAAGGACTATTTTAAAAATGATGTTTCTTATTTCTATTACGGAACCCAGGAACCCATTGAAGAGTCCACTTTTGCTTTCATCAAACGATTTTTTGGAGACTATATCCGGTATTACCGCCTGCTTAAAAAAGAACAATTCGATATTGTCCATATCAATACATCTTATAATCTGAAATCCTATTTCAGAGATAGTATTTTTACACTGATAAGTAAAATGCTAAAAGTCAAAACCGTAGTTTACTGGCATGGTTGGCGTTGGGATTTTGAGCAAAAAATTGCCCGAAAGATTCTTCCATTTTTTCACTTTACCTTTGGAAAAGCTGATGCTATGATCTGCCTTGCCAATGAGTTTCTGGATCGATTGAAATCCTATGGTTACAATAAACCAGTTTACCTGGAAACCACTGTTGTTGAAGACATTATTATGAATCATACGAATGGTACAGTCTCTGCAAACGCGCTAGCAAGTAAAAATGGAAACAAAGTCATTCTGTTTCTATCAAGAGTTGAAAAGGCGAAAGGTATTTATGAAACCATTGACAGTTTTCAGAGCCTTCAATCAAAATATCCACATTTGATTCTGAATATCGCAGGAACTGGAAGTGAGTTGGAAAGTGTAAAACAATATGTAGCTGAAAATAATGTTCAAAGAGTCAATTTTTTGGGGTGGATTGATGGAAAGCAAAAAGCGCATGCGCTACATGACTCCGATATTTTTGTTTTGGCTTCATACAGTGAAGGAATGCCAATATGTGTTTTAGAGGCTATGGCCAGCGGAAAATCTGTTGTTACAACAGACGTAGGGGGAATAAAAGATTTCTTTGAAGATGGCCAAATGGGCTTAAAAGTGAAAGTCAAAGACACTGTCGATTTGGAGCAAAAATTTGAAAAACTACTTTCCAACCCTGAATTAATGGAAAACATCGGTAAATACAATGCTGACTACGCAAAAAAACGGTTTTCAGCGATCCAGGTTGCCAAAAGGCTGGAGAGCATTTATGAAGATGTGATTAAAGGAAATACGGAAAATTAGAAATTAAGACAAGCCAATCTTTCCATTTTCAAACTGTAAAATTTTGTATGAAAAAACAAGCAGGCCAGATTCGTTTTGGAATTTTGTGCAATGGATTACATTTTCCAGCATGGCAAGCTGAAACTATCAAAAAGTTACTGAACGAAGAGGATGTAGAACTGGCTTTGTTTATCCTTGACTCAAGAAATTACTTACAAACTCCAACTTCTCCCACCTCTTCAAATTCTGAAAAAAAGCCTGGATTATTCTGGAAATTATTCAGTCGATTATATGTCAACAAAAAGTCGAAAGCACTCAAAATAGTTGATCTTTCAAGCCTTTTAAAAGAAACATTCTCAATTAAATGCCAGCCAACGATCAAAGAAAATGGCGCTGAATATTTCCATGAAAATGAATTGCAGGAAATCAAAAGCCAAAAGCTTGATTTTATTCTAAAATTTGGTTTTGGAACTTTAAAAGGAGAAATATTTAACGGTGCAAAACATGGAATATGGACCTTTAGCCACGGTGATCCTGAAAAATATCGAGGGAACACACCGTGTTTTTGGGAGATTTATAACGAGGAATTTGTAACTGGAGCTGTTTTACAAAGGTTGTCAGATAATCCAGCAAAAGAGATCAACCTAAAAAGTGGATTTCTGAAAACAGAACTTTTTTATCCAAAAAATATTGACAAAATCCATTTCGCCAGTTCAGGCTGGCCACTGCAGCTTTGTGTGGATATCCGAAATAGTCAATTTGAGAATTTGAATAATTTGTCACCAGTTTCGAATGATAAGCAGCACTCCTACCCTACTAATCCGGAGTTGATAATTTTCTTTTTCAAGCAACTAAAAATACTTTTAAAAAAAGCATACAAAACGCTCTTTATCACAGATTATTGGAATATCGGAGTGGCGAAAGCTCCTATTCAGGCTTTTTTGAATCCTGAAAAACTCCCTGAAGTCAAATGGTTTCCAAACCTTCCAAAAAATAAATTTATTGCCGATCCATTTGGATTCTTCTACAATGAAGAGTTGCACATCATTTATGAAGATTTTCTTTTTCATGAACGAATCGGGAAAACCGCCGCGCTTGAATTTGAGAATGACACTTACAGGGATAATGGGATAGTTATCGATGAAAATTTTCACATGTCTTACCCTTTTGTGTTTGAATTTAAAGGATCCATTTATTGCATTCCGGAAACTTATCAGGCCAACCAGGTTCGATTGTACAAAGCAGTAGATTTTCCAAAAAAGTGGAAATTAGATCAGGTATTAATTGACGGTTATGCCGGAATCGACAATACCTTGTTTTCGCATGAAGGGAAATGGTGGTTATTTTCAACTGACAAAAACAATGGTGCCCATTACAATCTAAATATTTTTTATGCAGATAACATTTTTGGAGATTGGCAAAAACACCCGAAAAATCCCGTAAAAACTGATATTCGCTCAGCAAGACCAGCGGGGTCTATTTTCACAAAGAATGGTTCGATATTTCGTCCGTCAATGGATTATTCTGAAAAGGTGGAAGGGAGAATCGTGATCAACAAAGTTTTAAAACTATCCGAAACTGATTTTAAAGAAGAGAAAAACTGCGTTATCAACCCATATACGAATACCTATTTTTCAGACAAAATTCACACTTTGAGCGAAACTGGTCCTTACACTATTATTGACGGAGCAAAAGAACTTTTTGTTCTGGGCAATATTCATGCGCTGAAGTATAAATTAATTTCATTATTTGGAAAACTCAAAAAGCGTTAAATACTTCATAAAAAGCCAGAGGTTCCATTATTTTATTTAAAAAGATAGTATATTAAAACTTTACAAAGTTTTGCTAAAAATGGCTTTTTCATGGATAAACTGACTTTTATAATTATACTATTATTTCCTATTTTAAGCTATTCTCAGCGTTCAGGATTGATTTTCCAAACCGGTTTTGAGCCAGGTACCAAAATAATAAAACAAGGCGCCAAATCAGCTGAAATTGTCGGAATTGATCATTCTCTGAATGCTAAAAATAACTGGGACAATGATTTGGGGCAACATTTAAATATAGGATATTTTAACATTCAGTACCAGGGAGGAAATAAAAACCAACGACTTGCACAAATAACTTCAGATCCCGTCAATCCGTCAAATAAAGCACTTAGATTTTGGATAAAAGATCCCAATGTCAATCCAAAAAAAGGAAGAATCCAGGCAAATATTTATAACAACAATGAGATCAAAACCCTTGATTATTCCATCCGACTATTTTTGCCAAGTGACTTCAATGTTGTAAAAAGTGCTCCTTTCAAAGTAAAATGGCTGACGATTATGGAATTTTGGAATAATGCCAATTGGAAAGGTGAAGATCATCAATTCAGGATTTCGGTTAATTTACAAAAACTGGGCAAATCAACTGATTCATTACGTATCGCCGTAAAGGGTCAAATTCGCAATCCTGAAACGGATAAATGGAAGAAGCCCTACCTTTGGGAATTTCATAATGCAGATTTTGTTGTGCCAATTGAAAAATGGATGACCATTAATATTCATTTCGTGGAAGGAGATGCTGATCATGGCCGTTTTGTTCTTTCAGTTACTCCTGAGGATGGTTCTAAAACAATTGTCCACGATGTGAAAAACTTTACCCACCATCCCGATGATCCAAACCCTGATGGATTGGCTCATTTCAATCCTTTTAAACTATATACTTCGGATGACTTGATCAATTTTGTAACCAATTCTGGAAAGTTGCTCAATGTCTATTGGGATGATTTTAAACTCTCAATCAATAAAAAGGATTACTCCAAATAAAGTTGTGTGGGTCAAGCGCTT
>JANQFJ010000291.1 GCA_028277915.1 Saprospiraceae bacterium
ATTACATACCCAAAGTCATCATTTCCCGAATTGATTGGACCTTTTAAATTGTATGCCGGACTCCATGCTGATTCACTTAATTTGTATGTTTTAAAAATATCAAGACCTCCCATCCCTGTATGAAAATCTGATGAAAAGTACAAAGTGTCTTCGTCTATAAAAGGAAAGCGTTCATTGCCAATAGTATTAATAGTTCTGCTCATCAACTTTGGTGTTCCCCAGCCTTCAGAAGTTTTCTTGGCTGTGTAAATGTCATGACCACCCCAGCCTTCAGGATGATTGGCTGAAAAATACAAAGTGTTCCCATCTTTTGAGATGGATGGATCTCCATAATTGACATTTTCTTCTTCGAAGAATTTAATTTTTACAGGCGCATTCCAACTATCATTTTCATAACGACTCATCATGATAGCGCAATAATTATCTGCTTTTTTATCATTGTTGAAACAACGTGTAAAATACATTTCTGTATAATCTTCATTAAAGCTCACTGTTCCCTCATTGTTGGGAGTATTGATTGGTTCTTTGAAAGATTCAATTTCATTGGAATTTTTATTGACAATGAAAAGGTCAGAAAAATTATTTCCAGTCCAATTGTATTTTTCGTCACCTAAGCTGTTGTTTCGATCCGAAGTAAAAACCAGTTGGTCATCCTGATACAAAGTGGGAGAATAATCAGCATCTGAAGTATTAAAATTCGCAAGGCTTACTGTAAATTCGGCGTTATTTCCTTCCTCTTTCCAGTTCAGCGCCTGTTTGCAGGCAGTGATTTCGCGACGGTATTCATAAGGACTACCAATTTCGATACCCAAATTTTTAAAAGCTTCCATAGCTTCTTTGTACTGCTCATTTCTCTTCAGCGCAAAGGCATATTCTTTTAAAGCATCGACACCATAGGAATTTTCATAAGCAGTAAGATACCATTCGATCGCTTGCTTGCTTTTGTTCATGTTTTTATACGATTCTCCCATGAAGAAAGCAATTTTCCCTTTTTCAACCCTGCTCTTTGATTTTTTATATTCCTTTTCAAAGAGATCAACAGCGACTTTATATTGTTTTCGCTCGAAAGCAGTGCTGCCATCATTAATTTTTTGAGTAAAATTGCATCCGGCAAATATCAGGAAAGCAAAAATTGTAAATAATGTTTTGTTCATACCGGCAAATTTAAAAAATGATAATTCAAAATTTGTTGAAGTGAATTCTTTTGAATTGAAAGCTACGAAATTTAAACGCCGATGTATATTTCTTTGTTGCGTATTTTTTTAAGGTGAGAGTCACTGAAAAAAGGGCAAAAAAAAAGTCCGAGTTTGAGGACACGGACTTAGAAACGAATCTTACAATTTTTTAACCAAAACTTACCGAATAAGCTTCAAGAAATATGCCAGAAAGTGTGAAAAGTGGAAATCGTGTTGAAAAAAAGCAAAAAAAAAGTCCGAGTTTGAGGACACGGACTTAGAAACGAATCTTACAATTTTTTAACCAAAACTTACCGAATAAGTTTCAAGAAATATGCCAGAAAGTGTGAATGGAAATTTCTTTGGAGCAAAAAAAAGAGCCGTCAGAACTTATTCTAACGACTCTTTATTTTTAAGATATTTTTCAATTAAACTTTTGCAGCTTTTGAAAAGCTCTTCTTTTTAGATTCTTTAGGTTTTAACTCACCGGATAAGTCTGACATCACAGGAGTTGCAATAAAAATAGAAGAATAGGTTCCGATAATAACACCAACCAACAAAGCAAATGCAAATCCTTTAATACTTCCACCTCCGAAAACAAATAAAATCAGGATCACAAAAAGGGTAGTCAATGAAGTAATGACAGTACGGCTAACAGTACTGTTGACAGCCATATTGATAACTTCAGTTTTACTTCGTTTGGTGTATGCATTCATAAACTCCCTGATACGGTCAAATACTACAACGGTATCATTGATCGAATAACCAATAACAGTCAGAATTGCAGCAATGAAGGCTTGATCAACTTCCATCGAGAACGGAAGAAATCCATGTCCTAAAGAGAAAATACTCAGCACAAAAAGTACGTCGTGGAACAATGCCGCAACAGCACCAAGACTATATTGCCATTTGTTGAATCGCGCAAAAATGTATAAGAAGATAAAAAGCAATGCAAAAATGGTTGCATAAACCGAGCTTCTTTTAATATCACCGGCGATTGTTGGACCTACTTTACTGGATTGTGTAATATGGGTTCCTTCCGCATCTGGGTTTTTGAATAGTTCTTTATTCAAAGAACCTCCCACTGCAGCATTAACACCTTGGTATAATTTTTCAAGTACCAAGCTATCCGCCTCATCTCTGGTGTCATTAATCAAGTAACTCGTTGTTATATTATAGGCATTGCCAGTACTTACTGCTTTTACAACGGGTGCACCATCAAAAACAGTAGTCAATTCGGTACGCAAAGCATCTGCATCAACTGTCAGATTTTCTTCAAATTGTACATTGTACGAATGGCCACCTTTAAAATCTACTCCTAATTCGAAGCTTCTTGTAAAGAATGATCCAATTCCGATAATTATAATTATTGATGAAAAGATATAAGCTATTCTTCTCTTACCCAGCCAGTCAACTTTCATGTTTGCAAATGCGCCTTTGGAGATTCCTGACCAGAACCCAAGAGGTCGATCATTTTGCGTCCACCAGTCGATCATCATTCGTCCAACTAAAACGGCTGTGAAGAGTGATGAAATTACACCAATAATCAAAACAACCGCAAAACCTTTGATCGGTCCCATTCCAAAGTAGGCTAAAACGGCTGCTGTCAAAATAGTCGTAACGTTGGCGTCAATGATGGCAGAGTAGGAGTGTTGAAAACCATCACGGATCGCCATCAAGAGCGTTTTACCTTCTCTGAGTTCTTCTCTGATCCTTTCATAAATGATCACGTTGGCATCCACGGCCATACCTATAGTCAAAACGATACCTGCAATACCAGGTAGTGTCAATACAGTACCAAGCGAGGCCAATGATCCAAAAATGAAGAATAGATTTAGGAATAATGCTAAAATGGAAACAATACCAGCAGTGCTGTAATACAAAATCATAAAAAGCAATACTATTCCAAAACCAATCATAAGAGAGTTGATACTTCGATTGATGTTTTCAGCTCCCAATGACGGTCCAACCAAAGACTCTTGAATAATCTGAGTCTTAGCAGGTAGTTTTCCAATCTGTAAAATTTTTGCAAGGTCTTCTGCTTCCTGCATAGAGAATCCACCAGTAATTGAAGAATTTCCTCCGAGGATTGGTCCGTTTCTTAATCCAGGTGCTGAAACGACTTTGTCATCGAGGACAATAGCGATTTCTCTTTGACCGTCGTTATAAGCTTTAGTGGTCATATCTCCCCAGATTTTTGCACCGGTTCCATCCATTCTCAAAGAAACCTGAATTTCTCCGGTTTGAGGGTCTGGAGATGCCGCAGCATTAGTCACATGATCTCCTTCAAGTGGAGCAGTATCTTTACCGCGTACTTTTTTAATGGCATAAAGCTCATAACTGTCTTCTGTTATAAAAGCATTATCCTCCGAGTAATTATCCGCTGGTTTTAACGCCCAACGAAAATCGAGGTCACGAGGAAACAATACTTTGACAGCTGGATTTGAAAGGTATCCATCGATAATATCTTTTTGATTCTTTTTGGCAATACCCATTACAGCCGGATAAAACCGGGTTTGACCGCCGATAGCAGAATTCATATTCAGTACAGAATATAATGGACCCTGGTCGGCAAGTGGATCCTGGGAACTTCCAATTTCAACAGAATCAATACTTGCAATTTCGGTTGTTTGGTTTCCAAGTGAATCAATTACATATGTGGTATCAATTCTATACTCCGTTTCAACCACAACTTCGGTGGTATCGTTATTGATCAGTTTTTTCAGTTTTGTATCTGCATCTCTGAAAGCTTTTTCTACCCCGGCATCACTAATTCGGTAAACATCCCAAAATTCTAGTTTTGCGGTAGATTGTAGAAATGATCGAGCACGTTCAGGATTGGTAATGCCAGGCAATTCGACGATGATGAGGTCTCGAGCTGCATCCAATGATACATTGGGTTGAACAACACCCAGTTCGTCAATACGATCCTTCAATCTTTGGTATGTAAGAGATACTGTTTCGTTCGCTTTTTGACGGAGCAAGGCAACTACTTTATCATCAGAAGTTTCGAAGTCGATTTCTTCTCTCAGCACTCCTCTTGAAAATATATCAGCCAGTTTTTCTTTACCTGCAGCCTCTTCTTTGAAGGCATTAGCAAATAAAGTAACGTAGTCTGATTGTGCAGTTTGCTGTGCGGCACTTGCTTTGTCCAGTGCATTTTTGAAAGAAAGCCGAGTGCTATTATCAGAAAGCACCTGGATCAATTCTCTTAAATCAACTTGCAATACTACGCTCATTCCACCTTTGAGATCCAGACCCAGCGCCAACTGTGCCGCTTTCAATTCATCGTAAGTATAATCTTTAATCAAAGGAACACTGAAAATAACTTCACTGGACATGGAGTCCAAATAACGAGTTTCAGCTGCTTTGAAAACTGAGTTTTTTTGATCTTCCGGTGCATTCGCTGATTTTGTTGTAGCATATTCTTTTGCATCTTTTTCCACTCCATATGTTGGGTACATGTAGAAATATTGCAAAGCACAGAATAGCGTTAGCACAACAAGAAAAAACTTAATAATTCCTTTCCCCGCCATCTTAAATAATTACTTTTGAATAATGTTAATAAAATGTGTTTGAAAAAACTCCGCAAATATACGCGTTTTAATTTATAATTACCGCATTTCATAAAATATTATATCTGCAATAATTGTCAGATGAATTAACTTTTTTCAAAAAGCAATATTTGAATTAAGTTAAATTGTAAACTGCTGAAATACAGTGTTTTTGTTTAAAATTAGGTGATTTTTAATTTTGGATTTTAAAAAAATGATGCGTATATCTCCGCAATCTTTAGACGGTTCTCCTTTCCTTTTGTTGCATTTTCGTGATGTTTAAAATTGTGACATTGTAATTTTAAACTCACGGGAGTGGAAAT
>JANQFJ010000319.1 GCA_028277915.1 Saprospiraceae bacterium
CTACTAAATGAAGTGCAAAATGCCAAGCCATCTTTGTGGATCAAAAAAATCGAAAAGTCTTGTTTTGACAACCATTTTCTAAATTCATAGTCATGATAAAGTTGGTGTCGATCTATTTCCCGATCCAGATATTCAAAAACAAATGATTGGTAATCAAATCCTTCTTTGAAAATATCATCCAATCCAATTTCGCTACTTGCCCTAAAATCATAATTAAACGACTTTTCAGTCACTTCATCGGTCCAGGTATTTTCAAATGTCAAAAATCCGCTTATAAAATTTTCGTCATAAAAATCCACTTCACTCCAGGCACTGGCCTGGATCGAAGAACGCAGCTTAGGATCTTTTGAAGCATTTCCTCTTCCGGCTTCAAAAGCATGTTGCTGACAATCTTTTTCCCAAAAATCAGCCATGTTCTCCATCCATTGATTAAAGGATTTATGTAGTACCTTTGGGAATGTGATATCATAGCTAGAAGTGTAATCTGCATACTCGATGCAATCTACTTCAAGTGTCTCTTCGACCATGAAAAGTGTGGGAGATCGCTGGCCTTTATTGCTAAAAAAGTTCGCTGAAATGCTGGATTCATTTTTAATAATTCCTTCCAATTCGCCTTTCAACTGTTTTTTGTCGTCTTTAAATTGGATTTTTACATCATCATGATCATAAACTTCTCCACTCAAGTCATAGCTTTTATTTTCGTTTTCAAAATACGCTGTTCCCTTGAGTTGGTTTTGGTTATACTTTTGTAAAACCAGATCCACCTTTTCACCGAAAATAATTCCTTTATAAACCCGAATCCATTTGTTTTTCCCGCAGGATGTTTCAAGCCGCTCCGTCTTCGGATTTTGGGTCAAAAAAACTGACTTACCAATCCTGTCATCGATATTGCTCCAACTTAACTCAATGTTTTTTCCCTCGACATACCCTTCCATCTGCCCGGTGATCGTCCCGTTTTCATCCACTTCAAGCATGGTCAGTTCATTTCCTTTGAGTACACCGTCGAGTCTGAAAAGTTCTTTACTTTTTAAATAAATCAATAATCCTTTCAGGGATTTTCCATCATAAGCCAAAGTGACGGCAATTTGGTGAGTCCCATCGATTCGTCCTTTATAATGTTCCAACCATTCAATTTTCTTTGCTTTTGGGAAAAAGCTATTAACTGTTTTTTCCGCGAAAGAATTTTGAGCATTTATACAAAATGAAAAACTCACTAGAAAAAAAACAAATCCTAAAAATCTTTTCATACACTTCGGAATCATACGTTATTTTTTCAAAAATTTAAGGTACTTCAACAGTATTTAAAATCTGGTTGATAATGTCTTCCTGAGTGACATTTTCTGCCTCGGCTTCGTAAGTCAGTCCGATACGGTGTCGAAGTACATCGTGGCAAACGCTTCGCACATCTTCGGGGATAACATAACCACGGCGTTTTAAAAAAGCATAAGCTTTTGAAGCCAAAGCCAGATTGATACTTGCACGTGGAGAGCCTCCGTAATTGATGAGCGGAGCCAAATCAACCAGGCCGTAATCGTTCGGTTGGCGAGTAGCAAAAACCACATCAATGATGTATTGTTCGATTTTTTCGTCCATGTACACTTTCCGGACGACTTCTCTTGCTCTGAGAATTTCTTCAGGTGTAGTCACCGCTTCAATCTTTTCAAAACTATCACCCAATAAGTTGAGCCGGATAATCTGTCTTTCTTCTTCTTTGTTAGGATAATCGATTTTCACTTTTAGCATAAAGCGATCCACCTGTGCTTCCGGCAAAGGATAGGTACCTTCCTGCTCGATAGGGTTTTGAGTGGCTAGAACGAGAAAAGGTTCTTCCAGTTTAAAAGTGTCCTTTCCGATGGTCACCTGGCGTTCCTGCATTGCTTCCAGCAAGGCACTTTGAACTTTTGCGGGTGCCCTGTTGATCTCATCCGCTAATATAAAATTAGCGAAAATTGGCCCTTTCCGTACAGTAAATTCATTTTTACTCGGATTATAAATCATCGTTCCAATAATGTCAGCAGGTAAAAGATCAGGAGTAAATTGTATCCGGCTAAACTTGGCGTGAATGGCCGTTGCCAATGTTTTGATAGCCAATGTTTTGGCAAGGCCTGGAAGACCTTCGAGGAGTACATGCCCTTTGGCGAGCAAACCAAGCATTAATCTTTCGATCATGTACTTTTGTCCAACGATAACCTGCGAAGTTGCTTCGTTTAACTTTTCAACAAAAGCGCTTTCGATATAAATTTGTTGGTTAATCGCTTCAATATCTACTGATTCTTGCATTTGAATTTCGTTTGTCATTTAAGGAACGGAAAATATTTTTTAAAGAATGCGAAAATGCTTAAAATGTTTGTAAAACAGCCTCCAAATTTCTTAAATTTTTTAATTAATCCACAAATTTAATGACTTGATTGATAATCAAATACATATCTTTAAAATAAGTTTAACTAAAAAATATGCAGATGATTGAAAGTGTTCAAAAAAAATGGTTTTTAATTTTGTCATTGATTTTATTTTTTACCCCTGCATTGGAGGCTCAAATCATTAAAGGCAAAAAGAATCGAGCAAAAGCGGAGCAGGCGATTATGGCACTTAAAGATGGAGCGCTTGTCCTGCGCCTGAAAACCAAACGCAATAAAATTGAAAAAATTCAGGAGCTTTTGACAAAACCAGATCTTAATGGAAATGAAAGGAAAAAGTTAGAGAAAGAGTTGGAAACCACCATCAAAGAAAGAGACGAGTATAATACAGCAACGGTAGCAGCATTTAACAATCATTATACTTTTTCTGCGATATATTTTATGCCTGACACATCAAGTGTAACGTTAAAAAAAGGGCAAAAAAGTGGTATCTTTTATAACGACAAACTGGAAATTGATCCTAATGTTACGATCACTCAGGATTCATTTTTTATAGTGTATAAAGGAGTTTTAGATACTTCAACCCGAACTGGCATGGAAGCGCTAATTATTATGGATCGTCGTTTTGACATTGTGCCTTCTCCTTTTCCCTATTATGTGAGAGTCAACAATTTTTGGCTAGTCTTAGGAAGAATTTTTTCTCCAAAAAAAGCGATCAAAAGAGATGCAAATGCAGTCGTCAAACAGCTTGATAGAAAATTGCAGGAATATTACAAAGAGACATTAGCCCGGCGCTAATTAGAACTGTCAACCGGAAAAAACGGAACAACAGGTGTAGTATCAAGAGGGCGTTTAATTTCCGGTCGTTCAGGTCGATCTGGAGGAATTGGTTGCGCAACTGAATCAATGACTGTGCTTTTGGTAGCCGCAGCCATAATTATCGAATCCGCCAATTCTCCTGCTCTGGATAATATTCTTTCGCGGCATTTTGCTAATCTCTTGATTCGATAAGCTTCCACTTTTTCAGCAACTTTAATATCGATAAGTTCCTGAATTTCGGTTTCCTTTGATTTCTTTTTTTGGAATCCCATCGATGAAACTATCATCGTGATTCCAAGCAAACAAAGAAATAATTTTTTGTGCGTTTTCATCGTACCATTTTTTTGTTGATCTCCCGAATCCTTTCGATCACAATGGAGTCCGTTGCTCTTTTTACTTCTTCTTCAAAACGCAATTCGCAAAGGCTATCCAGCTCGGCCCGCAATGGTATGATCTGGTGTTTTGCTAAAGTATCTACGAGTTTCAGTTGTGTAGAATTGAGGTAGAGGGGTTGTTTCTCGATACAGGAAAAATGCAGGCCGGTTATTACAATTAAAATGATATAAAATGATCTATTTATCAACATCAATCACTTTTTTTCTCAATTCAAAGTTTTTACCAAGATACACTTTCCGAACCATTTCGTCAGCGGCTAATTCCTCTGCCGTGCCTGCTTTTAAAATACTCCCTTCAAACATGAGGTACCCTCTGTCTGTAATCGAAAGTGTTTCCTGAACATTGTGGTCGGTAATCAAGATGCCAATATTTTTGGTTTTCAGTTTCGCAACAATCGACTGAATATCCTCAACTGCGATCGGGTCGATACCTGCAAAAGGCTCATCGAGCAATATAAAACTAGGATCAGTGGCGAGGGCTCTTGCGATTTCAGTCCGTCGCCGCTCACCACCCGAAAGGGTATCACCAAAGCTCTTTCTCACTTTTTCCAGGCCAAATTCTTCGATCAAAGATTCCAGTTTATCGCGTTGTTCTTCTTTGCTCAGATTTGTCATTTCGAGCACTGCTTTTATATTATCCTCAACACTCAGTTTTCTGAACACCGATGGCTCCTGTGGCAAATAACCTATCCCTTTTTGAGCGCGTTTGTACATTGGAAGATCGGTGATGTCGGTATCATCCAAAAAAACCTTCCCTCCATTGGGTTTAATAAAACCTACAACCATATAAAACGTAGTTGTTTTACCTGCTCCGTTCGGACCTAGTAGACCAACGATTTCCCCTCTGTCAACTTGTACAGAAACACCTTTGACCACTTTTCGTCGTCCGTATATTTTGATCAGTTCCTCTGCGATTAATTTCATCTTTTGTGCGTCTTCTATTTATTCTATTTTAACGATAATTCAACACATACGTTGCTTCGATTAATCAATCAACGTGATCTCTTCCTCAATGTCCCAATTTGCTCTTAGATCTTTTGTTTTTATTGTAAATATTGGCTCTGGTTGTAATTTTTTATCATAATCGCCGGTATCCCATCGTCCATTTTCGTTCAAATCTGTAATAATCTTTATCTCATATTTTCCAGGGGATAAGGTGTTAAGATTTGTTTTAAACTCCTTCGAATCCTTTATTTGAAATTCCTTTACCAAAATACTATTATTTTCAGAATACAATTGTATCACATAATGGTTCAAACTATCCAATCCATTGATCGCCATAAGCATATTTCCAAAGTCTTTCAACATGGCTGCTTTAAAATCACGAATTATGGTATCTGCATTCATCAGGCCGTAAATATCCGTTAATGCATTTGGCAATATTTGCACTTGGTACAACGAGTCTTCTTTCCAGCGATATTTAAATGTCAGTTCACGTTGATCAAAACTAATTTCCGGTTTAATTGGCATTGAAACAGAGTCTTCCAAAAAATTTATTTTAGCAGTATCCACAATTGCAATGGGATGGTTTAGTTCAATTGAAAAAAACTTGGTCGGGTTGATCTTCGCCACCTTTCTCTGATTCACCAATGGTTTTAGTTTTCTTTTCTTTAAAAAAGTTTCTTTCCCCACTGTTTTCACCTCTATGGTATCAAAAAACGAAGTATCCCTGTTTATAAAAAGCTGCCATTCTTCGGTTCCTTCCCAATCATACCAAACTTTTATGGTATCCAGTTCGTATTCATGACTTATCTTTTCCAAATCTTCAGGTACTTCAAATTCTATCTCACGTGGTTGCTGGTTGAAGGTCAATTTCACCAAACCGGATTGTGCTTTTTTTTCAATAATTTTTAAAGGTGGATTTTCGTGAAAAAGGCGAATAGTCGGTAAAATCAAGTTGCTGTCGCCGTTCAGGATAATATTATTTTCTGAGAAGCCAATCAGTTCGCTCTCCTGGTCATAGAGATAGTTGAGGTTGCTGTCAAAAAGTGCAAAAATTTTGAAAGTATCTGACTTTACATTTCCTATTTTAAATTGCCCGTCTTCTCCCGTTTTTGCAAAATAAAACGGACGTTCTGTTCGGACAACTGTATCTGAAAGATTGTCATAAAGCATCATCAAAACATCCTTAGAGGGTTCGCCTGTCAATGCATCAACAATTTTTCCATTGACTTCGAGTGAATCAATAAAATTACCCGTTGAAAAAACAAAACGCAAATCAGGCACCGCATTCCCTTCGGTGAAATCACGAACTGCTTCACCGAAATTGATGGTATAAGTGGCTTCGGGGCGCAACACTTCATCTTCATCAAAATCAAATCGAACCGTTCTCTTTTTCTTTGTAACTATCGGACGCTTGGCCAAGGGAGGAGAAACCACTACCTGGTTGAACACATCTTTCAAATCTACAAATTCATCAAATACCAAAACAATCCGTTGTTTTTTGAAATTGGTCTGAAAGTTTTCCGTAGAACGGAGCGTATCCAGCAAAGGAGGTGTTTCATCTATTGGGCCACCAGACGGCGAGCCTATATTTGCACACGCATAAAAAAAAAGATAAACTATCGCTATAAATATTCTATTTTTCAAATTGTAAGAAATCTACATTTTCAGAAAACAGGCTAACGGTAAAAAATCGAGACACTCAGCCCGCCAAGTATTAAAATTATCCTCATCTCATAAAACAATAAACCACTAACTAAAGTAGGAAGTTGGGGAGATGGAGGACGAAAGAACAAGGAACCGCGAACCATAATCTCCAAACCATAAACCCTGAATTTCCGCCGCAAATATAAACCTTCTTCAGTTTAACAAAAGTTTTAAAGCCTGCCTCTTGGGTGAAAATTCAAAATTGTTTCTCTGAGGTATTCGGTATCGAGGTGGGTATAAATTTCAGTGGTGACAATGGACTCATGTCCCAGCATATCCTGAACTGCCCTCAAATCGGCTCCTCCTTCGATGAGATGCGTGGCAAAAGAATGTCGAAAAGTATGAGGACTGACGTTTTTTTTGATCCCTGCATTACGGGCTGCTTCTTTGGCGATCATGAAAACCATTACCCGAGAAAGCATTTTGCCCCTTCGATTTAAAAAAACAAAATTTCCATGCTCAGGATGGATGTTCATTTGGCTTCTCCGTACTCCGTCAATGTACAGACGAATGTGTTTGAGTGCATCTTCTCCGATGGGAACAATCCGCTCTTTGTCTCCTTTACCGATGATCCTCACTAAACCTAAATCGAAGTAAACATTGGTCAATTTCAAATTGATCAGTTCGCTTACCCTCAAACCACTAGCGTAAAGGGTTTCGAGCATAGCACGATTTCGGACACCATGTGGCTCGCTGAGGTCAATGGAGTCCAGCATTTTTTGGATGTCATCATAGTTCAACACATCCGGGATTTTTCGTTCCAATCGAGGTCCTTCCAATAATTCCGTTGGTACCGTATCCATTAAATCTTCCATCAGCATATATTTAT
>JANQFJ010000343.1 GCA_028277915.1 Saprospiraceae bacterium
AAGACCATCAAATCAGCTACGGTTATTCCGCTACTTTTTTAATGGAATTAAAACGCAAAAAGACTAAAGCTTCGAAAGGCTTGCTGGCTTTCGCACCATCTTTTGAGTCCGATGACCAGTTGCTGGCCAGTGTGGATGCGCGTAGAAGCGGATTGGGGCCTTTGCAGTTTAGTGTTCCTGAGGTAGAAGGAATTCAGGCACTTTTGGGCGGTGAAATTTATTTGGGGGAATCAGCCACAGAAGAGAACTTTACCCAACTTGCCGAAAATTACAACATTCTCCACCTCGCCACTCATGGCAAAGCGAATGACAAAGCAAGCGATTATTCCTACCTGGCGTTCACAGAAATTGAAGATTCGCTGGAAAACGAATTCCTCTACGTGCGAGACTTGTACAATATGAAACTCAACGCCGATATGGTGGTGCTGAGTGCCTGCGAGACGGGACTTGGAGAGTTGCAACGCGGAGAAGGCGTGGTAAGTCTCGCCCGTGGTTTTTCCTACGCCGGAGCAAAGAGCATCATCACCACCTTGTGGAGTGTCAGCGATGAAAACACCAAAGACCTGATGCTGCCATTTTACCAAAATATCAAATCCGGCATGGACAAAGATGCTGCCTTACGCAAAGCCAAACTGGATTACATCGAACAAAATTCCCACCTCGAAGCTCATCCGTTTTACTGGGCCGGGTTGATTCCGCTGGGGAATATGGAGCCGGTAAGTTCCGGAGCATCGTTTGGTGGATGGATGGGTTATGGTTTGATTGCTCTGGGAGCTGTTTTGATTTTGTTTTGGCTATTCAGAAGAAATCAAACAGCCTAATGTTTCATTAAAGATTGAAATAAATTTTTTCTATCCTATAAAAAAGTTCAGACTTCTGAGTTAGAAACATATTATTTGAATCCTTTCAAGGCTTGTCTCTGGAAAATATGTTAAAGTTTGGAAATATGTAGGGTTTATACAAAATGTACCTTTTACCTTAATGATTTTAGTCTTAAATTGAAGGTTCGTTTAGATTAAGGCCGCCTTATTATTTTCTAACATCGATGTACTTTTTGATGGATGTCAAAGGTATGTCTAAAAACTTGGATGGGTTATGATGGTAAATTTAAATAAAAAAACAGGTTACGTACTACACGAAGAAATAATCAAAGAAGCTGACATTTTTTGTGGCGGATTAAACCGGACGAATGACTATTTGTTCTATGGATTTGCTTTAGGAGCTAATAAGCCAAAAAGTGTTGCCTTTGAGGTTTACAAAGCATTAAAAGAAAAGGGTTTTGATTTTAAAAGGTTTCAATGGGATGACAATAAAGGCAGGCATGTCTTTAACGGAGAAGTTTTGCGTAAAGCAAAAGGAAGGTACAATAACAAAAATCTCGATAGTGTCCAAATAGAAGACATGTACCTTGAGGCTTTTCTGTTTTTTTTGGGGAAAACCATTGAGGATCTTGAAAGGATGGCACTAAACTATGAAATACGAGACAAAATAGATCATACAGGAACAACAAAGCCAAGAACGAAAACAAAGCCAACAGACCATGGCTTTATCCATTTTCCTTTTACAAATACAGTCAGGGAGAGAACTTTTGAATTGATAAAAAAGCACCTTTGTGATGACTTTTATTTGTATTCCTTCAACGAAAAAACAGGAAATATTTATAAAGCTATCATGAAAATAAGACCAGAAGGCAACCGCATTAAAGTGGACCTTGACAATCCAACGAACTACGATTATTCAGGGAGACTGGATTATAGCATGATCGATAATAATATCGTGATTGTTTCACTGAAAACGCCGGTAGAAAATAAGCGTCTTTACATGATGCTCAGCGTTGATCTTAACAACAAATACAAAACGATCATTTACCAGGGCCAAATGTTTCGCTTTGGAAAACAATCGGATTCGGTTAGCTCTGATGTTTTCATCGAGCGGATTGAAAAAAAAATGGTCGCCCCAGAGATTTATGAAATAGGCGACCAAAAACCAAAGCACATTCGTTTGTTTTTCGAACAGGCCGTTTATAATAAAACGGAAAAGATCCAGTTTACAGATCGAGAGACCTTTACTGAATGGACATCAACGAAGAAGGTACTTCAGTAAATAATGCTTTAACTTGCTCCTTTGCAATTTGTTCAAGATGGTTTATGCCATCTTGAACAGCTTTGTGAGGAAGTATGTCATCTTTCAGGTTGGTGGCATTCAATTGCCAGTAATTGGCATAACACCATTTCCAGATTTCTTGCTCTGGATGACCTTTTGAAAGGGACACTGGAATATTTAAAAATATGCTTTTCCATGCCCGCTTAATCCTGTAAAAGGCCAATCTGATTTCTTTTTCTTTTTCTTCGATTTCCGATCCGGATGCTGAAATTAAAAATTTAAACCAATCCAGCAGTACTTTTTGCGGATAACAGCCATTTGGCTCAAAAAACCTCATGGCAGCATTTGCAAGATCTCTCGATGCTGCTGTTTGTGTGTTTTTAATTAGCGAAGTAAGTTCAACTAACTGCCTGTAAGGCGAATCTTCCGGGAAAAAATAATAAACCAAAAAGTCTTCTTTTTGCTGCCATGCTGCTGTAAGAATCAAGCCCAACAATCGCTGTTGAGCATTGTCGATTGTTCCATAAAAACGGTCCAGCCTTATCACTGATCGTTCATGCCCCCAAATTCGCAATGGGATAATCCGGTCATCAAAAATGGGATAATCCGGAGAGGCATAAATGATCTCTTGTACAAAAAATGCGTTTAACCAATAATCATTCATCACCTTTACGAGAAGATAGGATGGAAACTGGTTTTTGTAGCGAATGTCCAAAATGTATTGGCTTCCAACCTCATCGTAAATCCACTCTTTGATCAGCCTGGGCTTTTTGAGATTGACATAATCACCTTCGTAATCCTCTGACAACCTGGCAAATGGCTTGTCCAGCAACATTTGTAGTTCGCGAAGGTTGCTTCGATAAAAGTGACCTTTCAATAATTGCTCTTTTATTCCGTCAAATCTTCGAAGCCGATGTAAAAAAGGCGCCAGAGTTACCTCTGGCGATTTTGACCTTTTTTTCCTGTGAAAGCGTTTTTGAAATTTCAATTTCTTTTTCATAAAACATCATTTAAAAGTTTTCGAAATCGTTTTTCCTAAAGTTTCATTTATAGTTTTAGCAATACCGAGATAGTCCTGGTGGATGTTGGATGGTATCTGACAAAGCTCATCCACCATGTCATACTGAGTGACTGAATTCGCCAGCGCTACCAGCGTGACATGCAGCCGGTTTCTGAAAATACGTTGTTTGAAATGCTTGAGAACAGTGTCGATCTCGCTACTGGCTGATTTGCTGGAATTTTTAAATGATTTGCAGAATCCGGTGTCTGTCAGATGAATGAGGTAAACTTTGTCCATAGAGGATGCCATTTTTCGGACTTCTGACAAAATCTTAAACAAAGCAGCGGCATCTTCGTTACCTCCCAGGCTCATATCAGATATCGATACAATTCTGCCGAGACTTTCATTTCGCGTAGCTCCCATAGTGTTCTTTGGGTGATAAATCCACCGAACAATGGCCCTTGTTCCATGAGGCGAAGCCGCCGTTGTATAGGCTCCTGCAAGCAGCTTAATGTCCTTATGTTCGCTCCAGGCAGCAGTGATGATCTTGGTACACTCCAAAGGAGCCCCCTTCATCGAACCGCTCATATCAACCATGAGCACGACAACCGGTTTTCCTTTGGAATCGCGATGATTTAAAATTGTTTTTTTATAAATGAGATCTTTTACTTTGTAAAGCGGAAGCAGGTTGTTTTGAAAACTCCTGGCACTATTTGAAATTTTATACAAAACCGTTTTTTCCGAGTTGTTATAGATGATCTTATCCAACTCTTCAGTGATAGGTTCCGCATGATATTGTATCTGAGCGATGGCCGTCTGGTCATTGGATACGGGAAGGCTTTCTTCCAGTACTTCTGCTGAAAGCAACTTCCCGTTTTCATCTTCAATTTCAAAATAATCGCCATCCTGCAATTCCCCCTGAAAGCTTGAAACTTCTTCAAAAGGATTGATTATTTTAAATGCGATCTGGTCCGGCTTGGGAGTTTCCCAAAGTTTTGGGGTTTCAGCAGCTTCGTAAAGGTCAGTGGTGAGTTTTTTCATTTTCTCCATTTCGTCTTTACCCAAAGCTTCTTCGATTTCCTCGGCTTTGATATATGGCAACAAGCTCGATGAATGGTCTTTTGATTCTGCGACTGTTACCGGAACGGTCGGGCTATTATCTTTTTTGGAATAAGACTTCATCTCTGTAAGCCCCAGATCATTGCTCACATAGGATTTTGAAATGGCTTTCAAAAGGTCCTGCCCCCATCGTTTCCCCAGATAAAGAAAATCTACATCACTTAGCTGTTTCAATTCAAAAAGGTAGGGAGCGTTGACCTTCCTTAACAATTCAAATAATTCGCAAATGCCGGGATTCAATTTTTTATTCAGGCTATCCGGCAAAATATCATCGTACAAGATGCACCATCTCAAGGTTTGCTCGATGCTTGAATAGAGCGTAGGATCCATCAGGTTACAAGTCATTACACGGTAGATTTCGACTTCTTCAAACTGGTTTTTTCTCGACAAAACCACCAGAGCAAGTTTGATTTGCAAAGTTTCAGCAATGGCCTTGGACAGCTTTTCCATGATTTTTGATCCAAAATGAAATCCCAGATAGTGCTTTTTTAAAAATTGCTCAATTTCTACAAAAGGTTGATGTCCGACAGCCGCAGCTTGCTTTTGGTATTCCAAAAAAATTGTCCAGCCGATGGCTGTATCGGCGGATAGCTCGTTGCCAGAGAAAAGAAAAAACGGAGCTAACTGAGGTTTTGCCATTAGCTCTTTACGGTTGAACATTCCAGCGACAGCGAGTTGTTTTTCCTTACATTTTTGGTAAAACAGTCTTCGCGATTTGTACATTCTGTGTCCAAAATTGTTGTCAAAACCATTTCGCATTTGAATCCCTTCCCAGTTTTTTTTGGTGTAGAAATTCACGTTTGTCATTCTATATTTTTTCATATCGTATGTTTTTAAAAGGTTCAATTACTCAATCTCTTCGTACTCATATTTTCGAGTTGTGTCGAGGTAAATTTCTTTCAGGGATTCTTGATCACTTTCTGAGGCAAAACCAAAGATCGTTACATCAAACAAAGTTTCTTCGGTAAGTTTCTGCGCTTTTGCAAGGTGAAAAAATCCCATATACTGTCGGAAGGTAGGCATCGGTAGCGTTGGATATTTGCCCTGGAGTTTTTCCTTTCGGATTTCTGCTGAAATTTCAACAAGTTTGATAATCAGAATTTCTGAGAAATCGCTTTCAAACTGATCTTTGAGCAATTTTTTGAGTACCTCGACTTCCTGGTGAATATCCAGATAGTCAAAGGTCAGATTGACTGTATTTCTTGCTTTTAATGCTTCATCAAACTGACTCAGTTCGAAGTATAAATTTTCGTCTTGAGCAGCCTGATAATTACTGTCAAAAAGCCAGGCTATTTTTTTAGAACCGATGACATTTCCTTTTGAATCAAAGATTTTTTGATTGATTAGCTCAACAAAAGCATTTTGCACAGTTGGTGGCATTCGGAGCATTTCACTAATCCATATTACATTGTAATAGTCATCATATTTTCGCTGTAGTCTTTTCAGGTCTCTTAAAAGGTTGGAAGGTTCATCATAAGTTCCATTTTCGTTAATCGCCCTGCGGTAAAATAACTCAGCGGGACTTTCAAACCCTACTGCACTATGCGTAAATACACGCAACGGCTTATAAAGCAGGCCAAGATTTCTACACAAATACTTCCAGTTTCTGGGTTCAAAAATCAGCGCGTTCAAAAAACTGGTTTTGCCAGTTCCGGTTGAACCGGATAAGTGTAACACCTGTCCGCTGGTTATTGCTAATGCAGTCACGATCAGCTTTGATTTTTGAATGACCAAAGGGATTTCTCCTCGACCGGCCGGAAGCATTTGGATAAGGTCATCGCTGTGCGCCTTATCAAATTCTTTTTTAATTCTAATACTAAAAATCATGATTAAAAATTTGGTTTACAAAATTGGCTTCACCTATTCAAAATGCTTGAAAAGGTTTGCCCTTAGTTTATTTTTCCATTCATGTGGTTCGTTTTTGTATAAATAGAGGACCATCCTGCAAAAAGAAGGGATATAGTCATTTATCACTTTTTCATTATCTGTATAAAAAGGATGGATGATATTATTGACTTTAGCGCTTAGCTTTTGAATACGTTCAACACTCAGTTCATTCGATATTTGAAAGAGTCCGTTTAAAAGGATGTCTTCGGTTGGAATTGCTTCTTCAATGGAAATAACATTGAAGAATTGAGCATAACTTTCTTCCAGCTCAGTGGTCAGAAATACAACCGAGCGGCCTGTCTGATAAACTGCTTTATAGCAAAGATCCAGGTTAAACCCTGTAATATCCTTCAACAACAGATTCAAAGGTATTATCGGAATGCCAGTTACTTTATCAATGCTGTCCAGCACCTGGCCGTAAGTTAGGAGATGCCTGAGTAGCCCGAAATGATACCCTCTTTTCCATGTTTTTGTTGCCAGAGCCGCTACTACATATTCCAACACAATTTGGGACTCGTGTTTAATGATCACAGGATTTCCGGCTAATAATGCTGGGACTGCACGCTCAATTGCTTTAAAAACAACAGGCAGAACAAAACTTTCATTAGGAAAGGGTTTGATAAATTGATAGCTGATTTTATCATATAAATCAACCATCTTTGCAAACTCTGGAGCCAGAGCTACTTCATTTGATTCTTTTAAAAAAACGGCTAGGGCCTTTATGTCTGCCATAGTTTTTTGAAGCAGCGGTTGTTGGATGAAACCAAGCTGAGAAGGATCAATGGTATAAGCAATCCAAAGCTCCTGGGTGTCGTTTGACCCGTTGACAGAAGGTAATATTTCCAAACCTTCCAAGGCTGAAAGACATTTCCAAAATCGCACTGCCAACACTTTTGAAGTTGCCGAAATACCGGCTATGCAAAGCATTATTTTTACATCACCTGATGGTTGGAGTTCTCCTTCAATTATTGAAATTGCAGATTTTGATTGCTTTGTACGAAATGAATTTCTTCGATAATTAACGTCAAAAGTAAGCTCCGGAAAAGCTTTTTTCAAAATCGAAATTATTGGAGAAAAACTTTTAGAGACAGCAACCGTTTCCTCATATTTGTTTGATATTTGTTTTGGCATCTGGCAGGTTTTTTTATTTAGAATTTGAACCAGTTACAAAGCTCTGTTTTTAAATCATACCTTTGATTTTTACCCAATGGATAGCAGTGGACACCAGCGATTACAAAAAAAACCTTGGCTAGCCACACAACAAAGCTGGCTAGTTGTTTTATGCAGAATATGAAATTAAGGCTGATATAACTTTTCAAAATTTGCCAAAATATGGCATTGCCTTTTGGATAGTATTATTGAAAACGTAGAAAAATGGCTGATAAAATATATCTGATTCCAGGCTTGGGCTTTAATAAAGAGATTTTTAGCAGATTGGAGCTACCTTCAAAAAATCTTGAAAACATTGAATATATAAATCCGCTTAAAGGTGAAAAATTACAACAATATGTTTCACGGTTGATAAAAATAAACCTGGATGCTTCCGATTCAATTACGCTCATTGGTCATTCTTTTGGAGGATTGATCGCCCAGGAAATTGCGATGCAAATACCAATTAAAAAAATTATTCTTATCTCCAGCATCAAATCAAAAAACGAAAACCCCTTTCATTTTAAAATTATTGCAAAGCTCGGTTTACACAGATTTTTTAGCAAAAAGTGGATACTTAAAACATTCAGATATTGGGCTGGTTTTCACGGTTATGACTCAACGGCAAGCAAAAAAATATTTATTAAAATGATAGGTGTCCAAAATAATGAATATCTCAAGTGGGCACTCTACCAACTTTCAATTTGGAAAGGAACTGAAAAGCTGGAAACACCAATTATCCATTTACATGGAGATGATGATAAAACTTTTCCAATAAAACTCATCAGAAATCCAATTGTTATAAAAAATGGAACACATGTGATGGTTTTTAACAAGGCTAAGGAAATAAGTAAGTTGGTGAATGATTTAGTTGCTGAAAATAAATAATTGAAAACGAGTTTTTTATGAAAACAAAAGGAGTGTTGGTTCCCGGATTTTTGAGCAAGCATATTGATTTTATTGAAAATGTTATTTTTTTGGGGAGGCTCGATTCCTTTTGGCAAAAACTCGTTAAAGCAGCAGCCATTCAACCTGCTGATAAAGTCGTTGACATCGGTTGTGGCTCCGGAAAATTAACTTCAATGCTGGCCCGGCAACTGGAAAATGAAGGTGAAATAGTTGGTCTTGATGCCTCAGAACGCATGATCCGGATTTGTCAAAAAAATAATAGAAATAATCGCCTAAAGTTCATGGTTGGCGTGATGGAAAATCTTCCTTTTCAAGCCAATACTTTTGATAAGGTAATCTCATCATTAGCGATTCATCATGTACCAAAAGAAGCAAAACAAAAAGCTTTTTCAGAATTTAAAAGAGTGTTGAAAAAAGGAGGGCAATTATTCATTCTCGATCATGGTAAACCATACAATTTGATTTCAAAAATTTTGATGTTTCCCATGCGTTGGAACTTCGTGGAATATCAGAGGGAAAACTTCAGAGGGGAGATTCCGTCGATGATCAAAAAAGAGTTTGATAATGTAGTCGAGATCGATCGGTTTTTTGGTTGGATAAGGATTTGGAAGGCTGAAAAAGAATAGCATTTTGCTATTTTAAGTACACTTTGATCTTTCCCAAATGATCACAATTCTCAATGGAAAAACGATCTTTGTATGTAGTAATCCTTCAATCATGATAAAATGAATAATGGTTTCTTAAAATATCTTTTCATTTTTGTTTTTGCATTTTCAGGGTCAAAAGGGTCAAATCTACTTCTTGCCCAAAATTATATTTTAACAAATTGGACGGTGGAAGACGGACTTTCCAGCGATGTTGCAAAAGATTTGTTTCAGGACAAAGACGGTTTTATTTGGATTGCGACAGAACATGGATTGAACAAATTTGATGGATATTCCTTTAAAAAATTCCGTTATCATCCGGGAGATAGCACTTCAATCGGTGCAAATTATATCAATGGAATTTGTGAAGACCACATTGGTAATATCTGGGTGAATCTCGCAGTTGGCATCGTCTCAAAGTATGATAAGCTGGCCAAGAAGTTTAAAAATTATGCTTTTCCAGAAGAAAATACCTACATTTTTGAAATCAAATACGCAAAGGGGTTAGGCGTCTGCGTTGCAACTAACAAAGGGCTATTTGTGATTGATCCTGATACTCAAAGGATGAAACCATTGATTCCGCAAAAGGAAACTGAGCCAAAAAGTTATAATAAAATCTTTCCGGCTTCAGACGATCAGATTTATTTAGGCACAAGCCAGGGTTTTCAGCTTTTTTCCTCACCTTTCAATTCAATTCAACCTGTATTTTTTGTTGGTAGAAAAGACACCGTTTTATTTAATTACCCTGTTGAAAAATGTTACAAAGATTCGGATGGAGTAGTTTGGATACAAACGAAAAACGGAAGCCTTTGTAAGTCAGAAGATGGAATTTATTTTAAAAAAGCCATTTCAGGAACAGGTGAATCTTTTTCGAGGCCGTCTGGCCAGTTTTTCTTATTTGAAGATAGTAAGGATCAAAAATGGCTTTCCAATGCCTGTAAAATTCAATCTTTTGATGAAGAAAAAAAAATGTGGAATACTTTGAAGGGTTTGTCTGATGAGATCGCTTTTGCGTTCAGTGACCGCAACGGAATAATATGGGTTTGCACAAAAAATCACAATCTTTTAAAACGAAACGGCAATGAATGGGAATTTGTAATTTATCTAGGTGATAAGTTGAAATATTGGGAAATCAATCACCTTTTTGTCGATGATAAAAACGGGATTTGGTTTTCAAGTAGCGGAAAAGGTATATGGCGGATTTTCAATAGGAAGTGGCCGATCTATAGTTTGAAAAACAAAAATTCGGAAAGACTTTTAGATTTTAAAACCACGGCCTTGGAAATGGACGACAGGGGCTTTATGTGGATTGGAACTTTCAACAATCTTTATCAATATAACTTTGATACGGAAGAATTGAACTCTTTTTTTTCAAACTCAAATGATCAAAATCCAATCGCAGGATTAGTCATAAACGACATTGCAAAAAAAGATAATGGTGATTTGTGGATAGCAACGAATGAAGGTGTGGTTGTCATCGATGATGATCAAAACTACCGTTCTCTTACGAAGACTAAAAAAAATATTCCTTTTGGTTATGTCCGGGATATCCTTCACGATCAATCGGGAAAAACCTGGATCAGTTCGACAAAAGGGCTCTTTTTGTATGATGAGTCAACGAATCACTTTTATTACTTTAATTCATCGAATACTGATGGTATCCGTAGTCAGGACATTCAGTGTCTTGAAGAGGTTGGTGAAAACAAATTCCTGATTGGTTATATCAAAGTTGGAGTTGATCTGATGACCTATGATCCAGTAAACCATGCTGTCTATTGTAAAAAAGTATCCTATCAGAATGTAGCAATGGAACAATTCGATCTGATGACAGCGAATACATTTTATCAATCCGGAGAAGATATTTGGCTGGGCACATTTAGCAAAGGGCTTTTGAAAGTGGATTTAGAAAAACTAATCATGAGTCCTTTGAGTGAAGATTTTCCAATCATTCCAAATATCAAAGGAATTCAAAAAGGGACAAAAGGAAACCTTTGGGTGAGTTCTATCGACGGCATTAGAAGTATCAATCCGTATGATTTGTCTTTTTATCGTTTTTCAAAAGCTTCAGGATTGCTCAGTAATCGTTTTTATTTGAACAGCGATGAGCAAGACGACAATGGTAATTTGTATTTTGGAAGCTCTCATGGCGTCAATAAAATCCAACCTGCAGACTGGAATTTCCAGGATACTATTGCAACTCCAATCCTAACAGATTTTAAAAAATTTGATGAAAGCATCATTTTTCAAAGACCTTTGGATGAACTGGAAGCTGTAAAATTAAGCCATAGGGATGACTACATGACCATTGAATTTGTCTCGCCGACGTTCGAAAATCCTGGCGATGTCCAATATGTTTACCAATTGGAAGGGTTCGACGAAAATTGGCGATACAGTGAAGGGCAGCGCTCTGCGACTTACACTAATCTTTCTGCTGGTGATTATATTTTTAGAGTCCGAGCGGGTAACAAAGGTGGTTTTTTAAATTCTAAAATAAAGGAATTGAAAATTGAAGTTTTACCTCCATTCTGGCAAAGCTCCTGGTTTGTTGTATTAACCGTTGGGTTTTTGGGATTTTTGATTTGGCTTGGGTATAAAATACAGTGGAAGATGCGGATGAACCGTTTGAAAATTGTGGCTGAAGTTCGTAAAAAAGCAGCGGATGATTTTCATGATGAACTAGGGCATCGATTGACGAAAATTGTATTGTTTGTAGAATCGCTGATGCTTGAGAAAGATTCTTTTCCCGTCCGGTCAAGGCACATTCTCAGAAAAATTCAGGATAATGCCAACGAGCTTTATTACTCAACTAAGGACTTCATTTGGGCGATGAATCCATCAAAAGATTCCGCTTTGGAGTTGTTTATTTTATTGCGAGATTTTGGAGATGAATTGTTTGCGGATACGGATATTCAATTTTCTGTGGAAGGTTTAAAAGAAGAATATAAAGACTATATTTTAGAAATGGATTGGAAACGCCAACTGGTGATGATCTTTAAAGAAGCGATGAACAATGTGTTGAAACATTCAAAGGGCACAGCAGTAGTTTTAAAAATTCAGGAATGCAAAGAACACCTCAAAATCGTTTTAGAAGATAATGGCGAAGGCTTTATTCTGAACCATGAAAAATTCGGTTACGGATTGGGCTCGATGGTCAATCGCTCAAAAAAGATTGGTGGCCAACTTGAAATAAATTCCCAACCTGGGCAAGGAACCGAAATTCAATTTACGATATGATAGATGTAGCCATAATTGAAGACGACAAGGATATTCGGGAGCACTTGGTTCTCTTGATCGACGATCAACCGGATTTTTGCTGTAATAAAAGTTATCACAATGTAGAATCTGCAATTGATCATTTGTTGGATGATCCGCCAGATGTTTTGCTTTTGGATATCACTTTGGCTGATGGAATTTCCGGGATTGAAGGCGTTTCACTTTTTGTGGAAAAAGAAGCACTCTTTGAAATTATCATGTTTTCTGTTCACCAAGATGATGAAAAAGTATTTGATTCACTCTGTGCCGGGGCTTGTGGTTATTTGACCAAAAATACTCCTCTTCCAAAAATTTTGTCAGCGATCAAAGAAGCGCACAACGGAGGAGCGCCAATGAGCATGAACATTGCGAGAATGGTAGTTCAGTCTTTTCGTTCAAAAGCTAATTCTGAACTTTCTCCTCGCGAACGTGAAGTTTTGTTAGAGCTTTGTAATGGAAAAAGCTATAAAAGAGTAGCTGAAGCACTATTCATCAGCCAGGATACCGTTCGAACCCACATCCGTAATATTTACCGAAAACTCGAAGTCAACTCTAAAGCCGAGGCGGTTGCCAAAGCTTTTAAGGACAAATTGGTTTGAAAAGTGGATGAAGAGATGAAAAGGGAGGACGGATACCGAGTAGTATTGTCGACCTTCTTCACTTTCCTCCATTTCCCCTTTACCTTCCAAAATTCTGCAAATAAGCAGACATATCATTTCGAATCGCATGTTCATGCGATGTCAAAGGACTTTGGCCTTTAGTATATTTGATCTACTGCTCAACTTGTAATCTTCCACATTTTAAATTTTATAAATTCTGTTTATGAGAATAGTATTAACTACCATTCTGTTGTTTTTAGAAACTTTTGTTTTAGCCCAAACACACTTTTATGTAGCCAATCGGGATGGTGACAATGTATTGCGATATACTATGGAAGGTGATTTTGTAGAAGAATTTGTTGAGGCGAATTCAGGAGGGCTTTCAAGACCGCAGGAAGTATTATTTCACCCTGAAAACGGAACATTGCTGGTCACTGGATTTAACAATCAAAAAATCAAACAATATGATGGAACTACTGGTGGTTTTTTAGGGGACTTTTCTAAAAACTATAACCTAAGCAATCCAACGAAAATGATCATTGGTAGCAATAATTTGATTTACGTAACACAATGGGGAACTAGTCAAAACAAGGTGGTTCGGTTTGATTTGGATGGAAATTTTGTGGATGAATGGTCATCAGTGGGCGTTCCGGAAGGATGTGGAATGGCTTGGGATTCGAATGACCATTTGTACGTTACGACTTGGAGCAATGGCCAAAACAACGGGGTTGCCGGATTTGTAAGAAAGTTTGATGAAAACGGAAATGATCTGGGGATAGCTGTCAATA
The DNA here is from genome assembly GCA_028277915.1 of Saprospiraceae bacterium. Lineage (GTDB taxonomy): Bacteria > Bacteroidota > Bacteroidia > Chitinophagales > Saprospiraceae > JAHDHW01. The sequence goes on from JANQFJ010000343.1 coordinate 13,451, forward strand.
CTTCAGTTTTGCAAGGGCCGGTTGGGATTTGGATCGATGAAAATGATAACTTGTTCGTGGTGGATTGGACTTTGGGAAGTGTTTTGAAATTTGACAACTCAGGAAACTTCCAGGATACTTTTATCAGTGGGATGTCGCGTACCGAAGGTAATGACAAGGGCCCCGACGGCAAATACTATTTCTGTGACTGGCAGCTTAACAGAGTGAATCGATACAATGCGGATGGTACCTTCGACGAAACATTGGTGAGTACTGGACTTACCGTTCCAAACAGCCTGACTTTTGGCCCGGATGGACCTACCAATACCAATAAACTGCTCACAAATACGACTGATATTAAGGCTTTTCCAAATCCAGCTACTGACAATGTCCAGTTAATTTTTAAATCTCGAGAAACCGAATCTATCCAGTTGGAAATCTATGATTTACAGGGAAAAAGAGTGGTTTTTAAAGAGCTGGAAAACACTTCAAATACTATACACTTAAACATCAGTAACCTGGAAAAAGGCCATTACCAGGTTTTACTTTCACAGGAAAATCAATCCTTTAAAAGTTCTTTTGTAAAACAATGACCTCAAAACTAATTTTAAATACGCACTTATGAAATTTATTTTCACAACAATACTCTTTGGATTTTATATCACACTTTCTGGCCAGAATTTTACCAAAATAACCACCAGCCCAATAGGAACAGATACACCTACGGGCGGTTATGCCGGAGCCAGTTGGGTAGATTATGACGGAGATGGGGACATTGATTTGTTTGTAAATCAGGATTTTTTATATCAAAATGATGGCAATGGAAATTTTTCAAGAATTTTTGATAGCGGAATTATGGGTTTTGGAACTGGTCTGAATAATGGAAATTCATGGGCAGACTTTGATAACGATGGTGATCTTGATCTCGTTTTAGTAAATCAAGGGAATAACGGTGTTTACGGCAATGATGGAGATGGTACATTTACAAAGCTAAATTCCGGCGATATTGCCGTGAACCTCAACGCCTGGTCAGCTGCATGGGCGGATTACGATAATGATGGCTGGGTTGACCTGATGGCTACGCATCCATGCGGGTTTATCGGCCCATGCCTTAATAATTTCCTTTTTAATAACAATGGTGACGGGACTTTTACTCAAATAACTGATAGTGACGTCACCACAGGACAGGCTGCTTATACAGTTGGCAATTGGGCGGATTTTGATGATGACGGAGATATGGATTTGTTCATTGGAAGTGGTGAAGTTAGTTTCAATTCGCAGGATCATTTTTATATCAATCAATTGACGGAAACGGGTACAGCCAATCTTGTTTTGGCGCAAACAGGAGTTTTGTTTGGAGACTTTCGCGATGGCCAAAACTGGAACCTGATTGATTATGACAATGATGGCGACCTCGATGCTTTTGTGACGAATTATAAACAGGATGTGCCTAATGATTTTTATAAAAATAATGGAGATGGTACTTTTACAAAATTGACTGACATGGATTTGGGGACACACATGGTGAGCGAAATCGGCATCTGGTTGGCGAATACCTGGGGAGATTTTAATAACGATGGTTGGATTGATATTTTGATGACTGCTGATTTTGGTAGCCTTTTTGGAAATCATATGTATTTGAACAATGGTGATGGCTCATTTTCACACCATTTCCCATCCTTTGCCAACCAAGTAGGCTCTCGTGCTGTCGTCAACGGCGACTATGACAATGATGGCGATCTCGATCTTTTTATCAATGCCACCCAGGCCAATACAAGAGGCTTGTATCGAAATGAACTCAATACAGGTACAAACGGAAATTGGATAAATATTTCCCTCGAAGGTTCGATTTCCAATCGCTCTGCTATCGGTGCAAAAGTTAGAGTCAAAGCCACCGTAAATGGTCAATCAATGTGGCAGCGAAGAGATGTTTCAACACAAAATGCTTTTTGTGGACAAAACGATTTGCGGGTTCATTTTGGTTTGGGTGATGCTACAATTATTGATAGTTTGATGATCGAGTGGCCTCTTGGTTTGGTGGAAATATATTCCAATATTTCAAGTAATCAATTTTTGCAATATACTGAGGGTCAGTCAACTAACGTGTCAGAATTGGAGGTCGAAGATTTTTCATTAAATGTCTTTCCAAATCCTTTTCATACAGAAACGAAAATTAGTTATCAGTTAAATAATGCTCAAATAGTTCATTTAAGAGTATTGGATGCTTTTCAAAGAGAAGTTGTCACACTTTTCAAAGGGAAGCAAATTGAGGGAACCCATGAATTCAATTTGAATTCGAAAAATTGGTCTCCGGGAACTTATTTTTTGGTTTTGGAAAGTGAAAATGGGAGCTTTTCAAAATCTTTGGTAATCATAAAATAAAACATCTTTTTCAAGATAATAGAGTTGGTTGCAAATACGATTTAAAAAATTATTCATTTTCAAAAAACACTCTATTATGGTAAAATCAAATGTTAGGCTAGGCCTATTCCTGAGTTTGCTCGCTTTAGTATTATTAATTCAAAATTGTAAAAAAGATGACGATGGAAGTCCGGGACCAGTTGCGAATCCACCTGTGAGTCTGGCCAAAATAACAGATTTGGCTGTTATGGATATTGGAGAAGCTGGAAATGGCAGCGATTTGCAGGTCTCTTTTGCAAAAGTAGCTGATGAAACGAATGTTTCGGAATATCGAATTTTTGTAGTGAACAGTGCTGAAAGTGCAGATTTCGATTTGGAAAGAGCAGAAGAAGTTCCTCAAGACAATTTCCAGGCGGTTGCCAAGACCGGAAATAATATTTTTGTAACTTTAACTGAAAATTTAAAGACGACTTCAGGAGTTTTTATTGGAAACGATATTCCCTACAAAATATTCGTCTTGACTGCCTCTGAAGATACCACACGATTTCTAAATGTTTTGAGTGCTGCAAGCGATGAAATTACTTTAACCACGGTTAGTGTAGAAGATAAAGTGAAGGTCACCTATATCGCCAATGACGGTGTGATGATCGAATTTGAAGACAAAAAGGTGGTAATTGATGCGATCAACAGAGCAAGCAATTTGGGAGGCTGGGTGAGTCCTTCAAATGCCGCATTAATGGCTGTTGAAAACGGCGATCCACCTTATGATGATATCGATATAATTATGATTACTCACAATCATGGCGATCACTATTCCACGACTGCTGTTCAAAACTACCTTTCCGATCATCCGAATACCAAATTGATTATTCCTTCTGTCATGGAACCTTCTTTCAGTTCTTTCCAGAGTCAAATTGCAGATTTTTCAGTGAATAAATTTGAACGTATCAATATTGTCGAAAACGACATCAGCATTGACGTGCTGCACGTAGAGCATTTTGATCAGTTTGGCAATGACTTTAGCGGTGTGGAGAGCTTTGCATACATCGTCAATTTGGATGGTAAGAAATTTCTGCATGCTGGTGACATCGATTACCTGGATTCGCAATTGGATAGTTTCAATCTTTTACAGGATTCTGTTACAGTGGCTTTCATTCCAACATTTGGCGATTTGGTAAGTTTACCAAACCGAAATGCTTTGATAAACAATGTCAATCCCGAAAACATCGTTTGTCTGCATTTTTTAACTAGTACTTTATCCACAACTCTAAACCAGGTGAATTTTGTTTATCCAAATGCTGATGTGTTTACTACTCCTTTTCAAACGCGTGAGTATTGATTCTTAAAAATTTAAATAAATGTCATATGCTTAAAAAAATACTTCTATTCCTTTCGATTCTTTTAGTAA
>JANQFJ010000016.1 GCA_028277915.1 Saprospiraceae bacterium
TCAGATGCTTTCAATCCAAAAATGAAGCAATAGCTGAATTTTAAAGGTTTTAATAAAAATTTTGTTGAAATATTTGAAAAGATAAAAAGATATGTTTTATCTTTGGCGTGGAAGATTAATTTTTCTTCTTTTTCTTTGAACCGCTACGCATATTTTTTGGAAAAAGGTTTGATTTTCCACCTTTGGAGCTCATATTCCCTTTTCTGTCTGTTTTTACGTGCGTACTTTCATTTATAGGGCACCCAGTCTTATTACTACTACACGCGGAAACAAATAGAGAAACTACAAATAAAGAGGCAATTAGAAATACTGGCTTAAGACTTTTCATGTTTTTTGATCAAAAAAGAAAAAAGTTGAAGAATTATGCAAACTTAGCTAGATTTCTGCGTAAAAGCAATTTAGGGAAATATTTATGCGTTTTTATTCGGAAAAATGCGAAAACCCTTATAAAATCTAGCTTTTTAGCGATCTTTTTTAAAAGTTTTCTTGTTTTTAAAACAACTAGCACATATTTTTGTGCCAAATTTTTTCAAATTATAAAATTTATTAAAATGAACAAAGGAGATTTAATCAACAAAGTAGCAGAAGATGCTAACCTTACAAAAGCTCAAGCTTCTGAAGCTTTAAACAGCGTATTAAGTTCAATCAGTGAAACACTTAAAGAAGGTAACAAAGTTGCGTTAGTAGGCTTCGGTACTTTTTCTTGTACTCACAGAGATGCTAGAACTGGTAGAAACCCACAAACTGGTGCAACTATCCAGATTGCTGCTAAAAATGTTGTGAAATTTAAGCCAGGTAAAGAACTTGCTGAGTCTGTAAACTAAGCAGCGCTTTAACCGTTTTTAGTAAGAAATAAGAAAAGGGCAACTCAGAAAATTCTGAGCTGCCCTTTTTCTTTTATTGTGCGCAATTTTCCTACTTTTGCCTTGTTTTTAAATCACTCACAAAATCTTATATTTTTTATGGCCGATATCCAAAAATTGCAGCAAATTGCCTCTCAGGTAAGACGCGATATCATCAGGCAAACACATTATGCTACATGTGGTCATCCGGGAGCTTCACTGGGCTGCGCTGATTTTCTAACCGCCTTGTATTTTGACGTAATGGAACACAACCCCTCTTTCAAAATGGATGGAAAGGAAGAGGATGTTTTTTATCTTTCAAATGGGCATATCTCCCCATTGTGGTACAGCGTTTTAGCGAGATCAGGATATTTTGATGTCAGTGAATTGGCGACCTTTAGAAAATTGAACTCTCGATTGCAAGGCCATCCTGCTACGCATGAGGGGTTACCGGGAGTAAGAGTCGCTTCAGGCTCATTGGGTCAGGGTTTGTCTGTAGCAATTGGCCATGCCTTGGCTAAAAAACTGGATGGTGATGATCGCTTAGTTTATGTTTTGACTGGCGATGGAGAGTTACAGGAAGGCCAGAACTGGGAAGCGATGATGTTTGCTGCTCATCACAAAGTAGATAATATTATTGCTACAGTTGATTGGAACGGTCAACAAATTGACGGGCCCAATGATGAAGTAATTTCCTTGGGTGACCTGCCTGCAAAATGGGCTTCTTTTGGATGGGAAGTTATTCAAATGAACGGCAATGATATGCAAGAAGTCTTGAACACACTTTATAAAGCAAAAGAAATGACCGGAAATGGAAAACCTGTTGTCATTCTGATGAAAACAGAAATGGGTTTCGGAGTGGACTTTATGATGGGAACGCATAAATGGCATGGCGTGGCTCCAAATGCTGAACAAGCCGAGATTGCATTGTCTCAATTGGAGGAAACACTTGGAGATTACATTTATTCTGAATAAAGAAAGGTTTTAAAAAGCAAGTCAAAAAAATGACAACAATAACAAACAAATCCATGCTGGACAATATAGTTAGTACAGGCAAAAAATCAACACGAGAAGGATATGGTGCCGGATTGTACGAATTGGGAAAACAAAACCCCAAAGTAGTAGCTTTATGCGCAGATTTGATAGGTTCATTGAAAATCCAGGAGTTTATTAAAGAATTTCCAGAGCGATTTTTCCAGGTTGGTGTTGCAGAAGCTAATATGATGGGAATCGCAGCAGGATTGGCAACAGCAGGGAAAATTCCTTATACTGGGACTTTTGCCAATTTTTCAACAGGAAGAGTTTACGACCAGATTCGTCAATCGATAGCATATTCTCATAAAAATGTTAAAGTTTGCGCTTCCCACGCAGGTTTGTCACTTGGGGAAGATGGCGCAACACATCAGATATTGGAAGATATAGGTTTGATGAAAATGTTGCCTGGTTTTACGGTCATCAATCCATGTGATTATAACCAAACCAAAGCAGCTACTATTGCTATTGCAGAGCATTACGGACCGGTTTATTTAAGATTTGGCCGTCCGGGCTGGCCGGTTTTCACCCCTGAGAATCAAAAATTTGAAATTGGAAAAGCTGTGATGCTCAACGAAGGAACGGATGTGTCTATTTTTGCAACAGGGCACTTGGTCTGGAATGCCGTAGAAGCTGCTAGAGAACTGGCAAAGCAAAACATCAGTTGTGAACTGGTCAATATACATACTATAAAACCACTCGATGAGGAAGCTGTCTTGGAATCTGTAAGAAAAACCAAATGTGTAGTTACGGCTGAGGAGCATCAAATTCACGGAGGATTGGGCGATAGTATTGCTCAACTTCTGGCACGAAAGATGCCTTCTCCCATTGAATACGTGGCTGTCAATGACACATTTGGAGAAAGTGGCACTCCAATGCAGTTGCTCAACAAATATGGCCTTGGAGCTAGTGATATTGTTCAGGCAGTCCACAATGTTTTAAAGAGAAAATAATTGTTTAACCTCTCCCAATTTTAAAATCAAATTACAAGAATGAAGTTTGGAACGAAAGTAATCCATGCTGGTATCAAACCTGACCCCGCTTCGGGGGCTATTATGACCCCGATATATCAAACCTCAACCTATGTGCAGGCATCGCCTGGTGAACACAAAGGGTATGAGTATGCGCGTACGCAAAATCCCACAAGAACAGTTCTTGAAAACAATTTGGCAGCACTCGAAAATGGTGTCGCAGGTATTTGCTTCAGCAGTGGAATGGCAGCGATGGATGCAGTTTTAAAATTATTGCAACCGGGTGATGAAATTATTGCAACAAATGATTTGTATGGAGGATCGTACCGGCTGATTACAACCATTTATGAAAAATTTGGTTTGAAAGGACATTTCATCGATATGTCTGATGTTAAAGCAGTTTCGAGTAAAATCAATGAAAAAACCAAACTTATATGGATTGAAACACCAACTAATCCGATGCTCAACATTATTGACGTCAAAGCAATTTGTAAAGTGGCACAGAAGAAAGGTATATTGACCTGTGTGGACAACACTTTTGCATCACCATACCTTCAAACCCCAATCGACATGGGAGCAGATATTGTACTTCATTCTGCCACAAAATACCTTGGCGGGCACAGCGATGTTGTACTGGGCGCATTGGTCGTTAAAGATGAGGAACTTGCCGAAAAATTATACTTTATTCAAAATTCTTCAGGTGCCGTTCCGGGGCCACAGGATTGTTTCCTCATTTTGAGAGGAATAAAAACCTTACACCTTCGGATGGAACGATCCTGCAAAAACGCAAAAAGAATTGCCAAATATCTAAATAAGCACCCAAAAGTCGGGAAAGTGTATTATCCGGGATTTAAGTCTCATCCAAACCATGAAATCGCCAAAAAACAAATGAATGATTTTGGCGGGATGATATCATTTGACCTCACAGATGACGATTACGATGTCGCTCAAAAGGTGCTGAGCAATACCAAATTATTTTCCCTGGCTGAATCTTTAGGTGGAGTAGAGTCGCTGATTGGTCATCCTGCGAGTATGACGCATGCTTCAATTCCGAGAGAAGAGCGATTGAAAGTTGGCCTCACGGACTCTTTGATTCGATTGAGCGTTGGCATTGAAGATGCAGATGATCTCATCGAAGATCTTGAAAAAGCTTTGGTGAATATCTAAAAAACCTTTTACAATAAATCACATAGGGTGCTTCTCGCAATTTGTGGGAAGCATTTTTTTGTTGTTTTAAAACACTGAACAACAGCTGTTTGTGATTTGTTTTTGGTTCGGCAGATAATTTTTTTCAATACATTTTATGGAATTTTTAAACACGTGGTGTCTATAGTTAGTGTAAAGTTGATTGTTAAACATGTAAAATTTCAAAAAATGAAAAAGCAAAATGTATTGCACACGGAACGAGTGAATTCAAATGGAAAAATTTATTTTTTAGATTTGAAACAAGCTGAAAATGGAAATAATTATCTCGTGATCAATCAAGCGAAGATGATGGAAGATGACAAGTACGAGCGTATAAAAATGATACTTTTTGAAAATGAAATAGAACAATTCGCCACCGCATTTTCTCGCATTATTTTTAAATTTAATCCTTCAGAAAAGCAAGCCGGAAAATCAAAATTCGACGAAGCCTACATTGAAAAAGTTCGAAAAGAGCATCCAAATGCTTTCGAACCCTGGACCAAAGAAGATGAAGAACTGCTTACATCACTTTTCAATGATGGGAAAACAGTAACGGAACTTTCGAAATCCTTCCAGCGCAATGTTGGGGGAATAAAATCCCGATTAGCAAAACTAGGTTTGGAAATTAAAGAGACGGCTGCGTAATCTAAATTAAACCACAAGATCGGAGAGGCGCAGAGCATACAGCTCGCAGCCCCTCTCCCTTTTACAGATCCAGGCAATGGAAGACGGAACAACGGAGGGCGCGTGTATGATTAAATAACCTAATCACTCAATAACCCTTAACTACTTTGTATTTAATCACTTAACTCAATGAAATACTCTCCAACCCCACTCAACATAAAATCCTGGGCAGAAGATGATCGCCCACGCGAAAAAATGCTGAGAAGAGGAAAACAAAATCTTTCAGATGCCGAATTATTGGCCATCCTGATCGGCTCCGGATCAAGAAATGAAACCGCCGTTGGGCTATCACAAAGAATATTAAAGTCTGTAGAAAACAATCTCAATGAACTCGGTAAAGTTTCGTTGGCTGAATTAATGCGATTTAAAGGTATCGGAGAAGCAAAAGCTATTTCGATAGCTGCTGCACTGGAATTGGGACGGCGACGACAACTTTCCAAACACATTGACCGTACTCAGATACTTTCCAGCAAAGACGGATACAATTGTATTGCTCCAATTTTGATGGATCTGAATCATGAAGAATTTTGGATCATTTTGCTCAATCGAGCCAACAAAGTCATCAGCAAGGAGCGGATTAGTGCAGGAGGAGTTTCGGGAACAGTCGTTGACGCGAAAATCATTTTCCGGAAAACACTTGAAGTTGCTCCTGCCTCATCAATTATTTTATGCCACAACCACCCTTCTGGAAATACCCGACCAAGCCAGGCAGATATTGACATCACAAAGAAACTCAAAAAGGCAGGCGAAACGCTTGATATTTTAGTGTTGGATCATCTGATCATTACTGAAAATGGTTATTACAGTTTTGCTGACGAAGGACAACTTTAAGCTGCCCCTAACGGGAAGCCTCATAAATGCTTAAAGAGGAAAACTATTTCAATAAAAATACCCTAACTTTGGCATCTTGTTGAAAACTATCAATCCGGCATTGTGTTTATACGGGTAGAGATTCATTGAATGGATAATAACAAAATAGATTTTCTGTTACTTGGGCGAATTCTTGCCCTCGCAAATCCCTATCGCTTGGTTTTTGTTCTGGCTGCTGCTTTGGCGGTAGTGCTTGCACCATTGGCTACGCTGCGTCCATATCTGGTGAAAGTGATGGTTGATGATTATATTTTTAAATATGACATTTCTGGTCTCACCAAAATTGCTCTGTTGCTTTGTGGTATTTTGATCCTGGAGGTTTTATTGCGATATGTTTTCGTTTATTCGGCCAATTGGTTGGGACAGATGGTCATTCGGGATTTAAGAGTTCGTGTTTTTAAGCATATCACCAGCATGCGGCTTTCCTATTTTGACACCACCCCAATCGGGACTTCGACGACCAGAACGATCAACGATATCGAAACGATTAATACCGTTTTTTCACAAGGAGTTATTACCATTTTAGCAGATATACTGACCTTGTTTGCCGTCTTTGCGATTATGATGTATACAAGTTGGAAACTGACGCTGGTTTGCCTGACGGTATTGCCTTTTCTGATTATTGCGAGTTATATTTTTAAAGAAAAGGTAAAGGCATCATACCAAATTGTACGCACTCAAATTTCCAAAATGAATGCATTCCTTCAGGAAAGAATCACCGGAATGCGCATCGTACAGATTTTTAATGCTGAAAAATTGGAACTACAAAAGTTCAATAATATCAATCGTGAATATACCCAGGCCAATCTTGACGCCATTCTTTATTATGCAATATTTTTCCCGGTTGTTGATATTATCGCTGCAGCTTCTTTGGGCCTGATGGTATGGTATGGAGCAAGAGGAGTGATTAGTGAAGATGTTACTTTGGGAGCTTTGGTTGCATTTCCCATTTTTTTAAATATGTTGTTCCGTCCGATTCGTATGATGGCGGATAAATTTAATACACTGCAGATGGGAATGGTCGCTGCTGAACGCGTTTTTAATGTTTTGGATAGTGATAAAAAAATCGAAAATAAAGGAACCCAAAAAGTTAAGAAATTAAACGGCAAGGTCGAATTTAAAAATGTCTCCTTCGCCTATATTGGGAAAAATGATGTTTTGAAAAACATTAGTTTCGAGATCAAAGAAGGCCACACCCTGGCATTAGTAGGAAGCACAGGCAGTGGTAAAACGACTATCATCAATATCCTGAACCGATTTTATGATATTCGAAAAGGGAAAATTTTGATCGATGGAGTTGATATCAGGGATTATGAACTGGAAAACTTCAGAAGCCGAATTGCAATAGTTTTGCAGGATGTATTTCTTTTTTCAGGAAGTGTTTTTGAAAACATCACCCTGAGAGATGAAAATATCAGTCGGGAAAAAGTGTTAAATGCCGCAAAAATGATTGGCGCTCATGAGTTTATTCAAAAACTTCCCGGCGGATACGATTATAAAGTCATGGAGCGAGGCGCTACACTTTCAATGGGACAACGACAATTGATCTCATTTGTAAGGGCTTTGGTGTTTGATCCGGATATTTTAATATTGGATGAAGCGACATCTTCCATAGATCCTGAAACGGAATCTGTCATTCAATACGCCATCGAAAAATTAATTGAAAAGCGAACTTCAATAATCATCGCACATCGGCTTTCTACTATAAAGCATGCAAACAATATTTTAGTTCTTGACAAGGGAGAAATTGCTGAAATAGGCTCTCATGAGGAGTTACTAAAAAAAGAAAATGGTCACTACAAAGATCTGTATCAAATGCAATTTGCGCAGACCAGTACCTCCTGAGCCTGTTGATTTAATCGAAAATTGATCTTTACCTGTCAGACTTTGAAGCTAACTTATCCATTCGACTTCGTAAAACAGAAACATTTCCGTAATTTTAATGGTTGATATTTTGAGTGTTCTTTTTTATTAAACAACTCCAGAAGATGCAGGAAAGAAGAAATATTGATGTAAATCCTTTCAGCTCCATATTCAGCATATTGACGATGGTGTTGGTTTTTGTGGGATTGTTTTTTTTGGCAAAAGGTATTTTCAACATTTTAGCCTGGCTGGCTCCAATATTGTTGATCATAACGGCGGTGATTGATTATAAGGTCATTTTGAATTACGGAAAATGGTTGCTCAATTTACTTAGGAAAGACGCATTAATGGGAATCGGTGGGATTTTATTGACCGTTTTTGGATTTCCGATTATTGCCGGTTTTCTTTTTGGGAAGGCATTGCTTTACAGAAAAGTAAAAAAAATCAATCAAACGATTGAAGATGAAAAGATGGGTGAATTTATTGAATACGAAGAAATTCACGAGGAAAAACCGCCTACACTGGAATTACCTTCACTGAAAAAAGAAAAAGAACCTCAAAAAAAGAGCAATGATTATGAACAACTTTTTGGAGATGACCTTTGATTTTCATTCAGCTATCCTGTAATTGATCACAATTTCCATATTTACGATTTTTGGGCTGGCTTCAATATTTTTAAGCCTTTTTTATGTGTTCATCATTCGACGCTATATTGTTGAATGGGACAAAATAAATAATTTTAAAGTTCCACCAAATTTTTCTTCTTCGGTTTTTATAAGTGTGTTGATTCCAGCCAGAAATGAAGCTGCAAATATTGAAAAGTGCCTGAGTTCAATGCTTCAACAATCATATCCATCGAACTTATTTGAAGTGATGGTGATTGATGATCATTCTGAAGATAGCACTGTCGAGAAAGTCAAAAAACTTGAAAGCCGACAAATAAAACTTTTGCAGGTAAGCGGTTTTATAAAATCAAATGAAAGGCTGTCGTTCAAAAAAAAAGCTATTGAAATTGGCATCTCAAATGCAAAGGGAAGTCTCATTGTCACCACTGATGCAGATTGTATCGCTCCAAAAGATTGGTTAAAAACTATTGCTTCTTTTTATGAAATTTTTAAATCAAAATTTATTGCAGCACCTGTAAATTTTCATCACGAAAAAAATCTGTTTGAGCGTTTTCAGTCGCTGGATTTTTTAGGGATGATGGGGGTAACTGGAGGTGGGATCCACGGAAAATTTATGAATATGTGTAATGGTGCCAATTTGGCTTATGAAAAAAAGGCATTTGAAGAAGTCAATGGTTTTGAAGGGATCGATCACCTCGCTTCAGGAGATGATATGTTGTTAATGCAAAAAATTGCTCAACGATATCCAAATGAGATTGGTTTTGTCAAGAGTAAAGATGTTGTCATTCTCACGGAATCACAGCCGGACCTTAATTCTTTTTTAAACCAAAGGATTCGCTGGTCTTCCAAAACTTCAGCTTACAAAGAATGGCAGGTGACGGCTATTTTGTTGCTGGTTTTTTTGTTTTGTTGCAGTATCGTTTTGAGTTTGATTTTGGTCCCATTTTTTGGTTTCACAATGGCGCTGATTTTTATTTTTCAATTGACAATAAAAATGGTGATGGATTATTTTTTTCTTGGAAAAATGGCGCATTTTTTCGAACGAAAGGATTTAATGAGGTCTTTTTTTCCAGCTCAGTTTTTACATATTGCCTATATTGTGTTAATTGGATTTCTTTCTGTTTTTGTTAGAAAATATCATTGGAAAGGCAGAAAAACAAGCTAAGCCAATATGAAAGTGTACGATCTCCAAAAGGCTTTAAAGATACCTGAAAAAGTCACCGAGCTATATCTGCATAATCGTGGTATTAGTACCTTCCCGAAAGCGATTTTTTCTTTACAAAACCTGAAGAAATTAGATTTAAGTCTTAATAATCTTAATATTATCCCCAGTGATATTACTCGTTTGTGTGCCCTTGAATCCCTTGTTCTGTCTGGAAATAAAATAACCACGTTACCAGATAAGCTTTCAAATTTGGATCAACTGACAAGACTCGAACTAAAGGACAATGCACTGTCAAATATTCCAAGAGTAGTTTTTGAATTAAAAAAACTCAGGTCACTGGGTATGGCCAATACAAAAATTGAAAAACTTGAGGTTGAAATTGGCAAATTGACCAATCTGGAAAATTTGGATTTATCCGGCAATACTATCTCTAGATTACCAAAATCCATTGGAAATTTGACATCATTAAAAAACCTGTTTTTACAGAAAAACAGGTTGAGTGCTTTGCCGAATACACTTTTTCAATGTCATCAGTTACTGGTTTTGGATGCCAGTTTTAATCGATTGAAACAATTGGATGAACAATTTGGAAATTTGGTTAAATTGGAAACGCTGGATCTTCGACGAAACCGCTTGGAAGCTTTGCCGGAAAGCATTGGTTTTTGTAAATTTTTGAGAACCTTGAATGTAAGTTTTAATAAAATTAGCTCATTGCCTTTGAGGATCTGTAAGTTGAAGCATTTGCGTATTTTGGATTTTTCAAAAAACAGAATCACCAAATTACCTGCTGACATTGGAAATTGCCATGCTCTTC
>JANQFJ010000031.1 GCA_028277915.1 Saprospiraceae bacterium
ATTTATTTGACTACAAACCTCTCCTTGAGAAAATGCGGGGTCAGGACCTTCCGGAAAGTATCCGTGATGGGCAACGCCTTACCGGGATGACTTCAAATCAGGAAAAATTTCCACTTGCAAATTCGATTTTCAAATTCGATCAACACGGTGAAAGCGGTGCCTGGATAAGTGATCTCTTGCCTTATACAGCAAAAATTGCAGACGACTTGTGTATCGTCAAATCCATGTACACCGAAGCCATCAATCACGATCCGGCAATCACTTTTTTTCAGACAGGATCGCAGCAACCCGGCAGACCTAGTATGGGCTCATGGCTGAGTTATGGACTTGGCAGCCAAAACGAGAATCTTCCGACATTTTGTGTTTTGGTTTCGAGAGGGACCGGTCGTCCGGATGGACAACCGCTTTATTCAAGATTATGGGGAAATGGGTTTTTACATTCCCTTCACCAGGGAGTCGTATTCCGCTCGGGGACAGATCCCGTTTTATATCTTCAAAATCCAAAAGGCATCGATAAAGAGACCAGACGCAACATGCTTGACAAGATTGCCAGTCTCAATCAAAAACAAATCGAAACCTACGGCGATCCTGAGATCAGCACCCGGATTGCTCAGTACGAAATGGCTTACAGGATGCAAACCTCCGTTCCGGAGATCATGGATATTTCTAAAGAAACTGAACAGACCTATCGAATGTACGGACCCGACGCAATGATCCCTGGCACTTATGCTGCTAATTGCCTCTTGGCTCGCCGACTGATCGAAAAAGATGTCAGATTCATCCAGCTATACCACATGGGATGGGATCAACATTTTAATCTGCCAACTCAAATTAAAGGACAGGCAATGGATACTGACCAGGCTACAGCAGCTTTGATTACCGATCTTAAGCAAAGAGGCCTTTTGGATGAAACGCTCGTAATTTGGGGGGGAGAATTCGGAAGAACTAATTATTCTCAGGGAGTTCTGACCAATACAGATTACGGAAGAGACCATCATCCACGATGCTTTTCGATTTTTATGGCAGGAGGTGGAGTTAAACCAGGTATCACTTATGGTGAAACCGATGATTTTGGATATAATATTGTCGAAAATCCTGTTCATGTTCATGATTTTCAGGCGACTATGCTTCACCTGCTAGGTGTGGACCACGAAAAACTAACTTACAAATACCAGGGAAGAAGATTCCGGTTGACTGATGTCAGCGGAAAAGTAGTTAACGAAATACTTGCTTGAACAAAATTGTAGGCCCATAGCATAATGTCTCTGAGGTCTTTTATTACACGTTATGTTTGAAACGACAGAATTACTTCAATTTATCGGAAGGCTTCATACCGTTGTCCTTCACCTTCCAATAGGCATACTCACCCTGGCATTTCTTTTAGAAATCAGCAGCCGGTTTACAAGGTTTAAAAACTTAAAACCTGCCATTTCATTTATTTTGTTCTGCGGAATGCTGGCGGCAGTAATTACAGCTCTTTTTGGTTATTTTTTATCACAGGAAGACGGATACGAAGGCCAACTGCTTTTCAACCACAAATGGATGGGAATTGCTACTGCTATTCTGACCATCTTTTTATTCATTTTCAGAAAAAATAAAACGCTCTATTTTCCTTCGTTCATTGCTTTAATGTTATTGATGATCGTCACCGGGCACAATGGTGGTTCTTTGACTCATGGCAGTGATTTTCTGTTTGAACCATTTACAACACCTGAGGCAAAAGTAGAATTTGTAGGAAATATCCATGAAGTGAAAGTTTATGATCAACTGATCAAACCGATCTTCAAATCTAAATGTGTTAGTTGCCATAATGCCGGAAAAGTCAAAGGCGGTTTGATTCTTTCGGATACTATGTCAGTCATGAAAGGAGGTGATTCAGGCGAGTTGTTCGTGGTAGGATTACCTGAAAAAAGCCTTTTGATAGAAAGAATTCATTTACCAATGGAGGTTGAAGAACACATGCCTCCGGAAGGTAAAAAACAGCTTTCTGATGAAGAAAAATTATTGTTAAAATGGTGGATTTCCGGAAAAGCAGATTTCACAAGTACAGCAGCAGAATATCCAACGCTGGAAAAAGTTGATGAAATTTTAACCGAACGATTTGTAAAGAAAAAATCAGGAATCGCTTCAATAAATATTAGCCCTGTCGATAATCAACGAATTGCTGCAATTCGAGATAAAGGACTCAATTTGAATGCTTTAGGATCCAGCAGTCCCTGGCTGGAAGCTAGACTTGCCAACTTTAAAGGATTGAAAAAAACTGATGTGAAATTGCTAAAAAATGTATCGAAAAACATTTCCATCTTAGATTTAAGCAATACGGATTTTGATGATAAAATGGCAAATCAAATCAATGCTTTTCCTCATTTGAGTAAGCTTTTTTTGAATCAAACAAAATTAACCGATGCCGGTTTGAAAAAAATAAATCCCTTAAAACACCTGGAGTATTTAAACCTCTTTGGCTGTGTTATTTCGGATGAAAGCATTGCTCATTTAAAACTTTTTGAAAACCTGAAATTGCTCTACCTCTGGCAAACAAATATCACTGATGAAGGTATAGATTCGCTAAAAAAGGCACTCCCTTTAACCCAAATCAATTTTGGGAAAGAGGGTAAAGAACACTTCGCTTCCGCACAATTGAAACCTCCAAGAATCCTGTCGGACAGCAGTATTTTTGTGAAAGAGCTTTCGGTTGATTTAAAGCTCAATTTTCCCTGGGCGAAGATCTACTATTCCCTCGATGGTTCGGACCCTGATTCGCTGAGCAAACCCTACGGCGGGCCGTTTACGATTTCCAAATCAACCACCGTCAAGGCCATAGCTTTTGCTCCTAACTGGCAACCGAGCGAGGTGGTTCAGGAAACCTTTATTTCTGTCAAAAAATTACCAAGAGCTATTACGATTGACCAAGCTCTTGACCCTGCCTATGCCGGTGAAGGTCCAAAGACCTTAATCGATCGTAAGTTTGGGGACATTAATTTTAAAAGTGGAAAATGGTTGGGCTGGCAAGGCAAAAGCATTAACGCTGTTCTCGATTTTGGAAACCCGATTAATGTATCTTCTGTTTTTGTAAGCTGCTTGAGTAGCAATGGAGCCTGGATATTTTTACCGAAACAGATAAAAGTATGGACTTCAATGGATGGCAAAAATTATGTGCTGTCGGCCGATGAAAAATTTGGAATTCCTACAGAATCAAAAATATCTTCTACTCGAAAGTTTAATATCCCTTTTGAAAAAACCGAAGCCCGTAAAATTAAAGTCCAGGTTGAGAATATCGGTAAAAATCCCGATTGGCATCCATCACCAGGAAAGCCCAGCTGGATTTTCGTTGATGAGATCATTGCCGAATAATCTTGTGTGAAACCTGAAAAACTGCATTAATCAATCCGTTACTTTTTTTGTTTCCAAAATTTCATCATTGTAACAAGCCTGTGCTGAATACGTGGCAAACCCCACACTTTTCCCGGTAATTCTGTTGATCACAACAACAGCATATTGACCCGTACAAACACACTCAAGGCGATTGGTGCCTTTGACGGGTCCGTAATTTTTAAACCAGTAAACGCCATATTCCCGGGATCCGAAATAATCAAGGTCAGGATTTAGGGGATTGTAAACCAGCAATGACTGCCCCCTGTTGATACACGTAAAAGCTTTGATGGCAACAACTTGAAAAGCAGCGGGTTCAAACGCTAAATTTTCCAGAGCGATGGATAAAGTATGGTTAGTTTCCAGACTCGGATTGGTTTCAATATATTTTTCCAGCTCAGGCAAAGCATAATCGTTGGGAATATCCGTTGAATCAGTTGGTTGAGGCTCTTTTTTGATCAGATCTTTGATTTCGATGAGATCATAACCGCAGGAAGCAAAAAAGGCTGAAAAGGCTAAAAATGCAAGGATTATTGCTAATTCGAAATTTTTGATTTTCATGATATTTGGTTTTTGAAGTTATAAAACAGCCCTCCGGAAAAGTTAAATCAAATCGTATGAGGCTCCGAAGGGCAAAAAAAATTAAGAGAACTGTGTCTATAAGTCAGCAATTAAAAATTAGTATGTGCCACTTTATCAAAATGACATGCACGCAAAATCGAATAAAACGTACTGCCAACTCCATTGCCAGTGGATTTTAAAATCACAACTGCAGTATATTTTCCTCTACAAACACATGACAAGCGATTGGTTCCTCTAATCGGTCTGCCGTCTTTAAACCAGTAAACGACAAACCTTCTGGGGTCATAAAAGTTGGGATCAGGTTCTTCGGGATTGTAAACTAGGAGCGATTGTCCACCTCTGACACAGGAAGTCGCTTTAATGGCTACTTTCCAATCAGGATGCGCTTCAAATTCGATGCTTTTTATGGCTTCTTCTAAAGACAAATTGTTTAATTCAAAATCGTTCATAAAGCTTTGTTCTGAAGTAGAAACTAATTTGGTCGATTCGGAATATGCGTCTTTTGAAGCCTCTGAAAAAACATCATTGATTCCTGATGCAGGTAGTATTTCTTCTTTCATACAAGAATGAAAAAATAGTGCGATAATTGGCAATAAAAAAACCGGTGCCAAACGAAAGATTTTTGTTCTCATGATAATTTGGTTTTAATGATTAGTATTTTAAAAATTGATTCATAATTCCAAGCAAATCGTGGCAAAATCAGCTTTGCCGAATCAGTTTTTTCAGTAGCATTTCAAAAGCTTTGTCCAACAAGCCTTCGATTTTTTTCAACTTTTCACATTGCATTGTGGGTTCTTTTTCATGTGAAGATTCAATGACCAATTCGTCTAGTTCTTTCCAGATTTTCTGATCTGGCAGATCAATGATCGCTTTTTTGTAATTTCTTTTTTTACTTTTCTGAGAATCTTTCATGTCTGGTATTTTTGGGGCATTTTGAAAATCTGCTGATTCTCCGAATTGTTTTCACAATCGATTTCCTGCTCAATGTACATCCCATGTCCTGATTCTTACAGGAAGGTTTTCCGGGATCAAAAGTTTGTAACTAATGTCCTCTGAAAGTAGGCGACCGTTGATATAGGCCGGAAGTTTCACATTCGGCATATAAATGAGTACACTACCATTTTCGAGTTGACGGGTTTTTACACGAAAGCGTCCTTTTTTCACAAGATGTTTTACTACTTCGCGAGTTATATCGTTAGCCTTAATTTCAATCTCGATGCGGACGATGTTGTCTTTTTTCCATTTGTCAGTATAAATATCTCCATCGAGATCGACGACCAATTCACTGGCGTCTTTCACATTTTTAGAACTTATCAAAGTAACTATTGCGGGTTCGGGCATGGCATCCTGCGCATAAGAAAACACACCAAACAGGATCACAAGAGTTGATAGAAAAAGATTTTTCAGGGTTTTCATTGGGTTAACATTTTTGGGGTGAAAAGAAAAATTCTTAAAATTTTGTCTGCTAATTTCAATTCGGCAAGGTGTGACGTATTCTGCGATAGAATACGTCACACAATCAGATGAGATCATTGGCTTGGGGTTATACTTTGACTTTTCAAAAACCGGGTAGCCAGTAATGGATCATTTTCTAATATACTGTGCGATAAACTTTAAAATGATCCAAATTTGTGAGATAAAAGGCAGGAATAGCGTTGAGGTTTCGTGGTAATAGTTTTGGGTCTAGTCCTGGTTTTTTGGTTCAATAATTTCAAAATATGCTTTCACATTTTGACTCGTTTCATTTATTGGGACTAAATGCTGTAATAGTTGAAGTAGTGTAAAAGGCAGCCATATAATGATGCTACTTCTGAAAGTTGTATTGATTACAGCACCTTATGACTTGAGCCATAAGAATAGTTTGGAATGATAATGTTTCTGTCTTAAAAAAGAACTTATAGATTTTCAAATTTAGACAAAGGCGAGTTTGCTTTAATTTAATTTGAATTCAAACGGTAAGTTGGTTTTTTTATCTACAGTTCCTGGCAGTTTTGAAGTAAGTTTAAATTAGCTTGTACATTCACTTTTCTTTAAATTAAAACTACAAAATACCACACATTAGTTCAATAGATTATGAATAAAAGAATAATCTCATCTATTCAGCAGCTAATCTGAATGAAGGAATGACAAAATGATTTAAAGCAAAGGAAATCGAAGAACGACTTTCGTACCTGCAGGATTTTGAGCAGCATCCCTCAGATCTTGAATCTCAAAAGATGCCGAAACGCCGTTTTTTTGCTCAATCAGTTGGAGGCGATGTTCAGTGATGGAAAGGGCTTTGGACTCGTGAGATTTTGCTTTTTGGCTGGCTTTGTGAGAAGCGGCTCTGCCAACACCGTTGTCTTCGACGCTACAAAGCAGGCTTTCGTTTTCCTGCCAAAAACTGACTTTGATCTTTCCTTCTCCGTTCTTTTTGTTTGAGATGCCGTGCCAAATGGCATTTTCAACAAATGGCTGAAGGATCATCGTCGGGATCACAAATTCATCGGGATCAAGGTCATCTTTCAGATCAAAAGAATAATCAAATTTCCTCTCAAAACGCATCGCTTCGGTCTGCAAATACAGCTCCAGCAAATCAATCTCATCGGAAATGGCAATAAATGGCTTTGCAGCAAATTTCAGGATCATCCGCATCAGCCGTGCAAATCGATGCAGGTAATCACTCGCCGTATCCACATTCTTTTGCAGGATATAGCTGTTGATCGAGTTCATACTGTTGAAAATAAAGTGCGGGTTCATCTGTAATCGTAAGACTGCTGTTTCTGTTTCTGCGATCAATTGCTTGTAACGAGCTTCTTTTCGGATTTGATTGATCCTGTACCTGTAATAACCATAAGCCAAAGCACCGACAATAAAGATTATCAGTGCCTGGAACCATGTTTTTTTATACAATGGGGCATCAATAAAAACCGTTAGAAACTTGCTTTCGCTTTCCAATCCGTTGACATTCAATGCTTTGTATTCCAACGTATATTCCCCTGGCGGCACTTTTGTAAAACGAGCACTTTCCCCGTTTTTGATGGTCACCCAATCGTCATCGTAGTCATGCAGCTTATATTTTAAAGTATTCAAATGAGCCAGATGATAGCCTATGGCTTTCATTTGAAAAGCCAGCGTGTTCTCTCGATGGTTCAATGCGATCCTTTTTGCTTCTCCAACAACAGTATCTTTTTTTAAAGGGGCATTATTGACCAGCAACTGGGAAATGTATGGGTTTGGTGCATATTGATATGGCTGGATTGAATCCGGGTGAAAAACCATGAGCCCTTTTTTATGTCCAAACCACATTTTACCGTCCGAGGCTTTAAGCGCAGCATAATGCGAAAAACTTTCGCTGGCAAGTCCGTCCTCCAGTCGAAAGCGATACAGTTTGTTTTTTTCAGCATTGGGGTTGTAAGCCCATAAACCTTTTTTAGTTGATAAAAACAAAGTCCCGTTATCCGCTTCCAAAACGCCAAAAACACTTGAAGTTCCCATTTCCTGTTCATCTTGGAGGGGCCAACTCAATTTGCCTTCAACATCAAGTTTCGCCAAGCCTTCCGTTGTTCCCAACCAGATATTTTGTTTTTTTTCGTCTTTGGAAACACCATAAATTGATGCTAGAAGCGGAATTTCTTTAACGATTTCAATTCTTCCTTTATCACTAACCTCTCCTATCCATAGTTCTTTATCCTTAAAAGGAATTAAAATAGTATTTCCCAATCCTTTAAATAATCTTGTAAAACTGTATTCTGCTTTATTAAAAAAAAGTTCCTCGCTTTTTACCAGATCAAATTCATTTTCATTATTTGTCAGATCATAAATACCATGCGAACTGATTATTAATTTTCTTGAAGTACCAGTATGGAAGAGTTGTAAAAAGACAGGGATATTCTGATGAAAAGCTAGTTTCCACGATAGATCTTTGTAAAAATAAATAGCGGTATCACTCACACACCACAAAACACCACTTTCATCAATACTGAAATCATTCAATCGTTCTATTTGAATATCTTCAATGTCAAAAGAATAAACTTCCGTTTTCTTCAATTCCTGTAAAAAAACCTCAATACCTTCAAGTGATGAGACTGTCCAGATCTTTTTGCTATCATCTTCTATGATGAAGTTAATTTCTTTTTCACTGGTATTATTTTCTTGAAAAGGATTTCGAAATTGACTTTCCAAGGAGTTGACAGAAGCATGACTGACACCGATTCCTCTTTGGGACAACCAAAGTCGTTTTTGAGGGTCAAGGTATAAGGCGTCGGAGTCAACTAATTGTGGCCAATTACCTAAAAAAACTGCATCGTATGTATCAAACAACCAAAGCCCTTTTCCTGAAGAGGTCAAAAGTAAATGCCTTTCGTCTAAAAAAATCCCTTTTTTAAAGGTTTGTCCGGATTCCCCTTTAGGAGCATATACGCCCATTACTTTTTTTTCAATGCGATCAAACAATAATAAGCCCAGTTTTGTGCAAAGCCAAAGCGATTCATCGTTTTGGAGAACTCCATTTAAAACATAAGGAAGGGTTGGGGTATATTGAGAAATTGGTTGATTCAGCAATCTTTCCACTTTCCAAGTAGAATCGCTTTGAAGGCTAAATATTTCTATTCCTGGTTTTGACCAGGGAAATGAATAAATTTGATGGACTTCGCCAGATGGTAAAGTGTCAACGGCAAAATGGATTCCAAAGGAAACACTATCTGAAATAGTTTGATAGACTGATTGACCTTTTTCCATATCAGTTTGGAACCAAAAAATCAAACTATCAGCTTTTAACCAAAGCCTTTCATTATTGCGATCTAAATAGAACACTCGGTATCTATTCGCAATGGTATCAGTTAAATATGCAAGTTGGAAAAATTCAAAATTATCCTGTAATCGTTTGTAACAGTTTATTGCTCCAATTGTTGAAAACCAAACATCTCCTCTTGCATCTTCGAAAAATGCACTTTGAATTCTATCATCAAAAAGAGCTTTTTCATTTCCTGAATTAAACTGCCTGATCTCCTGCCCATCATATCTGTACAAACCATCATCAGAGCTAATCCATATTAGTCTCCTGCTATCTGTTGAAATATACCAATTGAATTCATTTTCGGTAAGCCCTTCAGCTTGTGTGATTTGCTGAAAATTGAAATCCAGGATTTGGCCAAATGCTAAAGAAGTAAAAAAAAGACATAAAAACCCTACTAAACATAGCTGTCTAGTCCATTTAACTATATTGGGTTTCATTAGCATAAAAGCATTTCAGGGCAATCCGTAAAATACTAATATACTAATAGTGTGATGAGAAATACAATTTCAAGAATACAAAACTGAATCAATCTATATTCTGTTTAAGCTTTTCAATGTCCTCTTCCAACCATTCTTTAATTTTTCCTGGATCCAGTTTACTTTTGCCTCTTCGTATTTGTAAAAAATCCATATACTTCAGATTGCTTTTTCCTTCTTTAATCATATCTAAAAGCTTTTTGTACAATTTTTTAGGTAACTTTTCAAGTTCTTTTAAAACATTTATTCTGGCTTCATCTTTTTTTGTCGGTTTCCATGGTTCAACATTATTTATATCATTCATAAGCCTCATAGAAAATTGTCTCCAAGCCTCTCCATTTTTTCTCCATTTCAAATCTAAAGGGTCAAATGTTTTTTTATTTTTTTTCATTTTAATTCAATTTTTAAGTTTTATTTTTTAATATGCTCTCCACCAAGGTGGGCATGAGGGTCCTACAATAGACATCGGTTCACCAACTACAGCTTCAGAGGGTGATAAAGCTGTTTCCATTGCTAAAGCAGCATTCATTTTTGCAGTTCTGATTTCATTAGTTCTAATATTGCTTAAATATTCATTTAGCCTAACGCCTCCTACGGCTGCATTAAAAATATTGTTATTTGCGTTATTTCGTATCGCATTATTACCTGGATTTGACCTTATAGCTGCTTTTCCTGCAGTCCCAGCAGCTCGTGTGCAAGCAATGGCTATAATTACCATATTTGCAGCTAAATCAGCAACATAATTTGCAAATGTGCCACTGGCTTGTGTTATAGGAGATGATGGTAAGCCTAGAGCAGCATTAGCTATTGCATTTGCATCATTTGCTAGTTGCGCTGCCACATTTCCGGCAGCTATTGCCATATTTACTGCATTGACTCCAGCGGGTGTTGAATTAACTCCCACGCTGCCTCGAGCTACTCCTGCTTGTGTTTGCGCATTTCCAGCTTCATTTCGTGCATTCATAGCATTATTCCCTGCATTAGTACAAGCTGTATTTAAAGCAGCTACCAGACCATTTAAAACGGCCTCTCCTGCGCCATGATTTGTATTTATATACCCAGCCCAGTTGTTAATCAATTGGAGTAATGAGCTTGAAAGGCCACCTATAAAAAAGGTAAAATCATAACTTTCATTGGCTATATTTTGAGGAGTATCCGAAATTTCAAGTTTTAGCGTAAAAAATTCCCTGGGATGATAATAGGATATTCCCAATCCAAAATTTGAAGTAGCACCAGACAATATAAGGGGTTGACTCATAAATGTTGTAAGAAAATATCTTACTTGATCATAAGGAAAAAATGCAAATCCAAAGCTATTATAAGACGGATGACCAGAATATTCCAAAAGATCAGTTGCAGTGAATCCGGGAGGGGTAGAATTGTAAACATGATTTGTAAAGCTAACATCATCGTAGAAGTCTCCATAACTAGGAGCACCGGCTGCTGGATCATCCCATTTGTTTGTCCACAAAACCCTGTTAAACCCATTAACAGGTCCAACAGTGCCAGGTTCAAATAGAGCTGCAAGGTCGGCATTAGCAACAGGCTCCTGAAGACGAATAAAATTGTAAACACCTCCATCATCGTAAACCAAATAAATAACCGGATTAAAGGGTGGTTCAAAGCCTTCATCTTCCCAGGAAGAACTAGTCGGAACCATCCTTTTAGCAAAAGCTAATCCCAATATATTTATAGTTTCGGGAGCAATACCTGTAAATGGAATTGTAGCTGTAATGCTATCTAAAATTTCAGCTTTATCATAAGCAATAGCAATCATAATTTTTGATTTTTTAAGGTGAAGCTTTGCCCATAGTATGTTTTAAAAAATTTATAAACAAAGCAGAAATAAATTGTCTTTTAAGTTACAAATCTATTTTGCAGTAGGAAAGGTCAAATGAATCAGGGTGTGATTCGGGTGCATGAAGGGATTGTCTTGGTGTACGAGGTAAAATTGATATGCCGGACTTATCCAAGCCTATCAAGCAGATCGTCTCTGTATTTTCTCGAAACAGGGATCTTGTCGCCGTTTTTCATCACCAGGTAACCGCCGTCTGATTTGACATATTTTTCGACATAATCGATATTCACTTCGTGGGAGCGGTGTACTCTTACAAAATCTTTGTACAGTTCAAATTGTTCCTGGTATTCACCAAGGTTGACGGAAGCGAGTAGTTTTCTCGGGGTATTGGCAATCGTAAATTCGGTGTAGTTCTGTTGTGCTTCCAGCCGGATGATGTTTTTGATCTCCAGGTAAAGAATACCATCGGCAGTCGAAATACTCATTCGTGAAGGCAGTTTTTTTTCTTGTATGTTTGCCAGCGTCTCCCAAAGGATTTGCATTTGCTCTTTGGATATTTTTTTCCGGAATTGTTGGCGAGCCTTTTCTATGGCTTCAGCCAAGTGATCTGGTTTAATTGGTTTTAACAAAAAATCAAGCGCCCCAAAGCGAATTGCCGTAATCGCATAATGATCATGCGCGGTTATGAAAATGATAAAAAAATCGGGCTCGGAAATACGTTTCAACAAATCAAATCCCAAACCATCCGGTAGTTCAATATCCAGGAAAACAACATCAGGGTTTATTTCCATGATCTTGTTATACCCTTCTTCCACAGAGAATGCAGAAGCCGCAACTTCGATATCTGAGTGGCTTTGGGAAAGCAGATTTTTTATTACTTTATGACTTTGAATTTCGTCTTCAACGATAAGGGCAGTCATATTATGCTTGTTTCAGGGTTAACAACATACACACAATACTCTGTGAGTCGCTATTGCCAATATACTCAAATTTTAACACTTTAAAAAACATTACATGCAGCGTATTAGGTATCCGTTTGAAATACATGTGCTAGCCACATTGTTGTGTTTGTTTTTAGAGTATGTTT
>JANQFJ010000341.1 GCA_028277915.1 Saprospiraceae bacterium
TTTTTCAGGAAATGTTTCCTGGGTTAGGAGTTTTTCCTTTAGAATATACTGTTGATAATATGGGCGTATCAGTAGTTTTTTCAGCTCAGGAATTTAATACAAAATTGGCTTCAGATACTTTCGATGTTTCAACTGATGGTTATACTGAAATGTCACTTGAAGAATTTGAAAAACAAATGGGCGGAATGGGTGGATTGGGCTTTTAAAATAATGCCAATTACTACAACAAAGCCATTGAATACAATACAATATTCAATGGCTTTGTTTTGTTGTTTTAAGAACCAAGTAATGCCAAAACAATTATTTTCCATTCTTCATCCAATGAAATAGTAGGCTTTTGTTTTCCAGCTCGGCTGTACCAATAGCCTGCATTCCAAAGATCTCCTTCTTTTCTGTGTAAATATGCGTGCACCCAATTGCCTAAAGAGCCACCCACATCATCTGCAATTTTATGAGCGTGCACCCAATTGCCCTTAGCTTCGAGCCAGAGCGCTTTCAGCAATGGTGAAAGAGATTTTGGAGGATATTCTTGCTTCAAGCTTGCCTGGAATTCTAAAAACGTCATCAAAAAAAATTGTAAAATTATAATGATAAATGAAGATATACGGAAGGATTGATCTATCAAAATATTTTTTTTCAATTTAGGATAAACAGGGGTGTGGTGTGTATTAATTGAGGAAATTATGCAAGAATTGAATTCTAACACCGGAATTTCAAATTGAGGACTGAAGTTGGGTATTTTCGTGATGTGTTTAAGAAAGGGAAGCATTGTAGTATATACTACTTAACATAATTATTTTTATTGAATTATTTTACATTTCTTTCATTAGCGGGGGATATGAAAATTACTTGAAAAAGTAATTTGAATTCATTTAAATTTTAATGGCTAATCATTTAGTATGGTGCCTTCAAAAGACTATATAGATCATACTCAAGAGTTTTGAATAATTTCGAATAAAATTGGTAATCCAATCCATTTTGGCAGCCGATAAATCTAGATAGACGAGATTAATTCAAATTGAGGTTATAAATTTCCAAATTCAATTGTTGCAGCTTACTTGATATAAATTCAATTTGTTTTGCCCTATAATTAATATTATGTTAAGTAGAATGTTAACAAAAAAAATATTGCTAAGTTTTATTTCATTTAAAGCAATAAATAAAAGTGAATAAATAATAATTTTACGATCGAATTCAGGCTTAGTATTTGAAATAAAATTATTTGGGAAATGCAAAATAGATGACTGCCTTTTTTACAAAATTTCTTTACGCTAGTTTATTCCTCCTTATTCTTTATTCGGGCGAAATTAATGCCTGCAGTTGTAGAGAAAAGCTCTCCCCTACTGTAATGGATCTAAATGATTCTGAGCTAGTTTTTACCGCAACTCTTTTGGAATATAAGATCGGCATGGCTGTAGTATCTCTGAAATTCCGAACAAACCACGGTTACAAAGGTACTTTGGATCAGGTTGTTACTTTTTATTTTAAACCTAAGATTGGTCACACACTTTTTAATAAAGATGTCAAATTTGAGGAACAAGAAGACTGGATCATTTTTGCCAGAAAAAAAGTAATCGGTGAAAGATCATATTATCGTCTTATTGATGATGGCGGAGGTAAATATTGTGCTTTAAGTAGACCAATTATGGGCAATCCTGATAAAGATCCTTATCTCCTTTACTTAGCTAAAATGGAAAAGCAAACGAATGGTTTTCAAAAATTTTACAATGAAGAAGATTTGCTGATCGCAGAAGGAAAATATGAAGACAATAACCCAATAAGCGAATGGAAATATTATAAGCCTTCAGGAGAACTTCAAATTTCAGGAAATTATATGTTTGGCAAAAGAGAAGGTGAATGGTTGAAATACACAACTACTTCAAAAGTGAAAGATGTTGTAATCCAAAAAAGATTTTACCATCAAGGTGAATTGAGAGAAATTCATGATTTGAAATATTCTGGCAGCGTTACATTTAAAAAAATATTATCAGATACGGCGGAAATAAGACATTATTTGAATCATGATGGCAGCGTCAAAAGTAGTATTCACAAAAACAAAGATGATAATTCTATGAATACTATAAATTATTATGATAATGGTGTAATCAGGGAAAAAAAATACTTTATTGGAAATAAACTAATGTCAAAGCATCGCTATGATGAAAATGGTCAAAAAGTAAGTGAATGGATTCGAGAAAACTAATCCGTTTGCTTTTTCAGCCATTTGATGGCTGCTGACAAAACCGCGTCATCTCCCCCACTCGACTCTTCAACAAAAAAATCTGGATCAATTTTCTTTCCATAGGTTTGTCCTTTTCGATCAGCCATTACCGTGGAAGTTAAAAACAATTTTGCTCCGTCTGGTAAATCAAATTCTCCGTTTCCGGTTGAAATACCCCAGGTTGGATTCCCAAATGATTTTGTGTTTTTGTTATCAATAAAAGATATTACAATGATTTCTCCTGAGCTCCCAGTATTTGGTCCGATTAACACAGCTTTTGGCAAGTCTGGGTTTTCCAATTTTATAGGGGAAGAAGCAGATTCTCCTAATTCGTTGCCAGAAAATGGAGCTCCATTTTTATATCCCCAAGCCTCTTTTTTTCCATCTACATCAACCAAATGCCCCAGGATTTCCGAATCAAACAAAGGACCTAGTCCTGCTAGCATAGGTTCCATATTGCCTCCATCATTTTCACGTAGGTCAATTATCCAGCCTTTCAATTGTCCACCCTGCAATTGTTTTAACGCGTTTTGGATAGAGTCAGCAAAAGCGATTTTTAATTCACGGTCATTGCTATGAAACCCAGGAACTGTTACATATCCAAAACTATCGATCAATTCATATTTTGCATATTTTATATTTTGAAGGTACTGTGACTCACTACCTGCACTTAACCAATGCTCTGCCTTCTCAGGCTTCATAAAAAAAGAATGGCGATCACCTAACGAAGAAATCAAATATTCAACTGCGATATGACAATCTGCATATTCTTTCGCCTGACCCGCAATACTTAAAGCAATAGTTTTTAAAGTATCCAAATCAATGGAATCTCTCATTAATGAATGTTTCTCAATAATACGACATACATGGCTGATATATTTTTTAGATAATTCATTTGGCTGTCTATCTTTCACACTTTGAATGTTATATTCAAAGTCATCGAACCATGCTTGTCCTTTTCCAGAAAGGATTGCTCCTATTTTTATGTTATCAACCTGAGGGGCACAAATTGCCTGAAGCTTGTATTCAGTCCAATTATTTGTTCCGTTTGTAGCGCTCAAAATATTATTTCCCATATATTGACTAAATATGATATTTCCTTCTTTGTCCAAAAGTGAAAGACTCAGTCCCGCACCTTTTCCAACTACATTTTTAGTTTTTATTTTACCGGTAAATGTAATCATCCTGAGGCCTGATGAAGTATCAGGAATTTCAGATTGCTCCACAAAACCTATAGAAGTTTCATCCTCTCCTTCAATGAGTAGAGAGCCTTTTTTCGTCGTTTCAGCTGTTAGTATTTTAACTTTCGATGCCCATGACAAATCCCAATGACAACGAGATGTTTTGGAAAAATTGCATTTCTGTTCAAAATCCAGGTTTTTAAAAGATTGTGCTTTTAAAATGTTATTTTGAAAGAAAATTATTATCACTAAAATTAATGCAACTTTATCCCTTAGTTTTTCATCCATGATAATTGAAATGTTTTTAGAAGGTCTTTAAACAATGAATTTTAATTTTATGATGCATTTTTACAATACCTACCCTAGTTTCTCTGCACTTTTTTAATTAAAAGACTTTATTCATTTTTGTTTTGAATTGAGTAAAAAACTAGTTTCAATTTCTATTTTTGCAGACAAAACAAAAAATAATTTGAAATGATAGCAGAAATACACACGGAGAAAGGCTTAATGAAAGTAGAATTTTTTGAAAAGGATGCTCCAAATACAGTTAAAAACTTCGTTGAACTAGCTCAACAAGGGTTTTATAATGGATTGATTTTTCATCGGGTAATACCAAATTTTGTTATTCAGGCAGGGTGCCCAAATGGCATAGGAAATGGAGGGCCTGGCTATACTATTGATTGTGAATTAGAAGGTGATAACCAATTTCATGATCGAGGAGTACTTTCCATGGCACACGCTGGACGGAATACAGGTGGCTCGCAGTTTTTTATTTGCCACAGCCGGGATAATACTGCTCATCTCGATCGCAACCACACGTGCTTTGGAAGGGTTTTCAAAGGAGAGGATGTGATAGATGTAATTGAACAAGGAGACAAAATTGAAAAAATCGAGGTAATCGTTTGATCATTTCACTGCTGCCGAAAAAATATCATCCTAAATAGTGTATACGAAAAAACCCAGTTGGTCAAAAGGCCAACTGGGTTTTTATAAATCAGTGAAAATCTGTAATATTTATTTAAAATATGGTGTGTCAATCTTCCCACCATTTCTCACTTTTTCAAGACGGGACTTAAACTCATTAACCATTTCCAAATTATCTTTGCGGGCATAAATTTCTTGCAAGGCACTCAAAGTCCCAACATCGCCTGGCTGAACTGCTTCAGCTCTTTGAAAATATGGCAAAGCACTGTCAAAAAGAGATAGCATTTCAGCTCGTTTGGCTTCCGCTTTTCTCAAACCTTCAGCAGAATAATCATCTTCCATTTCAATTAACTGGCGAGTTACATTAGCTGCTTTGTTATAATATAAAGCACCAGTATTGTAAATGGTATTAAAATGTGTGCCATCGATTTCAAGAGCTTTCGTATAATTCTTCAGCGCTAAATCAAAATAGTTTTGAGCTTTTTCATCATTGTTCCCTTTGAATTCATCCTGACTCAGCCTATCGTAAACATGACCGAGTGTTGAATAAAGATTTACATTGCTAGGATCTGCTTGAATAGCTGCTTCAATTTTTCCAGTGAGGTCATCTAATTTGTCTGCTTGCAAGTAATGGTCAATTTCAATTAACCTAAGTCGTTCATCTTCAGGGTACTTTGTTCTTCCTTTTTCAAGAATGGAAAGCGATTTGTCTGTTTGATCTTGATTTTTATAAACTTTATACAAATACTCATAAACTAAACTTACATCATCAGGTCTTTCGTAATTATCTTTTTCAAGATCCTCAAAGATTTTTTGGGCTTCAGGGTACATTTGAGCGGCGAATGCACTCAATCCCATCCCAAACAAATTATCATTCTTTTTTACATCATCACCAAAAATGCTTTCTTTATTGTTCTCAACTAAAAGGTTATCAATGTTGATTACATAAGTAAAAGCATCGTAAGCTTTCTTATACTCTTTATTGTTGAATGAGGTATTTCCTTCGTTGGCCAAAATGCTCCACAGGTTTTTCAACCCATCTAACGCAGTTGTTTTATTATATTTCTTGAGGTCCTTAGTTTTTAAGGTTTCTGTATAAGCAACATAAGCTTTCGTAGAAGCATCAGGATGTTGTGGAGTGTAATTTGATCCGGGAATATTTGCCATTTTATAATCAGTTTGAGCTAAGTCGATATAAATTTCAGCGCTTTTTAGCCAAACTTTAGGGAGTGTTTTTTCATCAAATTGATCAATGCCTGCAGTAGCGATATCAATTTGTTGACGAGCTTCTTCCAACTTTTCTGCTCTTTTGTCATTCTCTGCGGTTGCAGCCAGATTAAAAGCCTTTTTTGCTTTTTTGAAAGCTTGAGCTGCATCCTGACCAAGAACAGAATTAAAAGACATTGTGAGTGTGAGAATAAAGAACAATAATTTTTTCATCTTGTTGAGTTTAAATTTTATTTTTTAAAAACTAATTTTCGGCTGTAGCCTAAAATTGTTTCTGCAATATTTGCATAAAAAATACGATTTAGTGTTTTAAAATCCTGTTTTGTAATAGTTAAAAATAGCTGTTTAATTGTTAATTATGGTTAAATGAATAATTGATCACAAAATTATTCATTTTCCAAGGTACTTTCCTCATCACCTCTACTTTCAGTATCAGGAGATTTTCCATCTTCGTTTTGATTCACTTCAACTATCTCGTCATCATTTTCTTCATGTATAACAACAGTTACATCAGCTATCTCGTCATCATCGTCTAGGCGGATAGTCCGAACTCCCTGAGTTGCTCGGCCCATAATCCTTAAATCGCTGACATTCATTCTAATTATAATGCCAGATCGATTCGTTATCATCAAATCGTCTTCTTCTTTAACAGCTTTGATAGCCACTAAATTTCCTGTTTTTTCAGTAATTTGAAGGGTCTTTACCCCTTTTCCTCCTCTATTGGTAATCCGGTAATCTTCAAGCGCAGAACGTTTTCCATTTCCTTTTTCAGAAATCACTAAAATACTTATGTCTGGATCCATAGGATCAACTGTGATCATACCGACAACTGCATCTTGGTCATTACTCAGCTTTATACCTCTCACGCCAGCTGCACTTCTACCCATAGCTCTTACTTTAGATTCAGGAAACCGAATAGCTCTTCCACCTTTGTTTGCAATCAGAATTTCATTGGAGCCATTAGTCAGACGGGCTTCTAATA
This sequence comes from Saprospiraceae bacterium, assembly GCA_028277915.1. Classification (GTDB taxonomy): domain Bacteria; phylum Bacteroidota; class Bacteroidia; order Chitinophagales; family Saprospiraceae; genus JAHDHW01. The sequence continues at coordinate 6,536 of JANQFJ010000341.1, forward strand.
AATTATCCTCTTCGTTTATAGTAATCGCGTTTATACCATTGGTTCGAGGTCGGGAAAAAGCTTCGACAACTGTTTTTTTAATCAGTCCTTTTTTGGTGCAAAAGACAATAAAATTGTTATTAATAAATTCCGAGTCCGTCAGATCGGTAATATTAATGTAGGCTTTTACTTTATCATCCTTTGGAAGATTGATTATATTCTGGATTACCCTACCACTTGAAGTTTTAGACGCCTCTGGAATTTCATAAACCCTTAACCAATGGCAGCGTCCTTTTTCAGTAAATAATAAAAGGTAATTATGCGTATTAGCTACAAAAAGATGTTCGATAAAGTCTTCATCTCGAGTTTTACTACCTCTTGAACCTCTTCCCCCTCTCCCTTGCGATTTATACTCGGTAGATTTAGTTCTCTTGATATAACCCAGATGCGATATAGTCACAACAACTTCTTCATCAGGAATCATGTCTTCGATACTGATATCTCCATCAGCATGTCTGATCTCCGTCTTTCTCTCGTCTCCGTATTTTTCTTTAAGATCAGTCAATTCCTCTTTAATGATTTCTCTTTGCATGAGCTCACTATCGAGAATTGATTTCAGGTATGCAATTCTTTTTTGCAATTCTTCATATTCTTCACGAACTTTTTCCCTTTCAAGACCCGTCAGTTTTTGAAGGCGCATTTCAAGAATGGCTTTTGCCTGTATTTCTGACAGTTCAAACTTGGAAATAAGACCATTGCGAGCTTCCTCAACTGTCTTGGAATTCCTGATTAAATTGATAACCTCATCCAAATGGTCCAGTGCAATTAGTAGCCCTTCTAATATATGTGCTCTTTCTTCAGCTTTTTTAAGTTCAAACTGAGTACGTCTGACGACCACTTCCAATCGGAATTTTATAAATTCCTCAATCAAATCCTTGACATTCAAGAGCATTGGTCGTCCGTTGACGAGAGCTACATTGTTGATTCCATAAGAAGTTTGAAGGGGTGAGTATTTGTAAAGTTGAGATAAGATCACATTTGCAATAGCATCTCTTTTTATTTCTATAACTATTCTCAATCCATTGCGGTCAGATTCGTCTCTGATATCAGAAATTCCCTCAATTTTCTTATCATTTACCAAATCAGCTATTTTCATGATAAGTTGAGCCTTATTGACCTGGTAAGGTATTTCAGTGACAATGATGGTTTCTTTCCCGTTTGGTTTGGTTTGAATTTCAGCTTTTGCACGAACCACTACCCTACCTCTTCCTGTAGCCAACCCTTCTTTTACTCCTTTCATTCCATAAATAATCCCTCCTGTAGGAAAGTCAGGAGCTTTTATAACTTGTGTAAGTTCTTCAATGGGAATTTCTGGATTATCAATTGTTAAAATAACCCCATCGATGACTTCATTTAAATTATGAGGCAACATATTAGTTGCCATACCGACAGCAATTCCTGAAGCTCCGTTAATAAGTAAATTTGGCAACTTTGAAGGAAGGACAGTTGGCTCTTTAATGGAATCATCAAAATTCAATCTGAAATCAACTGTATCTTTGTTTATATCTGCTAGAATTTCATCACTGATTCGCTGCAATCTAGCTTCAGTATACCTCATAGCTGCCGGACTATCCCCGTCCATCGAACCAAAGTTGCCTTGGCCATCAACCAAAGGATATCTCAAAGACCACTCCTGTGCCATTCTTACCATTGAATCATAAACGGATTGATCACCATGTGGGTGATATTTACCCAAGACTTCCCCAACGATACGAGCTGATTTTTTATGAGCTTTATTATAAGTCAAACCAAGCTCTGACATGCCATAAAGCACACGACGATGCACAGGTTTTAAGCCGTCTCTTACATCAGGCAAAGCCCTTGAAACAATAACCGACATCGAGTAATCGATGTAGGCTGATTTCATTTCTTCCTCAATATTTATCGGTATAATTCTTTGATCTGATGCCATCTAAAAAAGATAAGATTTTACAGGTTTAAAAAAGCTGTGCAAAGATACTAAAAAGCAATCAGAATCAATGACTATTTTTTACAATTAACGAGGATTTTTTATATGCTTTTTATTTAAACTTGAAATTATAAAAAACCAAAAAACACAAAGCGGCAATATCAAATTTTATGATATTGCCGCCTATATCTTGGTTTTTTCAAAAATTGAATACCAGCTGTTTATTCTTCTAACATAGCTACCCTGTACTCACTTGAATCATGCTTATTTGCCACCCAGTAATTATAGTCTCTTGCCATTCGGTCAAGATTTCGATATTCGAAGCTTTTTGTACCTATTCGGTCATTCAAAGCTGTATAATCTTTAAAAATTGATTTTGACACAGTTGGAAAATCTTTTCGTTCTACCTTTTCAAAATTATCATTTTGATCCTTGATGTAATAGAAATATCGATATGGCTTTTTTGGATCATTTCTCACCTCAATGTAATAGCAATAAATTGAAACTATCCCCTGAACTTCTCTTTCCATGAAAACGGTTGTGGAAGCAAAAATCTTGGGTGGATAGTCAACCTTAAATCGATCATAATGTACCCATCTTTTTGTTTCTAACCCTAGTTCGTCGTATTCAACTTCCTGATACCCGTAACTAATAAGGTCTGTTGGTCGGTATACTGTTTTTTTACTTTTGCCTTTTTTAATAAAAACAACTTTGACTTCGTTATCGGTTATAGAACCAATTACCACGGTACCCTCAATTTTTTTTCCGTCTTCGAAAATGATGTATCCGGGTACTTTGTCTCCTTTTTTTGCGGAAACATTTAATGAAAAATTCAATGTAAATAATAAAAAGAGAAGAGATTGGTAAGTAAATTTCATAGTAAGAATTTGGTTAATTGGAGAGAAGGTTATAAAAAAAGCAGACCTGTCTGGCCTTACTTGCATTTCCACATAGTTTTGTTGTTTTTGTTTTAATGCAAACCTGACAGGTCTTTAGCTTCTACCGGTTAATTATGAGATGACCTCAGTCGCTTATAGGAGCAAAATAGACGTGTTAGATTGTTTTTAAAGATTAAAAAACCTGTCTTTTGTGACATGGTTGTTAGGGTTAGTAATTTTTTTTTTCATAATTGTATCAATAAGAGTGCCAAGTTTATTGACTCTTTATATTAACCCTCAAAAATCAAGTGACGTAATTGCAGGCAAAAAAAATCCTGTTTAATTGTAATTTATTGCTCCAAAATGAAACCTTTTATTTTACCATGAATTTCGATTCAGACCATTAATAAATTCTATTTAATGAAATTCAACTTTTATTAAAAATTCAATGCCTATATTTGCACAGATTTTTAGCGTATAAAAATTTCATTCACATTTGCAGAATACTATAAAACCATACAGAAAGGATACCGATGATAAAAAAAGTCAAGTATCAAGGATGTTTAATAAAATAGCACCTTACTATGATTTTTTGAATCATTTTCTCTCATTGGGAATTGATACCTTATGGCGAAAAAAAGCAATTAGCCAATTATCAGCCGTAAAGCCAAAAAATATTCTGGACGTAGCTACTGGAACCGCCGATCTAGCTTTGGAAACCTGCAAACAATTGAATCCTGAAAAAGTGATCGGTGTAGATATTTCAACGGAAATGTTGGAAATAGGTCGTAAAAAAATTGCGAAAAGAGGGTTTGAGAATATCATCGATTTACAAGAAGGAGATTCAGAAAATCTATCTTTTGAAAGCAATACCTTTGATGCAATTACCGTTGCATTTGGAGTAAGAAATTTTGAAAATTTGAGAAAAGGTTTAAGAGAAATGAACAGGGTCTTAAAACAAGGAGGGCAATTGGTCATTCTTGAGTTTTCAAAACCCCGAATTTTTCCCTTTAAACAATTATTTAATCTTTATTTTAAATATTTACTCCCAACGATAGGAAAGATTACTTCAAAAGATCCGAAAGCATACAAATATTTGTATGATTCTGTTCAAGCTTTTCCAGATGGAGACAATTTTGTAACAATTTTAGAAAATTCTGGTTTTAAATCAATCCAATGCATATCATTAAGTTTAGGAATTTGTACGATTTATACAGGAAGAAAATAGGCGCTTTTGTACTAGCATTAGCTTTTATTGTGCAATACGCTGATGCTCAAAGTGTTAAAGGAAATTATAATTTTCTCGATTTCCAACAAAAGCCTTACTACTTTGGAATAACTCTAGCCTACAATACCTCTAATTTTCGGATATACCATTCAAAGGAGTTTATCTTAAATGATAGTATCAGCTCGGCACAATCAGTTAATGGTCCTGGTTTTAACCTTGGGATAGTCAGTAATTTAAAAGTTGGGCAATATTTCGATTTCAGGTTCCTCCCTACCCTTTCGTTTGCTGAAAGAAATATTGACTATGCTACTCCTAATGATCATCGTCCCCCGTATTCACGTAGAGTCGAATCGGTTTTTGTTGAGATGCCATTTCATATTCGATACAAGTCTGCTCCTTACAATGACATGAGATTATTTATAATTGCAGGTATCAAGTATAGTTTTGATGTAGCCAGTGATTCACGAACACGGCAAGCAGATGGCTTGGTCAAAATTGCTCCAACGGATTTTGCTTTTGAATATGGAGCAGGAATCCAGTTCTTTTTTCCTTATTTTATTTTTTCACCTGAGTTCAAAGTATCTCATGGTCTAAGTAATGTCTTGATTTACAACAATGACCTTGAAGAATCGAATGTCATTGAAAAAATCTTATCCAGAGCATTTACTATTTCTTTACACTTCGAGGGATAGGCTGCTTTAATCTATTTTGTTCTTAATATGACTAATGAGTTCCGGAAAAAAGTCATTGAACTCTCCTTCAAACAATTTATAATCCAGGTAAAGATGCTCGATAGCCTGATTGAATTTTGAAGGAAATGATGCTCTTTGATCCATTTTTTGCAAAGTGTAAAGTAATCCTTCCTCGGTTTTATAAGACTGAAGCCAGTTACCTCTGATCATCCCAGGAACAAGTCTTCTAAGTTTATATGGAATCTCATTTATCCTATTATTTAGTACTTCATAAACTTGATTTGCAAAAGATTCCAGACTTTGATCAGCATAATGATCCCAGTTGTTTGCTAAAATATAATCGTATAAAATATCAATAACCACCGGAGCGTATTTGTGGTGATGAGGTTGTAAGCGAAGGGTACTTTTTCTTACAGCAGGATGGTTGTCAGTGAAAGAGTCAATTTCACGATGCAACAGTATTCCCTGTTGTATCGCAATGGGGTATTTTTTAACCTCACTGTTTCTAATAGAATCAGCTATGAAGTTCCCAATAAGCAGGTCTTCATTTTCAAAAGATAAAAAGAGATGAGCAAGAAAATTCATAGGTTGAAATCAATCCTTAAAAAGTATATATTTGCAGCCGAATTTGAGAAACACTATGTTCCAAACGTAGTATAAAAAGAAAAGTTTTTAAAATTATATCATTAAAATATTATAAATAATGGCTTTGAAATGTGGAATTGTTGGATTGCCAAATGTAGGAAAGTCAACTCTTTTTAATGCGCTTACCTCTGCAAAAGCATTAGCAGCAAATTATCCTTTTGCAACGAAGGACCCAAATGTTGGGATGATAACAGTTCCTGATGAACGCCTGGACAAATTGAGTGATTTGGTAAATCCGTTACGAGTCCAGCCTACCACAATTGAGATTTTGGACATTGCTGGCCTCATCAAAGGAGCAAGCCAGGGAGAAGGATTGGGGAATCAATTTCTTGCAAATATCCGTGAAGTTGATGCAATTATTCATGTGGTGCGTTGCTTTGAAAATGAAAATGTCGTTCACGTTGATGGAAGTGTAAATCCTGTGAGAGATAAGGAAATTATTGACACTGAATTGCTTTTAAAAGATCTCGAGACGGTTGAAAAAAGGCTTGAAAAACTGCGCAAAGCTGCTAAAGCAGGTGAAAGAGAGGAAGTTAAAAAAGTTGAAATCGGAGAAAAAATAAAAGTACATTTGGAAGCAGGCAAATCTGCCAGATCTATTCAATTGGAAGATGATGAAATATGGCTTTTGAAGGACATGATGCTACTTACTGCAAAACCAATTTTGTTCGTTTGCAATGTAGATGAAGATGCTGTTGAAAATGGCAATGAATTTACAGAGGATTTCATGGAAAATGTTGCTCATGAAGATGCTGAAGTTATTTTGATTAGTGCTGATATTGAAGCTGATATCGCGGAATTGGAAAGCCAAGAGGAAAGATTAGAGTTTTTGAATGAAATGGGCTTGTCCGAGCCGGGTGTCAACAAGCTCATGAGAGCTTGTTACAAATTATTGAATCTAATCACTTATTTTACTGCTGGTGAAAAAGAAGTCCGCGCCTGGACAATAAGAGTAGGTACAAAAGCACCGCAAGCAGCAGGCGTAATTCATACTGATTTTGAAAAAGGATTTATTAGAGCAGAAGTAATAAAATACCGTGATTTTGTGACTTTAGGTTCTGAGCAGGCGGTCAAAGAAGCTGGGAAAATGGGTGTTGAAGGAAAAGAGTATGTCGTAACCGATGGAGATGTGATGCACTTCCGGTTTAACGTATAGACAAATAAAAAGGCCACATTTCAAACTTTGAAATGTGGCCTTTTTACTTATTTAGGATTAGTTTTCTCCGTTAACACCCTTTTTGATTACATTGATTTTACCATCTTCACCATAGAGCTCTTTTGACTTTTTGTTATAAGCCAAAGCTGCTTCTTCCGCCGTGGCGTACATTCCTATGTGTACAGATTTTCGATTAATTGAAATGACAGCACGGTAACGATTGTTTTCTTTATAAACTCCTGTATAGCCTACCTTACTGCTGGTTTTGCGTTGGCGACTGGCGACGGATCTTGATCGCCACACGAGGTTTTCCAGTCGGCAATCCAGCTTGTTGCCATTTTTAGCGCCAACGAGGTTTTTGGATTTGGATCTTTGATCGGCAAGAAATTTTTCGGCAATTAACTTATGAAGATATATTGTTTCAGTTTTATATCCTCCTTCTGCTTTTTGCCAAGTTTTCTGGAAAACAGCACATCCGCTTGAGTGCTTTCTGAGGTTGTTGATAAAATCGACCTTCTTTAGGTAAGGATCAGATGTAAGATATTCATAAACATTGTCATCTATCAATACGTTATCATCCGCATTTTTTAGTTTTACTTTGTATAACACGCTCTCTCAGGTTTTGTAGTGATTAATATACCTTTTAAAAAGAGAGACATCCGATGGGTGTTTCTCTCATTTGTAAAGATATAAAAAAAATGATATTTGTCGTCGATTTTGCAAATTGATTTCAGCTCTCAATATCAATTACAAATATTCATTTATTGATTAACTTTGAGCGGTGAGTAAATAAACATATTAAATATTATAAATAATGAATAAGATTTTTTTTACCATAATTTGGTGTCTGATTCTCCTTCAATCAAATGGAATTTTTGCTGATCCTGGGGACTCTACGGTCATACAAGTGTTTACTTTTGGATCACCTAGAGATGCTGTTATTTCATTTCCAGATGACGGATCTTCTTATGAAAAGATTTTGATGTATTATACTTTAAAATGTGTCCCCGGAGGTGCGGGCGGATTACAATATCCTTGTGGCGAATGGGATTATTTGACCTATACATTTTTGTACCATCCAACTGGCACTTATGATTCAACCCTTCTTGAGCATCCGAATTTTTTAGTAAACAACAATCCTCTTGATAGTTTTGATTTCACGCTTAATCCAAGTTGGGATGTTTTTCAAAAAGAACAGGATAATATTGTTTATGATAACATAATCTCTGAAAATATTGCTGAAATTGGCAGTGGAAATTCTATCGATAATTCTCCCTTCGGTGCAAGTAAAAAAGTAACTCGAAGTCAATATATATGGCTTGCAAGTGAATTGCTATCAAACGGACTTTCTGCAGGGGACATTACCGGAATGCGTTTTAATGTTGAAAATGCAGGAGCTGAGTTGGAAAACCTTAAAATTGCCATGAAGCAAGTAATGATTGATGATTTGGCACAGGATTCTTTTGAAAACCAAAACCTGGAAACCGTTTTTTACAAAAACACCTCATTTAATCCAAGTGCCTGGAATAGTTTAAATTTTACCGCGCCTTTTGAATGGGATGGCACTTCCAATATTTTAGTAGAAATATCTTATTCGAATACTAACTCCGGTCAGGACAATTCTGTGAAATCTACCCAAACCACAAATATTTCTGGAATCCAAAGCAGCGGAGCAGATAATTATCTTTCATTCAATGGCCCAGATTTTATAAAATTTGATGATGCGTCTACAATTTTCAGCGATGTTGAAGATCAAATCACAGTATCCTTCTGGGTAAATGGTGATCCTGTTGTCCAAGCTCAAAATGATTATATTTTTGAAGCTGCTGATGCTCAAAACAGACGTGTTGTGAATGTTCATCTGCCCTGGAGCAATGGCAGGGTTTATTGGGATGCCGGAAATAGCGGAACAGGTTCGTATGACAGGATTGACAAAGCTGCTCAAACCATGGATTACGAAGGCCAATGGAATCATTGGGCTTTTACCAAAAATGCAAACACTGGTGAAATGAAAATTTACCTAAACGGTGTTTTATGGCATTCAGGGACAGAAAAATCTAGGTCGATGGCAGGAATTGAAAAATTCGTTATCGGCAGTAGTAAAAATAATACTGGAAATTATGACGGGTTCATTGATGAATTTAGAGTTTGGAATACGGAATTGGATGAATCAACTATCGCTGATTGGATGCTCAAAGATCTTGATGCAAGCCATCCAAATTACGACGATCTGATCCTGTATTTGCCTTTCAATGAGGAAGACGGGTACTCTGTAAATGATATTTCTCCAACAGGAGTTGAAGGAAAGTTTATAGGCATTCCTCAACGAAAATCTTTTGAAGGCAATGAAGTTTTTAAAAATATTTCAAGTACAAACTTACGTCCTAATGTTCAGTTTGTGCAAGGCATTTATGATTCTCATATTGAAACGACCATTTTATTAGATTCAATTTTGAGAGAAGCTTCCAGCTTGCAATTATTTGAAGATTTCGAAAATCCATACATTCAAACCGATTTGCTTTATGTTTGGGAAGAAGGTTATTCCTATTTGTTTGATGTCGATGGAAATGCTATTGATTCGACTCTAAATACTGCTCAAAACACGATCAATCAAATAATTACTCAATATTATAGTGAACCCTTTGAGGTCATTGATCGCTTCGAACTCGGTCGTTATATTACCCCATATGGTATCAATCTGGATCTGGGGGAGGATGGTTTTACTTGGGTTTATGATGTTTCTGATTATGCTCCTGTTTTAAAAGGAGATAAAAGAATTACAGCAGGAAACTGGCAGGAATTGCTGGATTTGAAATTTGTGTTTTATGAAGGTACTCCGCCACGGGATATCGTTAGCATTCAAAACGTCTATGATGGAAAAGGATATAATTATAACACCAGTGAAATCATAAACAACAATCTTGAGGAAAAATCATTTGAGCTTTCCGATGAGGTTGAAATGGCAAAATTAAAGATCAGAACGACCGGTCATGGTTTTGGAGGTACGCTCAATTGCTCAGAATTTTGTTCACGAGACAACAAGGTTTTTGTAAATGGAACCTTGACATTTATTCAGGAATTATGGAGAGACAATTGTGCAGCAAATCCACTTTACCCACAGGGCGGAACATGGATTTATGATAGAGCCAATTGGTGTCCCGGTGCAGAAGTCACAACTGATGAATATGATCTGACACCATTTTTGATTGAAGGTCAACCTCTTACATTGCAATACCAATTTGAGGATAATTATGTTTGGAATGGAGGTGGTTCTACTCCATATTATCGAATTGAAACACAATTGGTTTCTTACGGAGAACCAAATTTCACAAACGACGCAAGAATTGAAGAAATTCTTGCTCCCAATAAAGAAAAATATTATTTGCGTAACAACCCAATTTGTGGTAGTCCTGAAATAAGAATTCGCAATACCGGCTCAGAAAATCTTACTTCTTTAAAAATCAGGTACGGGATTGTAGGTGGAGCAACTGATACTTATACATGGTCGGGAAATTTAAATTTTATGGAAGATAAGAAAGTGAATTTACCTCCATTTAATAATAATGGTCAATGGAGCGCAACAACCCAAATCTTTTTTGCAGAAATAATCGATAACAATGACGAATATGAATTTAATAATTACATGGAAAGTGAATTTGAGTTGACTCCTGATTATGAACCATATGATTATTATGTTTTCAATCTTTTGACTAACAACGCCGCCCACGAAACTAGCAATACGCTCAAAGACGAAAATGGTAATATCATAGAAAGCGGAAGTGGGTATTTTAATAATACTTTGTATTCCGATACAATCTATCTGGACAATGGTTGTTACTCTTTTCAGATTCAAGATACCGGAGATGATGGATTATCTTTTTGGAATAACAATGACGGATCGGGGTATGCCTTGTTAAAAGGAGTCAAGACTTCTCCTATAGTTTATTCTGAATTGATTTATGATTTTCCTGTAGATTTTGGATCTGAAGTCACATTTAATTTTACAATTGGTGGTGTGAATACCGACACGGAAGAAGTTGATGAAAAACAGCCAATAATTGAATTATTTCCAAATCCAACTGAAGGCATTATTAATTTTAAAATACAAATGCCATATTCGCAGGATGTCAAATTAAATATTTATGACATTATTGGAAATCGTATTTTTTATCAGGAACATGAAAAGGTATCTCTGGAATTGTTGTCAATGGATCTAAGCAATTTAAGTCCCGGAGTTTATAATTGCAGCATTGAAACCGAGCAAGGAATTTTTACAGAAAGAATCATTATTTCTAAATAATATTAGTGATAAAATAATCCTGTAATTTGCGGATCAGAGTTAATTTTGATCCGCAAATTCTTTATTATGAAAAAAGCAGAGTTATATATTAAAAGGTGTTTTGACCTGGCCAGGTTTGGTAAAGGAAAAGTTTCTCCAAATCCAATGGTGGGAGCGGTGATCGTTTACAAAGATCGAATAATTGGTGAGGGATTTCACAAAGCTTACGGCCAGGCTCATGCTGAGGTAAATGCGATTGAGAATGTAGCCCAAAAAGACAAAAAACTACTGAAAAATGCAACCATTTTTATTTCATTGGAGCCGTGTTGTTTTTTCGGAAATACTCCCCCTTGTACGGATTTGATTATCAAGCATAAAATTCCCAAAGTAGTATTTTCAAGCCTTGACAAGACGCCTGGTGTAGATGGAAGCAGTGTTGCCATTTTGAGAAAAGCTGGTTGCAAAGTTGATTTCCGTGTCTTAAATTTTGAAGGGGAAGAATTGGTTCGTTTTCGTTCAACTTATGTTTCTAAATACAGACCTTATATCATTTTAAAATATGCCCAATCCAAAGATGGATTTATTGGCCGAAAAAATGAATCAGTATGGCTGACCAATTCAATTTCAAAAACCCTGACACACAAATGGCGAAGCGAATCTGATGCGATTTTAGTGGGTACCAACACCGCGCTGACAGATAACCCTCAATTGACAAATCGTCTTTATTTTGGAAATGATCCGCTCCGTATCTTTTTGGATAAAAAGTTGCGTCTTTCCGAGAAATTAAACCTTTATGACGACTCCGAAAAAACCTGGGTTATAACAGAAAACCCACCCAAAACTAATGTACTGAAAAATACCAGATTTGTTCAGATGGAATTTCATAAGTATATGATAACTAACCTATTAAGGAAGCTGTACAAAGAAAAAATAAGCTCCTTGATTGTAGAAGGAGGAGCACAATTGCTACAATCATTTATTGGTCAAAAACTTTGGGATGAAGCCAGAATATTTGTCGCCGATAAGTATTTAAAAAATGGTATCAAAGCTCCTACTCTATCCCATGCTCCGGTTGCAAAGCACATGATTGGAACAGACGAGCTGCTCATTTTTAGGCGATTTTCTTAGCTCGAACAAACCTCTTATCTAGGAAAAATTTCAACAAATTATCGTTTTTTAACATATAATTGCACGATGCTTGATTGTTAAATAATCATGTGAGATATCTTTCAATAGTTAATCTTTTATTAAAGTGACTCACAGGAATGCCACCGGCATTGTATTTATTGTTTTAGAAAAAATAATTTTGTTACTTCGTATTGCGATTGAATTTAAAAAAGGAATAATGAGAAAGCTTGGATCGTTTTTAATAGTAAGTTTAGTGATATTGACAATTTGTTCTTTCACAATTGATCGATCTGAATCTTACGTTAATAAAGTCAATTGGTTGACTTGGGATGAAGCTGTGGAGTTGTCAAATGTCGAACCTAAAAAGATCGTTGTTGCGATTCACACAAACTGGTGCGGTTGGTGTAAAAAAATGGACAAAACTACTTACAACAAACCACATATCGCAGATTATATCAACGATAATTTTTATGCCGTTCGATTTAATGCTGAACAAAGAGAACCTATCGAATTTCAAGGAAAAGTTTACAAATATGTTAGTCCTTCAAACGGGAAAAGAGGATATCATGAGTTTGCGAATGCAATGACTATGGGCAGGATGTCTTATCCTTCAACAATATTCTTTGATGAAAGATTAAAATCACTTCAGGCGATTTCTGGTTACCAGGATGCGCACACTTTCGAGATGATCGTCACTTATTTTGGTAATGATTTTTACAAAAAGGTGCCCTGGGAAACTTATGAA
>JANQFJ010000028.1 GCA_028277915.1 Saprospiraceae bacterium
AAAAAACTGAATAGGCTATAATACTCTTTTTGAGAAATAGGATCGTATCTGTGGTCATGGCATCGGGCGCAATCCATTGTCATGCCAAGAAAAGCAGTAGCGAAGGTTTGTGTTCGATCAGCTACGTATTCCACCCTATATTCTTCAGGGATTACTCCACCTTCAAATGTGATTTTATGATTGCGATTGAAAGCGGTGGCAAGGATTTGCTCTTTGGATGGGTTGGGTAAAAGATCGCCAGCAAGTTGCCATTTTACAAACTGATCGTAAGGCATATTTTTGTTAAAAGCATGGATCACCCAATCTCTCCAAGGAAACATCAGTCGGTGAAAATCATTCTGGTATCCATGAGAATCAGCATAACGCGCCAGATCAAGCCAATATGTAGCCTGGTATTCTGCAAAAGCAGGAGTAGCCAGCAGCCGATCTACTACTTTTTCAAAAGCATTTTCAGCGTCGTCGTTTAAAAAATCATCAATTTCTTTTAGCGTTGGAGGAAGTCCCGTCAGATCAAACGAAACCCGACGGATCAATTGTTCTTTTCCCGCTTTTGGGTTTGGGGTGATTCCTTCCTTTTCAAGTCTATTGAGTATGAAATGATCGATTTCATTTTGAGGCCATTTTTGATCAGAAACTTCTGGAATCCTTGGTTTTTCAGGAGGAATTAGTGACCAGTGGGTTTTCCATTTTGCTCCCTGTTCAATCCATTTTTTCAAAATTTCTTTTTCATGCATCTCCAGAGTCAAATTGCTTTCAGGAGGAGGCATTATTTCATTGGGGTCGTCAGAAAATATTCGATGTATCAATTGGCTTTTTTCAATTTCACCTTTTACAACAGCATAATGCCCCGGAGATTCTTGTAGTTCTTTAAAAGCCTCCTCTTCAAGGTCAAGCCTCAAGCCTGCCTCCCTTGATTCCACATCCGGGCCATGACAAGCATAGCATCGATCAGAAAGAATTGGCCGCACATGATAATTGTAATCCACCTGATCCGGTATTTGAATAGTGTAACTTGCTGAAGCTCCAGATTGCTGATCGGAACAATACAAAGTAAACAGCCCCAAACACCCAATTAAAACAGGAAAAGCAAAACCGGATTTCATATTGTTTTTTATTAAATCAAACATGATAACTAAAATACGAAAAAACAAAAGGTGCAAGTCGATTTTCAACTTGCAAAAGCCTGGATTTACCAACAATCCAAAAGGTTTTTAGGATTATAGAAAAGGTTATGATTTGATTACGGCTCAAATTATAATACAATTTTTATACGTAATGGTATTACCCAAAATTACTAAAAATGATCATTTCCCTATACCAATTTGGCCAAACCATTTTGCCATGATATTTTCAGCAGGTTTTTGTTGGGGAGTAAAATTGATAGAACCCTGGCCCCTGGAAGGTTGTTCTTTGGCTTGCCATTGCCATAAATGCACGCCGGCGAACCATTCTTTTTTCCAGAAAGTTCGGAAAAATGCTTCATAACAATTGGCCTGTGTCCGATTTGATACTTTTTTGTAAAGACCGGAAAGACCATCAGCCCATTGCCAGGGTTCGATGGCAGCATCTGAAGTGCTTTTATAGCCAATTTCGGTGAAAAGGATGGGTGAATTGTATTTTTTGTGGATTTGTTCGATTTGATTTAAATGATCTTTCCATCCACGTTGTAAATCTTTGACGCTTGGTTCAACTTTATTTGTCAATGGATAATAAGCCTGGATGCCAATGAAGTCCAGTTTTTGCCAAAATGAGACGTCGTTTACTTCTTTGTTCCAATTGGCAGCATAAGTGATTTTTCCGCTGTAAATATTTCGGACATCATCGATGAGTTGGCTCCAAAATTCGGGTCGATTTTTCACCGTTTTATGCAATTCCGTTCCAACGCAAAATATTTTAACATTGAGCAATTCACTCAGTTTTGCATAATGCAGGATAAATTCTGAATAGCTTTGCGACCATTTTTTCCAATCCTCTTCATTTGTATGACCAATATCTGACCGCCATTTTCCATTGGTAGATTGATGCATCCAAATGTGTGGTTTCATCATGACATGAAATCCTTTTTCTTTCAATAAAATGATGCATTTCATAAACGAAGAATCCCGCCTGCTCCAGCCGGAATAACCTTTGCCGCCACGTCGGCCAAGCGAGTTGCTGTTATAGTCCTTTTGTCCGGCGTAAGGAACAATTGTGATCCATTCGATATTATTCTTGAGTAATTGTTTAATTTGTTTCTCCGACATATCATGCCGCCAGAATAGGTGTATTCCGCGTTGTTTTCCATCGATTTCGTATCTGTTGGAAATGGTATCTTTCGTATTTTCAACAGTATAATTCCAGTCATAATCGAAATGTTCGGATTGGGTATAGTATTTTGAAAATTGAGAAAATGCAAAAATGGAAAAAATCGGAAAGACGACTGAAAAAGTAAATCTTTTGAAAAAGACAGTTGTTCCGTGCATTTTGAAGGAATTAATAAGGTATTTGATCAATCTTGACAAAAGGTAGGGAGAAAGTATGATCAGCCAGGCAAGGGGCGATCTTAAAATAGTGTCGATCATCACTGGCCATATTTCCAGTATCTCGATCAACGAAGCTCCCTGAAAGAACAAAAAGCCGGAGGTCATTAGCAGGACAATTAAAATGGTCCCGACTAGCCAAAGGATAATGTTTCCGAAGGTTTGAAGCTTCATACTTTAAAAATAATTGAAATTTATGATTGTTGTAAAATCTGCTAAATTTGCTTCAAAATTAATACTCAATATATGACCTACCAATGGATACTCTTTGACGCAGACAATACACTTTTTGATTTTGATCGTTCCGAAAAATATGCCCTTGAGCAGGCATTTTCAGATTTTAATATTCCGGTTTCCGATGAATTTGTCTGCATTTACCACGAAGTAAACAGACAATGCTGGCAGGCTTTTGAGGAAGGGGAAATGGATCAAAACACTTTGCGCAGCAGGCGATTTGAGCTTTTTTTACAAAAAATTGAAGTGAGCGGGAATGCCGCAGCAATTGGAACAAATTATTTGCAACATCTTGCCAATACCGATTTTATGATCGAAGGGGCAAGGGCTTTATTAAATCGGTTGCTTGGAAATTTCAAAATGGTGATTGTGACTAATGGTTTGCAGGATGTGCAGCGGCCGAGAGTTTTTAGAACCAAAACCGACCATTACTTTGAAGCTATCATCGTTTCGGAAGAAATTGGCGCATCCAAACCCGGAATGGCTTTTTTCGAGCATACTTTTGAGCAAATCGGTCAGCCTTCAAAAAATGAAGCACTGATAGTCGGTGACAACCTCAATTCAGATATCCGTGGCGGCAATGATTTTGGAATTGACACCTGCTGGTTCAATCCCCGAAACCAGCGAAATGAATCCGAAATCTCTCCAAAATTTGAAATAAACAAATTGAGTTTATTGGAAAAGATATTATCAGTTGAAAATCACCCATCATTCGATAGTAAGGAAAATTATTAAAGTTTGATTTGGCCTTTTTGTGTGTTTTTGTTGTTTTTTGAGGATCCTTTTAAAATTCAAAGTGCTTTTAACAACAAAATGCAGCCGCACGTCTGATTTTTTTTATTTGGAATAATATGTGCTATACATTGATAAGCTATCCAAGCTTTATCGATAATTTGGTTTTAATAAAATTTTTAAATTATCAAAGATTTATTCGTAAAGGATTGGATATGAGGAACTTATAATCGAAATGGCATATTCAATGAGAAGCTATCATTTTAAAACAAAGATACTCTTTGGGGTTTTACTTTTTTTAAGTTTTAACCTTTTCAATCCGGTTACAGCTCAGAAATCGGTCATTGATAGCCTCCACAAGGCAATGCTCTTGGCCAAGGAAGATACCGTCAAAATCAATATTTTTCTGGATTTGAGTTGGGAATATCACAATTCAAATCCAACGAAGACAGTAGAATATGCCAAATCTGCTCTCAATCTATCTGAGTCAATCGGATATCAATATGGTGTCGCCAGATCTTTAAATCACGTTGGAATTGGACTGGATATACAGGGAGAGCTTGATGAAGCTATGAATTATTACCAGGGTGCTTTGGATATTGCTACTGAGATAAAAAACGATAAGCTAATAAGAAATTACCTCAATAATGTTGGCCTTATCCATGAACGAAAAGGGAGCTACCATATTGCCATGGAGTATTACCATCGAGCGCTTGGAATGGTGGATGAGAATAAAAATAAAGCGACAGTAAGTATTTTGCTAAACAATATTGGTTTGATTCATTCATTAGAAGGAGATCATCATAAAGCATTACAATATTTGGAAAAATCTTTAAGTATAGAAAGAGAACTCGATAATAGGCTAGGTATTTCGATGGGTTTGACAAATGTTGGAGAAGAATATTTTAAAATGGGTCAGGGTAGCAAGGCGCTTCGTTATTTCGAAGAAGCTTTAACTATTTCAGAAGCCATTGATGATAAAATCGGGATTAGCCTGCTGCTTTGCAACATCGGAGAAGTACATCTTGAAGACCAACTCTTCGAATTGTCTTTAAATTATTTTCCAAAAGCATTGAAAATCGCTCAGGAAATTGGTGACAAAGAAGGTGTTGCTTCTGTGTTGAACAATATTGGAAAAGTGAAATTGAAATTAGGATATTACAACGAGTCTATTGCTTCTTGTATGAAAGGGCTGAGAATCGCCCAGAAAATGGGTGCCAAAGAAGTAGTTAAAGATATTTACCAAACACTTTCTGACAATCACGCCGAAATCGGGAATTTTAGAAAAGCTTACGAATATCACAAGTACTACAAAGAAGCTAATGACAGCCTTTATAACGAACAAAAAAGCAAACAAATCGTCGAACTTTCAACACAATATGAAACACAAAAAAGGGAAACCGAGGTTGCTCTTTTAAAAGAACAACAAGCGAAAAGCGAAGCTGTAATAAAACAGAAAAATATTATGGGCTGGGGAGGAGCAGTTATTATATTTTTGGTCTCGCTTATTGCATTTATTTTGTTCAAAATCAATCGTCAAAAGCATGCATACAGCCAGCAATTGGAAGAAGAAGTTGAAAAACGGACTAATGAACTTAAGCAATCCAACAAAGAGTTAATAAAATCTAATAAAGAGCTTGAGAGGTTCGCCTACATTGCTTCTCACGACCTGAAAGAGCCACTACGAAACATCGTAAGTTTTACCCGATTGATTGAGAGGAGGATCAAAGATGATGCAAGTGACGAGATAAAGGAGTTTTTGTCATTTGTGATCAACAACTCTCGTCAAATGCACCTTCTCATTGAAGATGTTTTAGAATATTCTCGTATTGAAAATATTGATTCTGAAAGCGCGGTGATTGACCTCAACGAAGTGATCAAGACTGTTGTTGGTGTTTTAGGCTCAACGGTTAAAGAGAAAAATGTAAGCATTGAACTCAACAGGCTACCCAAAGTCAGAGCAAATTCTTCGCAATTATTTTTAGTGATGAAAAATTTGGTTGAAAACGGTATAAAATACAATGAAGCTCCAAATCCAGTAATTACGGTTGATTCAACAATTATAGATGGATTCCACCATATTTCAGTAGCCGACAATGGTATTGGGATCGAAGAACAATATTTTGATAATATCTTCGGAATGTTCAAACGCCTTCATAATCGAGGGGAATACCAAGGGTCTGGACTGGGATTGTCAATTTGTAAAAAGATCATCCAAAACCTGGGTGGTGAAATTTGGGTGGAAAGCATGGCCAATGAAGGAAGCAAATTTGTCTTCAGTTTACCAGTGATAGCGCAAGAATCGCTTTCAAATATTGTAAGCCTAAATGAGGTAAATGCCTAAATCTTCCTTCTTTTCGTTTTCTCAATTTCTTTTTTCAATTTTCCCTCACTCCTTCTCCCATTTTTTAGCAAAAGCATTTTCAATGATCTCGTCGTCAGCGATATTAGGCATTGTGATTTTTAGGTCAGGATAATGTTCCATTGCTCTTTTTGCAGTGAACATAGCCTCATCATTTCGAGCCCAGCTACGACGTGCAATTCCGTTGTTGACATCCCAAAACAGCATGGATTTAAGTCTTCGCTCAGCGTCAGTACTACCGTCCAGAACCATCCCAAATCCACCATTGATCACTTCTCCCCAACCAACACCACCGCCATTGTGCAATGACACCCATGTAGCACCTCTGAAAGAATCCCCAATTACATTGTGGACGGCCATATCTGCCGTAAATCTAGAACCATCGTAAATGTTAGAAGTTTCGCGGTAAGGAGAATCCGTACCACTCACATCGTGGTGATCACGACCCAAAACTACTGGAGCTGTTATTTCCCCTTTGGCAATAGCATCGTTGAATGCCTTTGCAATTTGGATTCTGCCTTCGGCGTCAGCGTACAAAATCCTTGATTTACTTCCAACAATCGGGATATTTTGATCTGCAGCTTCGATCCAGGTCAGATTATCCTTCAATTGAGCATGAATTTCGGATGGAGCCCTTGCGATCATTTCTTTAATTATTTCTGCAGCAATAGCATCTGTTGTGTCAAGGTCTTTTTTGTCTCCAGAGGTACACACCCAACGGAAAGGTCCAAATCCAAAATCAAAACACATCGGCCCCATGATATCTTCGACGTATGATGGATATTTGAAAATCTTCTCTTCTTTGTTTTTCCAAATGTCAGCGCCTGCATCACCTGCTTCTTTTAAAAAGGCATTTCCATAATCCCAAAAATACATGCCCCGATCTGCCATAGCATTGATGGCAGTGACATGGCGACGAAGCGTTGACTGCACTTCTTCCATGAATTTTGGTTTATCGGTCGTAAGCAGTCTTTTTGCTTCTTCAAAAGTATATCCACAGGGTGCGTAACCCAAATCATCGATATTGTGCAAAGAAGTTTGATCAGAGCCAAGCTCAATTTGAATGCCGTCTTCGACAATCTTTTCCCACAGGTCCACTACATTCCCCTGGTAAATTAGAGCAATAGCTTCTTTGTTTCTGCGACATTCTTCAATTCGTATTATCAAATCATTAAGGTCGGTAAAAACATTTTCTCTTTTGATATAACCATCAGTTAATCGTTGCTGAACCGCATCAGGGTCAACCTCTGCCACTACTCCAACAGCACCGGTGATAACCGCTGCAAGCGCTTGTGCTCCCGACATTCCACCAAGGCCAGAAGTAATAAAAACTTTTCCACTTAAGTCATCATTACCTAAACCCAGCAAACGTCCAGCATTAAGTAATGTGATCGTCGTACCGTGAACAATTCCCTGCGGACCAATGTACATAAAAGAACCTGCGGTCATTTGGCCATAGGAGGTTACACCTAAGGCGTTGTATTTGTTCCAGTCTTCTTTTTGAGAATAATTGGGGATCATCATACCATTTGTCACGACAACCCGTGGAGCTTCTTTATGAGAAGGAAAAAGCCCAAGCGGGTGGCCAGAATACATGACCAAAGTTTGTTCATCGGTCATTTCTGCCAGATATTTCATACAAAGGCGATACTGTGCCCAATTTTGAAAAACAGCACCATTTCCACCATAGGTGATCAATTCATGGGGATGTTTTGCGACGGTGTAATCCAGATTGTTTTGGATCATCAGCATAATAGCGGCAGCTTGCTGTGAGCGATAAGGATATTCTTCAATCGGACGTGCTTCCATGACATAATCCGGACGAAAACGATACATATAAATCCTGCCGTATTTTTCCAGCTCTTCAACAAATTCAGGAGCTAAAATTTCATGATGTTTTTTATCGAAATAGCGAAGCGCGTTTTTTAGGGCCAGCTTTTTTTCTTTGCTGGTCAAAACATGATCTATCACCCTTTTTGGCGCATGACTTATGGAGGAGTCGTAAGGTTGAGCTTCCGGCAATTCCTGTGGAATTCCTTCTAAAATGGCTTTTTGAAAAGTAGTCAGTGCTTTCATCTCAAAGATTTGGTTCTGAACGCAAAGTTAGCTAAGTAATCGGACAATTCAATTTGAATTTCTTCGAAATTGAATGATTTGATTGAAAATGTTTGCACCAAATTCTGAATCAAAATTTTATCTTTATCATCGATTAATAAAAAAGTTAAATGGTTTCTTCAAAACGACTACCTAGAAACTTATATACCAATAACAATTCTCATGGCAAGAGATGATTTTTTTGAAAAGTTGGGAGACTTTCTTGACAAAAGCAGACAAACTATTAAAGATAGACTTACCCTCGATGTGACTGACCTTTTGAGGGCTATTGATCAGCAAGATCCCGATGAAGTTAGACGAGCTTTAAGGGCTGGTGTCAACCCAAATAATCGTGACGGGCTAAACCGGTTGGCTTTGACGATGGCTGTAGACAGCAATATCGCAGAGATCGTTCAGTTGCTTTTGGATGCCAAGGCTGATCCCAATTTGAAAGACCAAAACGGTGATACGGCTTTGTACAAAGCCGTTTATTGGGAAAATGAAGCAATTATTGAAATGTTGCTGGAAGCGGGGGCTGATATTCACCTGGCATCATCGAAAGGAGTTTCTCCCTTCGAAGAAGCTAAAAATAATACAAACAACAACCTGGAAGATCTTTTGCAATCTTATCAGGATGAAGCACGAAATCGCCAGCGCCAAGCTGATAAAGCGAAACATGAAGAAATGAAAGCCAAAGCTGCCAAAGCTCGTGAAAAACGTGAAATAAAAGCAAAAAAAGAAGCCGAACGAGCTGAAAAAAGAAAAGCAAAAATGGCTGAAAGAGAAGCCAAAAAAATTGAAAAATTGTACGATGCTGAAGGGACAGATTACCTGCGAGCCTTATTGAAAGCAATGAACAGTAAAGATTCCGATGCTGTCAAACTATTTATCGGAAAAGTAGAAAACATTGATGAATTTGATGTGTTTTTCAACAATACACCACTGATGATGGCTATCCAGATGCAAAGCGATAAACTGGCAAAGTTCATCATCGAAAAAGGAGCCGATCCGATCAATTATATACCAAGACTTCGACATTCTCCGCTTACAAAAGCGGTCAGCTTGAATCGTTATGATTTGGTGGATTTTATCCTTAAAAAATATCCGGACACCATAGCTGATATTTTGAATTTTGATGAGCAAACACTTAGTCCACAGTTTTTAGCCTACAAAGATGCCAGGATGATGGATTTGCTGGTAGGGGCTGGCGCGAATCCTTTTTTTGGAGGGCAGGATATTCCATCGCCTGTAGTGAAAGCCATTGAAAAAGCGAGCATTGCCATTCTTCCGGTATTGGCTAAGCACAAAATCGATTTAAACCAAAAAGTAGATGGAAAAACACCCCTTGAATGGGCAATTTTTTACAATCGAACGGATTGGGTAAATGGACTTTTGGAAGAAGACGCTGATCCCAGACTAAAAAATGGTGATGATCAAAATGCCCTGGAATATGCAAAATCATTAGGAGAACGAGCAGAGATTATCTCAATGATTGAACAAGAAATGAATTGAAAGATTCGTTTTATTGGATATTTTTTGCTCTTAAACCCAAAACACACTTCTGATGAACTTGAGATATTTTCTAGCGCTCGGACTAATCTTCATCTGCTCATATTCCTGTACTTTTGATAAACTCGATCCTTCTTTCGCAGAAATTGGGATTTGTTTCGAAACCGAAATTCTTCCAATTTTTGTTTCAAACTGTTCTACAAGTGGTTGTCATAATCCAATGGATCGAGAAGATGGTTATGATTTGACTTCTTATGAAGGAATAATGGAAGGGATAAAGCCTTATAATGTTGGTAAAAGCAAATTGTTGGAGTACATGAAGGAACGCGGCGATGATCAGATGCCCCCTTTACCCGCCGAACCTGTCTCTTCTGAAAATATTAGCCTGATCGAAGAATGGATCAATAAAGGTGCTCCAAACACATCCAATTGTGAAAGCGGAAGTTGTGATTCTTTGTCAAATATTTCTTACGCATCGGATATAAAACCAATTTTGGAAACGTATTGTAATGGTTGTCATGATGGCCCATCAGGAGGTGGCGGATATGATCTTACAAAATTCAGTGGGGTAAAACAAAGTGCTAATAACGGAACTCTATTGGGTTCTGTTCGATATGATCCGGGATATGAACCGATGCCTCAAAATGGTGGGAAACTAACTGGTTGTCGCATCAAAACAATTGAAACCTGGATCGCTGAAGGCGCTCCAGACAACTAATTTTGTATAAAAAAAGAGGCAGTTTTGGGGAAAACTACCTCTAAGACTATATTTGTGTCGGGGTTAAAATCAATCTATATTTAAAACAATTTAGGTACGCTTAAAGTTTCTGAACATAGACTGTTTTTATTTAAAGATGCACGATTTTTTAAAATAGTTGTATCACCTCCATTTTTTATTCTTTAACGCGATTAAAAGCCAGCGAGCCAACTACCCAGTTTGGCAATGGTTTTTTAGGATCTCGTTTTCTCAGGTTCAAATAGAGGTTCAGTTTTTTAAGAATAGGAACTTTATGTGTTTCCACAAATTCGATCAAAGTACCATCTGGATCTTCGATGTATGAAAAATGCCCCGCGGCTTCTCCCATGTCAAAACTATCTGCACTGTCTGCTGTAAAAGGAAACCCTTTTTCCTCACATTGCTTTCGCAATTTATCCATACCATTGATGTCAAAACAAAGATGTATGTAGCCCAAATCTCCCCAAAATCGATTTGCATAAATTTTCTTTGTCTCGCGATTTAAGACTTGGACTAGTTCGATCTCTGCATCACCTAATAATCTTCCAAATGCTCCTTCGCGCTTTTTGCTGTTTTTCAAGATGACTCGTCGGAATTCTTTGTCACCACCTGGCAGGCCTCTATAATCTTCAAAAGTTCCGGTCACATCGCACAGTACTTTGTCATAACCCAAAATATCTGAGTAAACCGCCCGGGCTTTCTCAATATCTGAAACTCCGATCACACAGCCATAAACACCCCCTGTATCAGATTTATAGTTTTTAAACCAGTTGTCTGATTCAACTACTTCACAAATATTTCCGTAAGGATCTTTTAAATAAAAATGATAGCTTCCTGTAGGGGTTTGTGACAAATCACCAATGATGTCCATCCCTTTCGCTTTAAAATTTTCAAAAGCTGATCTTACATTACGACTTTTATATTTTGCAATGAAAATACCGTGATCGCCCAATTGTATCTGAAAATCAGGAGGTTGTGGTTCTCTGGAAGTATATTGCCAAATCTCCAATCCACCACCACCTTGGATATTGATTGCTAAAATAGCATGTCGTTGCTGTGGCTTGCCACCTGTGTAAGGCAACATTAGCGCAGCTTCAGCTGCTTCATCAAAAACCTGGATGTCCATCCCGAGGTTTTTTCGGTACCAGTCAAAGGCTTCATAAACACGGGGTATTCCTATCCCAATCTGTTGGATTCCACTAATAACAGGCATAGTATGTTGAGTTTTTAAAAATTAAAGGTTATGAGTGATGAATTACCACCTTTGTTGGAAAGGTTCCTACTTATAATTCCTAACTCGTAACCCGCATTTGCATGCAAATGCCTTATATGTTTGCTTTTAAAATTCCTGCTCCTTCGTGATCATATTCACCGGCTTGCAGCTTCTTTTGAATTTTTTTGAAAACATCAATCGTGTAATTCACATCTTCAAGTGTGTGGGAAGCTGTAGGAATCAAACGCAATAGAATGACTCCTTTTGGCACTACCGGATAAACTACGATCGAACAGAAAATCCCATAGTTTTCACGTAAATCGTGAGTGATCATTGTGGCTGAACCAGCTGTTCCCTTCAAAAATACCGGCGTAACTGCAGAGTTTGTATTTCCGATGTGAAAACCAGCAGCTTTCAGACCATTTTGCAATGCATTCACCACTTCCCACAATTTGTCTTTGTGTGAGGTATCTTTCAACAATTCCAGGCGTTTCAAAGCTCCGATAACTAATGGCATTGGCAATGATTTTGCAAAAACCTGAGAACGCATGCTGTACCGCAAATAATTGACAATATCAGCATCAGCAGCGATAAAAGCACCAATGCTAGCCATTGACTTCGCGAAAGTACACATGAAAATATCGATCTCATCGTGTACACCTTGCTCTTCGGCAGCACCTTTCCCTGTGGCTCCTAAAGTGCCAAAGCCATGGGCGTCATCTACTAAAAGTCTAAAGTTGAAGCCTTCATTTTTACGGAGTTCAACGATTTCCTTCAGATTGCCCTGATCGCCTGACATTCCAAAAACGCCTTCAGTGATCAACAAAATTCCGCCGCCGGTTTTTTCCGCCAGTTTAGATGCTCTAACGAGCTGTTTTCTACAACTTTCAATATCGTTATGTGTATATACATAACGCTTGCCCATATGCAATCTAACACCGTCGAGGATGCAGGCATGGCATTCAGAATCATAAACAATCACATCATTTCTGTCAACAAGGGAGTCAATGCAAGACATAAAACCCTGATAACCAAAATTTAAAAGATAGCTATCTTCCCTTTCCATAAATTCAGCCAATTTGGCTTCCAATTCTTCATGGTATTTGGTCTGTCCGGACATCATTCTGGCTCCCATTGGATAACCCAGTCCCCATTCTGCAGATGCTTCTGCATCAACCTTTCTGACTTCAGGATGATTAGCCAAACCCAGGTAATTATTGATACTCCAGGTTAAGACCTCCTTTCCATTAAAAGTCATTTTGTTAGAAATGGGACCTTCCAGTTTAGGAAACAAATAGTATCCGTGCCCATCTTCTGAATATTGACCCAAAGGATCAACTCTGTTTCTGATTTTTTCAAATAAATCCATTTGACGTGGTTTTACTCTATTATGTTTGTTTAATTAAATACCGCGCAAAGTTAAGGCTAAAACCTTTACAATTGCATACTTTTCAAGGGTTTTTCACATTTCTTTGAAGGACATAAATAAATCTTATTGCGGATAATTTTACAGTCGATACTATGGTAATTGATAATTAATCGAGCCTATTGCTGTTTTGCATTTTGTTGGTAATCTTTCTTCATTCTTACAGCTCCAAAAAATCCATCATAATAATGTGAGCATGCTACAATCTCTCCATTTACATTATGAAACCTAAATTCATCGAATGGATAAAGTTTCCATGAAAATGTACTGTCATTTAGCTGAAATAGCTGAGCTCCAGGTGTATCAGTATCTGGATTGTCATAAAACAAATTGCCTTCCTTTTCGAAAATAATTCTTACAGAAGGTTTGTCATTTCCCCACCTGTTGAATGCACTATATTTTCCGGTGTATTTTTCTATTTCTTTTATTGAGGCAGATTTCATGGCAGGAGGGGCAATATTTAATAATATCGGCATTATGTGATGTCTCAGCATCCATGCCTCTTCAGGAGAATAGCTGGTGTTTATTGCTGCCGCGAAAGCATATCCGGTATCAGGATAAATAGCCAATATAGCCCAACCTGTTCCTTTGTAACCACCAGAATGGCCATAGGTTTTATGACCGCCAAAATTTCCAAATTTTACACCTAAACCATAATCAATGGAGATGTTTCCAATCGAGGTAGGTGACAACAGGTAATCTATGGATGGTCTGGAAAGTAAGGTTTCGGTTGATAATCCTTTCGCTATTTTCAAAAGATCCATAACTGAAGCAGACAAACCACCATCCCCTTTCATGCCTTTAGTCATCATGTGGAAGCTGGTGTCTAATCCTTGCTTAGTTAGTTCGTAACCCATGGCTGCATTGCTGCTATTCCATCTTTCAGGCCACATGCCAATAGAACTGATCGCAAGTGGTTTATTGATATTTTCAATAATTAATTCATGAAAGGATTTTTGTTCAATTTTTTCCAAAATCGAGGAAAGGATGGCGTAGCCTGAATTAGAATATGAATATTGACTGCCAGGTCTAAAAAACAAGGGCTGATCTAGGAACTGATAAAATTCCTGATTGGTAAAAACCCTTCTTTCATTGATATAAATACTGTCAAACCAATCTTCGTGATCTACCAATCCAGATTGATGTCTTAGCAAATGCTCAATAGTTATCTCATCCATGTACTTTTGTTGCGGAAAACCTTCAATATGATCAATGATCTTATCACTCAAAGAGAGTTTGCCAGCTTCAACAATCCTCATCGTTGTGATGGCTGTAATAAACTTCGAAATCGAGGCTATTGCATAAATAGTGCTATCGGTAGCAGGCTTTTTAGATTCGATGTTGGCCAATCCGTATCCTTTTGAGAATATAGTTTTTCCATTGTGAGATAACCCAAAGGAAAGACCTGCGGTATTTCCTTTGTCAATAAAAGATTGGCAGATAGAGTCGATTTTTACAATTTGGCTTTTAGAAAGTTGCTCAGGAGGTATTTCGACGTTTTTAGAATTTCGGCAAGATTGGAAAGCAATAATTAAAATGCATGCGAATTTAATAAACCTGGTTAAATTCATTTGGGTTTGTTTTTATTAAGGCTAAAGGTCACAAATTGCTGATTATCAGTGATTCAATACTGGTTTTCCTCCAAATTAAGGAATTTGTTGATTTTGAGTGCTAACTTTCTAATTTAATTCCAATTCTTTGGATAGAGGAGTTGAAACGATCTGCACCTTGGGGCAATTATATTTTAAAATTGATTGATTAAGGCAGCTCAGGTTCTTGATTTGTAATTACGTTTCAAAACACTTTCAACAATGAAAGGGAAAAAACGATTCATAAAGGCGTTTAGTTTTCCTAAAGGCGTAAAATATTGTTTGAAAGTTCGGTTTTCGATCATATCTATAATTCTAAGTGCCACATTTTCAGGAGGTTCCGTTTTTATAAAATCTCGCTTAGGTTGAGCGATTATTTTTCCGTCTTTGTCAAAAATGGTCTTTTCTGGATCATTTTGTGTGAATCCAATGTATGCGATACCGACGTGTACACCTGAACCGTCCAATTCAATTTTTAATGATTGTGCGAGTGCTGTCAAAGCCATCTTGGAGGAAGAATACACGCTATATTTAGGCAATCCTCGCATTCCGGCCAGGCTCCCAGCGAAAATTAAGCTTCCTTTTGTTTTTCGAAGATGTGGCAAAGCCGCCTTTGTAGGATAAACACAACCCAAATAGTTGACATTCATGACTTTTTTGAAGACCTCAGCATCGAGCTCTTCTACTGTTCCTTCCATTGAAATTCCAGCGTTATTGACCAGGAAATCGATTTTACCAAAGACTTCCACAGATTTGTCAATCAACTTTTGACAATCTTCCATTTTTGAAACATCTCCTGCCACTGCAATTGCTTCAAAACCAGCTTCTTGCATGGATTTGAGTGCATTCTCCAGCCGTTTAGGGTTTCTGGCATTTAAAACAATTCTAGCACCTCTTTTTGCCATTTCGAAGGCCAAAGCTTTACCAATTCCTAAGCTGGAACCCGTAATGATAGCTACTTTGTTCTGATATTTACTCATATTAATTGCAGTATCCGTTTTCTTTCAGCCAGTTAAAAGATTCTGTTATCGCGGTGTCGATATCTGTCTGTGGCAAGTCCAGCTCATCCCTCGCTTTTTGAGGATCAAAATAATGTTCATCACAAGAAATCAAGGCCATCGGATAACTTACGGTGGGTTGTTTTTTCGTTAAACTTCCATAAAGAGAGCCGATCATCCCGTAAATTTTAATAAAAATCGAAGGGATCTTGATTTTCGGTGGCATTGCATTTACAAGGTTCGCCATTTTTGTAAACATTTCCTGGTAAGAAAGATTGATATTGCCCACGATGTAAGATTCTCCAATTCTTCCTTTTGTCAAACCATTGGCGATGCCTACGGCAGCATCTTTCACATAAAGGTAATTCCTTCCACCGGGAGCAAATCCGGGCACTTTTTCTTCGTATATAGCTAAAATCATTGCTCCCGCGCTCGGTTTAGTGTCATAAGGCCCTAACATGAAAGTTGGATTTACAGTGATTGCAGGCAAGCCATGATCTTTTACTGCTTTTAAAACCAGTTTTTGGGCCTCTAGTTTGGAATCCATGTAATCCACGCCATACTTCGCTGATGAGTATGGTTTGGTTTCATTACCAGGGTTTTGTTTTGAACCAAAACCAAAAGAATTGGCTGTGCCGATATAAATAAACCGTTTGATGTTCGCTTTCACAGCAGCATCAATCATGTTTTTTGTTCCATTAAAATTCACTTTGCGGATAATTTCGGAACGGCTGGGCCAGATATTGGTATTAGCGGCGGCGTGAATCACTGCATCACATCCTACAATAGCTTTTTCAATATCTTCCGGATTTAAAATATTTCCGTAAAATCGTTCAATATTGAGCTCGTCAAGAGAATGAGTAGGGCTGTTTGGTAAAAGCAGGACTGACACTTCATGATCTCTTGAGAGCAATTCCCTGACAAGATTATTGCCTAAAAGACCATCAGCACCGGTGACCAGAATTTTCATAGTTGTTTATTTATTGCAAAAGTAAGTTCAGAATTTATTAAAAGGAAAGAAAAACCAATTAAAGAGTAAGTAATTTTATTTAAAGTGGAAGAATTTAGCTTTTGAAATGACTGTAGTGTATTGACGTTGTTTTATAATTTATTATTACTAACCAGGTGGTTATAAATTGAAATAATTATTAAACAATTCTTTTTTATAAATTGGTAAATCTTTCTGATGTTAAGAATATTTGCCAATATCAAGTGATAAAACTTTTGATTATTTTTAAGTTTATTTACATCATTTGAAGCAGTAAGACAAATGTGTTGAAATTATTTTAAGTAGGAATGCACGGGCAAGATATTTATACATATAACATCCTTTTCTTTTTTCTTTTACTTTGCTTAGAAGTAACTGGTCAAGACTGCAATTTTCCATCACCCCCTTCAAATACCTGTGCTAACGCGCCTTTGCTTTGTAATCTTGATGGATATTGTTCGGATAATTCAGCAGCTCAAAACTCAGGGACGCCAAATGCCTTTTGTGGATTTGTCGAAAATAATAATTGGGTGTCGTTTATTGCGGGTTCTACAGAATTCGAACTTAAAGTCACCGTTGATAATTGTGCAAATGGCTTGGGTTTGCAAGCGCAGATTTTTAGAACAAATAATTGCCAATTTTTCACATCAGTGTCAAATTGCCTGGATCCTGTAATCGGCAGTGCTAACATAATTGCTTCTGGACTTGTAATTGGACAGGTGTATTATTTGATGATGGACGGTAAAGAAGGAGATGTTTGTGATTACAGTTATGAAGTTTTAAGCGGGATGATCTTATCTCCTGCTGAGGCAGTTATTGATTCTGCGGGGTTTTTATGTGAAGGAGATACCTTAATTCTTGATGGATCAGCCTCTGCCAGTGGCCCGGGTATTACCTATCAATGGTCCAGTTTGGATGGGAATATTCTTTCAGGAGAAAACACACCAGTAATTGAGGTAGATGCATCCGGAACTTACCAAATACTCATAATGGATGATGGTGGCTGCAAGGATTCTGCACAGATACAAATTGTTGAATCTCCTATGGCAATCATAGAAATCGATGAACCGGATACGCTGAATTGTGCAAACAATGGAACTGTCACCCTCTTTAGCAACGATGCCGGAGGTGGTCAACAGATGGATTTTGTCTGGACTACTCAGACTGGGAACATTGTTTCAGGAGAAAATACCCCAAACCCCGTGGTTGATGCTCCTGGAATATATTTTTTAACGATTACAAATTCCATTTCCGGATGTTCAGATTTAGGTTCTGTTGAGGTAGTCGCCGATATTGTTTTTCCCGAAGCTATGGCTTCTGTAAGCGATGAGTTAAATTGCCTGAATTCCGAAGTTGATCTACTCGGTACAGGATCTTCAGTTGGGAATAATTTTGCTTACCAGTGGAGTACTTTTGATGGAAACATTCAAAGCGGAGAAAACACCCTCAATGCTATTGCTGATGCCCCAGGACACTACTTTTTGGAAGTTATTAATCTTGAAAATGACTGTATTTCTACGGATGAAGTTGAGGTTACCGAAAATCCTGAAGAACCTATCGGCGCAATAGTCAATGTTCAACACCCCTGTTTTGGTGAGACTTATGGCAACATTGAAATCGAATCGGTCATCGGAGGCACAACACCCTTTCTTTTTGCCTTTGACAGCTTGAACTTCAGTACGGATAATTATCAGGATCAGTTAGAACCTGCCTCTTATTTCGTTACAATTAAAGATGATATTGGTTGTGAATGGGATACCATAATCAACATTGAAACGCAACCTGAATTAATTGTTGACTTGGGAGAAGATATTACGATACAATTGGGTTGTGAACTGGATTTGGTGGCAAATATTAATTTTACGATGGATAGGATTGATTCAATTATTTGGTCTCCTGAAATTGATTGTTTTTTATGTCCGGAACAAACTGTGAGCCCATTGGAATCTACCGTTTATTCCGTAGAGGTTACAAATGCTAATGGTTGTACGGAGAGGGATGAAATTATAGTTTCGGTAAAAAAAGATCGCCTGATTTACATCCCAAATATCTTTACACCAAACTTTGATGGAAT
Source organism: Saprospiraceae bacterium (assembly GCA_028277915.1). Lineage (GTDB taxonomy): Bacteria > Bacteroidota > Bacteroidia > Chitinophagales > Saprospiraceae > JAHDHW01. The sequence continues at coordinate 18,475 of JANQFJ010000028.1, forward strand.
TAACGACCTTTTTATAATCCACGGTGGAAAAGGAGTGAAACAAGTTGAAACGTTGCGGATATTCAATCGATGGGGAGCATTAGTTTTTGAGCAAAAGAATTTCCAGCCTAATGATTCTTCCGTTGCATGGAATGGTGTCTTTAAGGATAAAATATTAGAAGATGGAGTTTTCGTTTATTACGTTGAAGTAGAATTCGTCGATGGTATAATCGAAGTTTATAAAGGAGATGTAGTTTTAACAAAATAAACTAAAAATCATCACTGAGATAAAGCTATTATTTTAAAAGTGATAATGACTCAAACATTGTGGTTTGTAAGCCTAAGTTTGCAAACCACTTTTAAATTTCTCAAAATCAGTTGATTATTGGTTAAATGCTTCTCAGGAATTTCCTGAAACGAAGCATGTATTTGTAATTTTTCTGACCGTAGAGGAAACCCTGCTCTTCCATCCATTCGTCGTTAAATATTTTTCCGAGGTAACGACTGCCGTGATCCGCAAAAATCAGCACAATGACATCGTCTTTTTTCATTTGGTTTCTAACCTCAAACAAGCCTTGTAAAACGGCACCACTGGAATAACCCACAAGCATTCCCTCCTGTTTCGCCAATCGGCGGGCCTTGAAAGCACTTTGCTTGTCTGTGACTTTTACATATTGGTCAATTACGTTGAAATTCACATTGTCCGGGATAATGTTCTTGCCGGTTCCTTCGATTCGATATGAATAGATCTCGTTTTCATCATAGATGCCCGTTTCGTAGTATTTTTTCAAGACTGAACCGTAAGCATCGATTGCTATAATTTGAATATTTGGGTTCTTTTCTTTCAGATATTGAGCAGTTCCGCTCAGTGTTCCACCAGTCCCGGTACTGCAAATCAAATGCGTGATTTTTCCTTCTGTTTGCTTCCAAATTTCAGGTCCGGTGGACATGTAATGTGCTTCGCAATTGTCAATGTTGAAATTCTGATTAAGGTATAGAGAGTTTGGAATATCTTTGGCAAATTTCTTTGCTCTTTCGTAATAAGAAGCAGGATCTTCGGGTTTTGCACTTTTTGGACAAATCACCACACGAGCGCCCATAGCTTTGAGCAGATTGATCTTTTCTTTAGAAACTTTACTGGTAACAGTCAGTACACATCGATAGCCGCGAATTGCACTGATCATCGCGATACTAAATCCCGTATTACCCGATGTAGCTTCAATAATGGTACCTCCCGGCTTTAAACGACCTTCCTGTTCAGCTTTTTCGATCATGTGTATGGCAATCCGGTCTTTGGCGGAAAGTCCAGGATTCATGGACTCCATTTTGGCATATACAGTGCCTTTGATACCTCGGGTGATTTTGTTGAGCTTGATGAGCGGTGTATTGCCGATAGCCTCCAGAATGTTATTAAATCTCATAGGTCTTTTGTGTTTGTTTCGTAAAAAAGTCCGTGGGTATAAAAGACATTAATTGGCTAGTCAAGATGCAAAAATAAGACAAAGCTTTCTTATTCTAACCATTTTAGCATTAAAATAATAATGTTTTCCAAAGATATAATTTTTAATGCTGGTACTTTAATTGGAGGGAGTAGTTTGTCATGCTTGTTTTTTTAATGCCAGGCATAAAATTAATCTTAGTTAGGAAGGTGTCTGATTGTTAACGCTGATAAGATCTATTTATTTTTCATTAATCAAAACAGGAAAAACTAAGTTGAACTACTCAGAACTAAGTTTGTCCAAGCACTCACAAGCTGTTATATTTGCAAATGAAATACATTTTTTTATAAAATTATGGCAAAGACAAAAATACTATTGAAGGCGAGATTGATTGTGGAAGATCAGGGACAGATTCTTTTGCTGAAACAAACAACCAAAAATGGTGGAAATTATACATTGGTAGGTGGAACGGTTGAGGATTATGAATTTGCACGAAAAGCCTTAATTCGTGAGAGTTTTGAAGAGTCAGGAATCGTTATACAGGCTAGAGATCTTCAACTCGTTCATACTCTCCACAAGAAAAAAGATGAGAAAACACGTATTGTTTTATATTTTAAAGCAACAAATTGGACAGGGAATATTCGATCAGGAGAACCAAAGAAATTTAAAAAAGTAGCCTGGTTTCCAATCGATGATCTTCCTAAAGGAATGTCTGCTACGGTTCGACATGCTTTAAAACATTATCGTCGCGGTAGTCGTTATTCGGAAATGTCAGTGTAAAAATATCCTGAAGCAAAAGTGTGGCTTTTCTAAGTATTTTTGCCATGATTTTTCCAGCTTGAAAGTTGAAATGGCTGTAAGCAGGATTGATAAAAAATTGCTTACCAAAAAATACGTACATTTGCACCGCTTTGGGAAATTCCTTTATGGGAGAATTTTATGGACATAGTATTATATCTAGGCCTGTTTGTTGTTAGTTTAGCTGTTTTGCTGAAAGCAGCTGATTGGTTTATCGATGCTGCTGAAGAAATAGGCCTTTCTTTGGGAATATCTCCTTTTATCATCGGTGTGACTATTGTTGCATTTGGAACTTCGTTGCCGGAATTGGCCACCTCAATTGCCAGCGTTTTTGCCGGAGAATCAGAAATTGTCATTGGAAATGTAGTTGGATCCAATATTACCAATATTGCTTTGGTTTTGGGAGTGACGGTTGTTGTGGTTAAGGAAATTAAACTACATGATCAAATTTGGCATATTGATATGCCTTTCTTGTTGAGTTCATCATTTTTAATGTGGTTTTTAGTGCGGGATAGCAATCTTACTATTTTTGAAGCCTTTATCTTTTTAGGAGCCCTGGTACTTTTTCTAACCTATTCTTTAAAGTCTGACGATGGCGATGAAGATCTCTACCGAACGAAAGTTTCCTGGAAAAGTTATGTTTGGCTGGTGATTGGAGGGGTATTGGTTTGGCTGGGAGCGGATTATACCATTTTTGCGATAACCAAACTTTCAACCTTGATGGGGGTGAATTCTGAGGTAATTGCATTGTCGTTGGTCGCTTTAGGTACATCTCTTCCAGAAGTCATTGTGAGCCTTGGAGCGGCTCGAAAAGGTAAGACTTCTATTGCTGTAGGTAATGTCTTAGGCTCCAATATTTTTAACACTTTTGCGGTGATGGGGATTCCTTCTTTTCTGGGAAGACTGACTATTCCTCAGAATGTTTTGGATTTTAGCTTACCACTGATGATCATCATGACGATCTTGTTTGCAGTGATGACGATTTCCCGGAGAATAACTAGATGGGAGGGAATCATCCTGTTGATCTTTTATGTATTTTATATGGTAGAACTTTTTACCAAATAACATTGAGAATATAAATTTATTTTATATTTTCACGATGTAATAAGAAATTACATTTTATCTTCCCATCGAACTATCCGATTTTTCAATCCTATGAGCTCATTAGTTTAGTGAAATGTTGCGTGCATTAAGCTAATTATTTTCACAAAAATTTAATACTTGCAATCACCTTCAGTTATGATTAACTGGTAGGTTTGCTTTTTTAACATCAAAAAAAAACGGAAATTATGAAAAAAGCTCTACTTCTGCCTGCCCTCGCTTTGTCTCTTACCTTAAATGCCCAAATTGCAATAACAGAGTTTTTATGTAACCCCTCCGGATCTGACACTGGTCATGAGTGGTTGGAACTATTTAATTATTCAACCGGATCAGTGAATATTAAAAATTGGACTATCGAAGATGAAGACTTTGATAGTGATATAATAACGACATCAGATTATACAATTGCTTCGGGTGACTATGTAATAATTGCTAGTAATAAAGACGATTTTGAAGCAAATTGGCTTTCTGGAAACTCCAATAATATGGTTTTTGGCGTACCAATAATTTTAGGTAATAACTCAGATGAACTCATCCTCAAGGATGATAATGGTACCGTGATTTGGAATCTGGCTTATGGAAATGATGAGACGCAAGGAAATGCCACCTTTTTCACAGAAGATGATTTTAGTACAACGGATTATGGTGACAAGGCTAGCCCAGGGGTGGATAGAGATGGAAATGATGTTACAGGAAAATTAGGTTTTGAGAAAAATAATGCAACTTCTGATGGAAATGCGTACACAGCAAGTAATGGTGATCTAGGCAGCCCATTGTTGGGTGATTATACCCCTCTTCCAATAAGGCTTTCTTCTTTCTCAGCTAGAAAAACGGAAGACAAATATGTAGTACTTCACTGGAGTACGGCATCAGAAGAGAACAACGATTTTTTTGCAATAGAACATAGTGTTGACGGGCGATTTTTTGAAGAACTGGACCGGGTCTTGGGGGCTGGGACTTCATCAATTACGCAGCATTATGAATTTATGCACAGAAACCCTGTGGACGGAAACAACTATTACCGATTAAGGCAGGTCGATTTTGATGGATCCTTTACCTATAGCGACATAAAAGTTGTCAATTTAAATGTTTCCGGTGAAATAAAAGTGAAGCCTACTTTGGTGCAGCAAAACTTAGAGATCAGTATCAATGAAAAGTTGATAAATAATGGTACGGTGGAAGTGGTCAATTGGCTTGGGCAAGTTGTCATGATTGAAGCATTTCCGGAATCAGCTGACAAATTATCGCTTGATGTAAATGATCTCGAAAAAGGTCATTATGTTTTGAAGCTAAACACTGGAAATGGAATAAAATCTGCCCGCTTTATAAAGTTGTAAAAATTGTAGCTAGAGCATTCAAAATAAAAAAAGGAAGCAGTTGTTTTAATCGCTTCCCTTTTTGCCGTATTGAAGTAAAAATTATTTTTTGTGAACTCGGATGATTTTTTTTGCAATTTTTTCTTTTCCATTATTAATGGTCAAAAAATAAAAATTTGATTCGCTGTTTTCGAAATTTAGAAGATAACGGTTAATTCCTTCTTTCAAGATAATTTTTTCCTCTTTGATCTTTCTTCCCATAAAATCAGACAAAATCAATATTGCTTTACTGTCGGATTGGGTACGGATCAAAACAGTAACTTCTTCTTCTGCAGGTACTGGAAAAACCTCTACTAGTTCTAAATCAGTTTTAGATCTTTCAATAACTATAATATCAGAGAATGCAAACGTTCCGTCAAAATCGACAATTCGTAAACGATAATAAGCTAAATCAATCGGATTAATGTCCTCGATTTCATATCTTCTTATTTCATTGGAAAAACCGAAAGCTTCAACTCTTCCAATTTCTTTGAAATCTGTAACTCCGTTCTCAGATCGTTCGACTAAAAAAACCAGTGTATTTTCTTCAGAAGCAGTTAACCAATTTAATATATTTGACCTTTCTTCAGCTTTACCATTGAAAGAAATCAATTCCACTGGTAATGGTGGTGAGGAAGCTGAAAGCACGATATCATTTCCATCGCCTCCTATATAAGTTATGGTCATTGTCATACCCTTGTAGGTAAAAGTACCACCTTCAGGGAGACCGTCAAAAGTACCAGTGATTGCACCTCCTGAGGTTTTGTTTATGAACGTATAAGTTTCGCCATCAACAGGTGTGTAAGTACCACTTAGATTTAAAGTGGCATCGGTAATATTTATCATATCTTCTGCTACAACTTGATCATAACTTGCAGCGCCATTAATTTGGATATCTAAATTAACATCAGAGAGATTGACGTCGTTTTTAAATGTAAATGTTCCGATTGGTACTGATGTTGTTCCGGGAGCAATGTGTGAAGCAGCTTTAGCCACAAAATTTAATTCTGACAAATCTATTTCGCCATCTCCTGCGAAAGTACCATAATTATTAAATTCAAAGGAACCTTCCAAAATGTCATCAGTGGTATTTGAAATGCTAACTGTACCATGATTGTCAAATGTGAAATCACTGTTGAGATCCATCCCAAAATCCATAAATCCACCGCCATCAATTTTAATTGTGCCACTACTATTATTAGTGATTGTAGCACCTCCGGCAAGTGTGCCACCGAAATTGATTCCATCATCACAAATAGCTGAAGCAGTGATATTTATAGTTCCCGAATTGGTGAGGTCACTTTTAATTTTTATCCCATTCTTTTTATAGGCAACGACGTTAATTTCACCAGTACTTCCAACGGTTACTGAAGTGTAGTGATTTATTTCCAACCCATCACCATTTGAGAAGCCATCAATATTCAAAGTGCCGTTTACAATAAGCGAACTAGTGTGACCGCTTGCTCCTTCAAGATCAACACAATCGCTGCCTTCTTGCCCTCCTCTTGAAGCTAATAAAGTTGCTCCGTTGTCAATTGTGAAGGTGCCGCCGGTATTGGGCACCATAACTGTGGAGTTTGGATTATTGCTTGCATCTGCACCAATAATTAATGATTCAATTTCTATAGAGTTTCCTGATGTCAATTTTGCGATATAATCATTGTTAATGTATACATCAGCATCAGTTTCTGGCAATGCATCATTGCTCCAGTTGTTGACTGTTGTCCATTTAGTATCCGTGCCCCCATTATCCCAGTACCGGTCTTCTGAAAGAATGCTTTGCGAGAAGATCAGGCTTGTACAAAAGATTGTCAGGTAAAAACAAAGTAAGATTCTTTTTTTCATAATTATAACACCTATATAAGATGTATTTGATATTTGTAAATTACTTCAAAACGGTAAAAGGGGGATAAAAATGCTAATGGGTGGGTGGCACTTAATTTAGAAATTAACAATGTCACCTCTTAAAATAAACCCAAAAAATTCACAAATTTTGGGTCGGTATTGAATCATGGAGGGTAATGTGTAGTTTATTTTACAATGAATCTGGGGAATTTTTAATTCCTATTTTTAAAGATTATACTCCAAACATTCAAATTTGTTTTTTTCAATAAAATGCTTACAATTTTATGAATTTGAATGTTTGTAAATTGTCTGCATTGTAAATTGTTATAAAATAAGTTCCCGGAATCAATTCGTCTAATGTAATTTCTTTTCTGATTTCTTCAGGTGAAAAATTAATCGTTTGTATTGTTTTGCCT
>JANQFJ010000174.1 GCA_028277915.1 Saprospiraceae bacterium
CCAGATCGAGGGTAAACTTAGGGGCGAAGAAAGAGTTTTGGTGATTGAAGATTTGATATCTACCGGTGGTAGTTGTTTAAAAGCGGTGAATGCTTTGAAAAATATTGGATGTGATATTACAGGTGTATTGGCTATTTTTTCATATGGTTTTGATCAAGCCAAAGAAAATTTTGCACTTGCCGATTGCCGATATGATACCTTGACTAATTATGATGAATTGCTCAAAGAAGCGATTAGATCAGAATATATTGATAACAGCGATATGGAAACCTTGAAAAACTGGAGATTAGCTCCACAGGAATGGATGGTTTAATTAGTCTCGCTGAAGTGATAAAAATAACTTACACAAAACAAACCGAGGCTGTATTTTAGATAACAGCTAAAATCAAACAGATGGACAACGATACACTATCTAAAAAGAAAGTTGCAATTACGAAAGATTCAGAAGCATTTTTAAAAAAATATCTTAATAACTCTTCCCCAACTGGTTTTGAAGCAGCTGGCCAAAAGCTTTGGTTAGAATATATTAAGCCATACATAGACGACTGGAAATTAGACAACTACGGTACAGCTTATGGCATCATCAATCCGGGAAAAGATTTCAAAGTTGTCATAGAAGGACATGCAGACGAAATTTCATGGTTTGTGCATTACATCTCCGATGAAGGTTATATTAATGTCATTCGAAACGGCGGTTCTGATCATTTGATTGCACCTTCCAAAAGGGTAAATATTCATACAAAAAAAGGTATCGTAAAAGGCATATTTGGCTGGCCGGCAATTCACACTCGAAAAGGTGATGATGCAAAACTTGTCCCTACTGTTGAAAATATTTTCATTGATGTTGGAGCCAAAAATAAAAAAGAAGTCGAGGCAATGGGTATCCATGTAGGTTGTGTGATTACTTATGAAGATGAGATGATCGTTCTGAACGACCGGTACTACGTTGGAAGAGCTTTGGACAATCGGATCGGAGGGTTTTGTATCGCAGAAGTAGCAAAACTTTTACATAAAAATAAAATCGAATTGCCCTACACGCTCTATATCGTCAATTCTGTTCAGGAAGAGATTGGTTTAAGAGGCGCAGAAATGATTGCCAACTCTATAAAACCCGACGTAGCGATTGTTACTGATGTCACCCACGACACTTATACGCCATTAGTCAATAAGAAAAAAATCGGTGATGTAAAAAGCGGAAAAGGACCATCGGTAACTTATGCTCCGGCTGTCCATAACAAACTACTTAACCTGATCATCGATACTGCCGAAAAAAATAAAATACCACTCCAGAGAGAAGTAGCATCACGTAGAACAGGAACTGATACAGATGCATTTGCCTACTCAAACGGAGGAGTTCCTTCAGCATTGATTTCACTTCCGCTGAAATATATGCATACTACGGTTGAAATGGCGCATAAGGACGATGTAAAAAGTGTAATCCAGCTCATTTTCGAAACGTTATTAAGCATAGATTATAAGCACGATTTCAAATACTTTTGATATTTTAAAAAAATAGCTGCTGGTTTATTTTTATATTTAAAATCAGGAAACCATTCGTTCATAAAAACCTGATGGAAATGCTTCTAAGCCTGAAAATACATGCAGTTTTATTTTACTCTATTTGCTTGTGTTGCTTTCTCCAATGCACACCACCAACCACAACAAAAGACAACAACCCTTCCACACAGCACGATTCAATTGAATTGAATCAACAACCAGACTCAATTGTAAAATTAAGCACGATCTCATCAAAAGAAAAATTACCAGTTTGGCCTGAAAAAGCAAAAAAAGCAAAAGGAAAAAGATACCCTTTTGATGAAGGAAAGAAAGATGCTGAGTTTGTTTCTTTTCGCGAAAAGCTTTTCCAAGCTGTTCTCAAGAAAGACACGGGCTTTCTCAGTTCGATAATCCATGATAACATCAAATTCAGTTTTGGCGTTGAAAACGGAAAAGAAGAATTTTTGAAAGCCTGGAAGCTTGACTCGAATCCAAGTCAATCAGGCTTTTGGAAAGAATTGGAAACAGTGCTACAACTTGGCGGTGGATTCGCTGAATATCGCAAAATTGGTTTTTACGCACCGTATATCTTTGTTTTGGAAGATATTGAAGATCCTTTTGAAGAAGCAATAATCATCGGTGAACGCGTCCGTTTGAGGGATCAACCATCCGGAAAATCAAAAATCACCGGTTCTCTTAGCTGGGACCTGGTAAATTTAGTTCAGCATGATGAATATGTAGAAGAAACGATCGGAGGAGAAACTTACCCGTGGATCAAAGTAAAAACAAATAGCGGCGAAACAGGTTTTGTTTTTGGCAAATATGTCAGATCGCCTATTGATTTCAGAGCTGGGTTTGCCAAATATGATGGGAAATGGATGATGGATTTATTTATTGCAGGGGATTGAAAAGTTTGTGGTTCGTAGTTTGAGGTTTGTGATTCCTAGTTTTAATTATCTTAACTACAAACTGCGAACTACAAACCATAAACCATAAACCATTACAAAAAGACCTTTTGAATTTACTCAAAAAAATCATCGACCTGGTTCTTTATGGCAACTTCTGGATAGCGCTTGGGGGGCTTACTTTGACCTTGCAAACCCAATTGATCTTAAGCGGAAATTTCCAATTTGATGACCTGAGTTGGTTTGTGTTTTTTTCCACCTTTTTATTATACGCACTCCATCGTATTGTCGGAATTTTGAGGTTAAATTCTTTTTTAAAAATAGAAAGATACTCCATCATCAGTACATTTCGACACCACATTATTATTTATGCCGTTTTCGCTTCAACAGGTGTGGTTTATTTTTTCTTTAAACTGACCTGGCAGGTGCAATTGGCCCTTATAATCCCAGCAATCATATCTCTTGGATACGTTTTACCCTTTTTTGGTAACGAAAAGAGATTAAGAGATTTCGATCAAATAAAAATATACCTGATCGCAGGAGTTTGGGCTTTTGTTACGGTTATTTTACCGGCGATTGATCATGGAGGAACAATAAACATTCCAGTGATTTTAATGATCGTTGAAAGAGGCATTTTCGTTTTTGCAATCACTTTGCCCTTTGATATAAGGGATCTAATTGTTGATAATCATGGCGATGTAAAAACGATCCCTGGAGTAATAGGAATAAAAAAAACAAAACAACTTGGCTATCTAACAATGGCTTTAGCAATGTTATTGGCGTTGATCATTTATTCTTTGGATTTGTATGATTTAAATATCCTGATTGGACTGGGAATTTCTTATTTGAGTTCAGCTGTTCTGATTTCCTATTCCTCTTCTGAACGACACGATTATTTTTATTCAGGATTGATGGACGGAACGATGATATTACAGTTTTTGATTATTTGGGGAATTTGCACCTTTTTTTAAAACTACTTACTTTCTCCGTTATCAAATACAACTTCTATTTCCCGAAATCTCTTTAACCATTCCTTGAAATAATTTGGCAGTCGGTTTTTCATATTCTTCACATTTGTAAAATAATGCAACTTCCCTTTTTTATTTTCCATTTCCGGGTTTACGATTACAGTCGCTGCCCAAATATTACCTGATGAATCCTGCATAATAATTGCTTCTCGATCTCCCTGCAATCCTTTTAAAGCTCCTTCATGCACCTTCATCATTTTGTCGCCGGGACCTTTTACTCTCATTATCTCAATACTTTGCATGGTATAAGCAAAATGCCGATAATTGGATTTACCAACTAGTTTTATAAAATCATCTAATTCATTTTTATTGTTAAAAAAAGCTTCTTTCGGATCGCCATAAGAAAGAGTGGGTTCATTTTCATGAAAAACATCGTAATACTTTCCATCGGCATAGGCAATCCTTTCAAAACCACATAAAAACGGAAAGCAGTGTTGTTCCACTTTCACAAAATCACCAGTTCGAAAAAACACCAGTTTACATTTTTCGGGAAGCTCTGGGATGATCCGTAAATCAAAAACAGCACGATTTGCCGATAAAACATCTGCTGTGCCGAATATTTCCCCTTTATTGTTATTAGAATTAACCGTTAGCAAAAAATCAAATTGATTATTGGTCGCATCTCCGATGACCAGTTTTCCAATATGCCATACATCATTGAGATGCCACACGCCTGTCCAACCAAGCGAATCAATAGTGGAACGATGTTCACGCATTTCAAATGGCATGGAATGACTACGATCTACATTCCACCAAGTTCCTTTGATCATCTGTCCTTCAAATCGCCCTTCAAACCAGGCATTTTCTTTTTCGTTTCGGGTTTCGGTAAGTATAAACTCGCCATTGTCTTTTAATTCTCCGTGAAAATCCAATGGCACTCCAAATTTTGTATAATCATGTCTCCCTTGCAAATATCCATTTCCCCAATTGGCCATCAGCATCAATATTTCATGTTCACCAACAAAGCCGACATATCTTTTAATGAAGTGGCTCAGCTCTGAAGAATCCGGAACCCCCGATGGACCAGTAATATCTGAAATCTCTCCATCATGGACCGGAACAAATGGCATGGGCTTATTTTTACAAGAAAACAATAATGCAATAACAAAAACAAGGTATATGCAGGATTTGAGCAACAAATTTGGCGTTTTGGCTTGTAAAAGAATTGTTAAATGTAGTCATTTCTTAAAATTTAACTGAATTGATATTAAATTTTTTTTAAATTTATACCTTTGAAAAATAGTCTTCAGCATATTATCAAATAAGCTGAAATTATTCCCAGCAATACTGACATTGAACATATAGTTTTCCGTATCTAACTGATTAATCCCATGAATAAAATTTACATTTTTGCCGTTTTATTTATTTCAAGTATTTCTTCATCAAATCTTTATGCTCAAGTCCCAAACGGAGGATTTGAAAACTGGTTTGACAATTATATTTTTAGTGAACTTCCTCCTTATATCAGTTCCAATTTCCAATCTTTTTTTATGACCGGAGAAGGCAACATGACAGAAGTGCCAGGAGTCTCCAACAGTGCCGCCCGATTAGAAACTGTAACCAATGGCAGCGAAATCGTGCCAGGAGCTTTGATTTTAGCAAATATAGAAAGCAGTGATTTTGGGGGTGGTTTCCCTTTTGCTTCTGAGCCGGATTCGCTTACAGGCTACTTCAGGTACAGTATCCCGGCCGGTGATACCGCTTTTGTATTATTATGGTTCTCATTTAATACTATCCCGGTAAACATCGCCTCTTTTCCATTTACCGGAGAGTCTTCTGACTTTACTTATCATGCATTTGAAATACCAGGATTTGTATTGACACCGGATTCCATAACTGTTTTAATAGCGTCTTCGAGCCTTGATGACCCAACAATGGGTGGCTGGATAGAAATCGACGATCTTCAGTTTACCGATTCCAATGATCAATTGCCCAACAACAACTTTGATAGTTGGACTGATATTGAGACAGAAGATCCCGAAAGCTGGACGACTGCCAATTATGTTTCAGCGCTTACAAACAGTCCTTTTTCGGTGACAAAATCGTCCGACAGTTATTCCGGCGACTACTCCCTTCGTGTGGAAACGGTTGAAATTGGTTTTATCGGTGACGATCCGGACACTATTGGCTACGTTTCAACTGGTCAAATCGGTGAAGAAGGTATCGAAGGCGGATTTCCTTATACCGAACAGCCTGATAAGCTAACCGGATATTATAAATACACTCCAGTTGGGAATGATACCGCTGTAGTATTGTTAACTTTTTCAAAATTTAATTCCACGACCGGAGAGACCGATTCATTATTTGAAGATTACGTTCACCTACCGGCTGCTTCTAGTTTTACTCATTTTGAAATTTCTATCGATTTGAGTGGAATTCCTGACTCTGCAAATGTTACTATTGGTTCGAGCAATTATGCAGAAGATGGAAATTATATTGGAGTTGGTAGTGTGTTATTGATTGATGATATTCAATTCGAATTTTTGGAAGGAACAAGTGTTCCGTTGAATAAAGATGAAGTTTCGCTCTTTCCAAATCCGGCGCACGACTACACGACACTCGATCTGAAGTTAGTGGAAGGTGATGTTCAATCTATTTTGTTTTTCGATGCTTTGGGAAGAGAAGTGTTCAATGTTGAAAAACCCGATTCTTTAGGTAATATTTTAAATATCAACACCCAAAATCTGGATAACGGCGTTTTCTGGTACCTAATCAAAACAGCATCCGGAGAATATTCAGGAAAATTACAAATCGAAAGATAAAGAACCGCTTTTTAAAAATACTAAAAAAGAGGTCATTCAAGCTTCAAATATGAATGATCTTTTTTTATTTCCAAATCTTTTTGGTGATCCTTTCACCATCATTATTGATCAAAGTAATGAAATGGGTTCCATTTTTTAACGTACTGATATTCAACTCTATCTTAAGAAACTGAGTCTGTTTATTAAACCTCCGAATACCATGCAACCGACCATTTGCATCTTCTATACGGAGGTCAAAATTTCCACGCCAGTTGTTTTCTATATTAATAAAAACATAATCAGTAGCCGGATTTGGAAATATTTCAATGTGGCTAATCGATTTGATACTATCTGCAACAATGATCGGATTCAATTTCCACAATTCATTTCCACGAGAACCATCATTTGCGTTGAAAAACAAATAATCCTTCGAAACTGCTAAATACGATGGATCACTATTGCCTCCGGGATTGATGTTTGCGATCATTTGAGTATTCGCGATTGATCCGTCAGAGCGCCAAAGTTCCTTGCCATTGACTCCATCATTGGCGCTGAAATATAGCTTTCCATCAAAATACGTAAGGTAATCTGGAAATGAGCCCTTTTTTTTCACCGGATTAATATCCTTAACCATTACCGTACCAGGAGAAGAGCCATCAGATTTCCACAATTCAATACCATTTTGGCCATCATCAGCTATAAAAAATAAAGTACCTGCTATATCAATTAGTTTTGAAGGATTTGAAGTTGTTTTCTCATTGATATCTTTAACCATTACAGTTCCGAAATCAGTACCATCCGTCATCCACAATTCATAACCAGTTTCTCCATCATCAGCTTTAAAAAATAGAGTTCCATCAACATCAGTCAATTCTTCCGGATTAGAATTTCCTTGCGGGTTTATATTTTTGACCATTTGGGTTCCATTTGCGGTGCCATCAGTCATCCAAAGTTCAACACCATTTTCAGATCCATCTGTAGCTTGAAAAAACAAAACCCCATCAGAAACTGCAAATTCAGCGGGATTGGAATCTCCGGTAGGATTAATATCCGCGACTAGTTCAGTTCCTTGCGGTGTACCATCGGATTTCCATAATTCTCTTCCATTCAGGTCGTTTTCTGCAGAAAAAAATACCAGTCCACCAAAGTTTATTAGACTTTTTGGATCACTGCTTCCAGCAACATTAATATCTAAAACCAACTTAGTGCCTGCTATTGTTCCATCAGATTTCCAGAGTTCAGCCCCATGAGTACCATCATCTGCATTGAAAAATACCGTTTCACCAATGGTTGTCAAAAACTCCGGATCAGAACTGCCTTTTGGATTGATATCTTTCACAAGGAATGTACCAGATGATTGGCCATCAGACACCCAAAGTTCAATTCCGTGTGTACCATCGTCAGCACTAAAAAAAAGATTATTATTTGTAGAAATTAAAAACCTTGGATGACTTCCGCTCGATGGATTGATATTTCGTATCATTTTAGTTCCGGCTACAAAACCATTAGAGCACCAAAGTTCGTCACCATTTTTGCCACCATCTGCTCGATAGAATACAATTCCGTTCATTTCGATTAGGTCTTTAGGATCAGCTCCATTGGCAGATTTAACATCAACTACACAAACTGGAGTTTGTGAAAAGGAGGATGCAGGGAATAGAAAACCAATTAAAAAAACCAAAATGTTTAGCTTTTTCATAATCAAATTTTTAACAAAAATTCTGGCTCGTAATCTTATAAAAATTGAACGGAGAGTCAATGACTATCATCAATCGGAATGATGAATTTCATCAATGACGTCAGTTACTTTTTAAGTTAGCCCCTCGATTTAACAGGGAGAGCTTTTCAAGAGCGAAAATTATCTTTTATATTCTTCAATCTTTATTTTTTCCGCGGCAGAATTTCCATCAATTGTAATTTCAACACTGTAGGTTCCTTTGTACAAATAATATTTTTCATTGTCTGCTTTTTCAAGGTTGATCTCTTTTTCATCTTCCTTTTTAACTTCATTCAAATACTTTTCATACTTCTTAGCCACATCATTTTCAATGGATAGGTCGTACTCCAAATAATTTAGCCCCTTATCACATTTGTGCAAAATATTCTTCAAAACGAGTCCTTTGTCGGTTTTGACCTCGATTGTAGCATTTCCTGAACTAACTGAATAAAAAGGGATATTGATTTTTGGTTCATATGCTTTAGAATATTGATTTCTTATGCTCCCCCAGCGTGTGGAAAATCGTACAGCATCCAAAGCAAAAACATGGATTGGCTTTACCAATAACTGAGCATCCATCTGCTGAACATGAGAAATATCTGCCTTCCAAAATGATCGCCCATGTGTTCCCAGTACAATCTCTTTTTCTCTTGGTTGAACAACCAAATCGTGTACAGCTACAGCCGGCAAATCCTTTACAAATGCCATAAATGAAGCTCCCCGATCCAACGAAACATAAGCTCCGTGATCCGTTCCAACATACAGTATATTTTTGTTTTCAGTATCTTCTTTCACTACATTGACGGGCTCCAAAGGCAAGTCTTTGCCAATTGCTTTCCAGGTTTCGCCATAATCATCAGAAACGTACAAATAGGCATTAAAATCATCCCAACGATAGCCGTTAAGCGAAGCATAAACAGTACCTTCATCAAATTTGGAAGCTTGCACGCGGCTTACCCACATTTTTTGAGGAAGACCTTTTGTAATCTGTTTCCAAGTATTCCCTCCATCCTTTGTAACATGGATCAGGCCATCGTCGGAACCCACGAAGATTAATCCAAATTTTAATGGGGATTCATGTATTGAAGTAAGTGTTGAGTAAGCTACATCTCCTTTAATTCCGCCGGTGGTGAGGTCATCAGAAATCTCTTCAAAATTGTCACCTTTGTCAAAAGAGCGATGTAATTTGTTAGACCCCATGTACAAGATGTCCTGATTGTGGACGGACAAATGGATCGGTGTCTGCCAATTCCATCGATATGGTCGCTCTCCTAGCTCATGTTTGGGCGTTATGTATTTTCGTTTTCCATTCTTTCGATTTATACGATAATAATTGCCAAATTGGAAGCCTGTATAAACAACATTGCTATTTCGGTTATCAATTGCCACCTGCATACCATCTCCCCCTAAAAGAGAGGAATACGGATAACTGCCAGAAGAATGCCATCTGGTCCCTGATCTGTACTTGCTTGAGCCAACCCAAACCCCATTATCCTGCAAACCTCCGTAAATATTGTAAGGTTTTTCATTGTCCACGGCAACGGTATAAAACTGCCCTACAGCCGGAGAGTTGCATTTCATCCATTTTTCACCATCGTCGTAAGAAATATTTATTCCTCCGTCATTTCCCAAAATCAAATGCTTATCTCGATCGGGATTAAGCCAAAGCGCGTGATGATCTACATGAACATTGTCGCCATTGATATTTTTAAAAGTTTTCCCGCCATCTTCCGATCGCAAAATAGGAACGCCTGCGACATAAATTTTTTCAGGGTTATGTGGTGAAACCCTTATCAAACCAAAATAATATCCGTAGGAATTGTAAACATGGTC
>JANQFJ010000203.1 GCA_028277915.1 Saprospiraceae bacterium
TAATGATTGACCACTTGAAATCTCTGGTTTGGTGTTTTCCTTTTTTTCGGTTTTGAAAGCAACTGGAAGGGTCAACTGGACATTTACATTTTTGCCACGTTGTTTTCCGGGAGTCCATTTTTCAGGCATTTCATTCATTAGATTGATCACCCGAAGGACTTCGTCACCAAGGCCTTCACCAGGTTCTTTTAAAATCTCTGGTTTCATTACATTGCCTTCTTTATCCACAATGAATTTTACGATAACTTTACCTTCAATTCCTTTGTCGTGTGCTTCTTTCGGGTACTTTATATTCGAAAAAACAAATTCATAAAGTTTCTTTTTTGAACATGTTTTTCTTTCCAATCCTTCTAAATTTGAACATCCAGGAAATAGCGGCATTTCTTCGACAACAACGAACACTTCGTCTCCGAATTTTTTATCAGTTTTAGGCAAATTGATAGCCTTATCCTCATCGTCGAGTTTAAATTTGACAGGCAATTTGAAATTAACGGAAACTGCTTTTCCATCTTTTTTGCCAGGAATCCAGTTCGGCATCATTTTCATCACTCGAACTGCTTCTGCGCCGCAACCACCGCCGATATCTTTTAATATTTTAAAATTAGCCAGGCTTCCATCTTCTTTTACAATAAAATCAACAATCACTGTCCCTTGAAGTCCTTTTTTTCTGGCAGTTTCAGGGTATTTGATGTTTTTGTACATAAACTCGATCAGTTTCTTCATCGAACAGGCATTTCTCATTTCTTTTTCAGCTACATCTTCACAGCTTGGGAAACGAGGCATTTCGTCAACATCGCCCAAAACTTTTTGAGGAGATACACTAAAATTGTTCTCGGTTTGATTTTCAATAAATGTGTCATCTGGTTTCAAATTAGCTAGAACGTCCTTTTGTGAAAGGATCAATACCAAAACCAATGCAATAGGTAGCATCGCAACGTACTTCAACATCGAGCGTTGCCGCGATTTATTTTTTGTCATCATAATAATGCGTTTTTTAAGTTGTGAATGAATAAAATTGTTTGCCTGTGCAATCCGGATTCCGGATTGGGATTGCTTCAGCAATAGTTGCCCGTATAGCCGGGTTTGGGTATTTTGCAGGACCGCGGCGTCTGCAAGATATTCATGAATATTTTTTATTGCTTTTTTATAAAAATAGATCAAAGGACTGCACCATAGAAAAATGCCCAGAAGTTCCACTAAAATTACATCATAGCTGTGTTTTTCGCGGATATGCGTCAACTCGTGACCTAAGATTTTTTTTGCTTCTTCATTCGTAAAATTTGTTTTTTCACTCCAAAAAAGATAATTGAAAAAGGAAAAAGGCAGATGTGATTTATTGGTTTTAACCAAAAAATACTCCCCCTTATTTTCGATTTTTCCCTGTCGTTTTAAACGAAAAATTTGAAATAAGCCAAAGAGGAAACGAACCAACAATGTCAGAACAACAAAAAAGTAAATTGAAATAAATAAACTCCTGAAATCAAGCCCTTCTTCCTTTGGGGTGATGACAATTTCTTCAAGTGTAGTCTCCAATGTTTGAACAGTAATGGTAATAGGCTCGAGGTAAAAGGCGGTGATTCCATTGCTGAGTTGAGTAGCAAAATTCGGAAATTCCAGCATGGGAATCGTAAGGCTAGTGATCAAAGTACCCATCAGATACCATCGATTGACATTGAAGAATGTCAACTTGCTGAGCCACAATGCGTACAGCAGATAAAAGCCAAATAGACAGAGGGTGACTTCGGTGATGTAAGCGATCATGATTCCTCGTTTTTGTTTTGTGATTGATTTAAAATCTCATTCAATTCATCGACATCAATATTTTTTTCCTTTACAAGGAAAGAAACCAGTTCATTCATAGATCCTTCAAAATAATCGCTGACGAATTTTTTTAAAGTCCGTCGGCTATAGTCCTTTTTACTGACTACCGGAAAATATTCGTGAGTCCGTCCATAAACTTTGTGATCCAGAAAACCTTTATCATCCAAGATGCGGACAATTGTAGAAATGGTGCTATGCGGCGGTTTTTCTTTCCCGGTTTCTTTTTGGATTTCGATACGGATATCACTTACTGTGCAGCGATCGAGCCTCCAAATAATTTGCATGATATCTTCTTCAGCCTTTGTCAGTCGTTTCATGTTATTTTCTGGTTTGAAAGTGTAAATCTTCTTTTAATTGAGTAATCCTTTGCTCAGCATAGTCTTTGAAAGTCGAATCTTTCGTTTTAATGTATTTTTGATAATAGCGTAATGCAATATTCTTATCTTTAAAATAGCGATCAGCATTTTTTGCAATATGAAATAATAAATCAGGCTCTTCAGAATATCTACTCGCTGCCAGGTAATGATCATAAGCTTTTTTGTATTGCTTTTTCGTTTCATAAAGTATTGCTAAATCCGTATGATAGCGCGGCACTTTTTTAGAAATGCCTAGTTCTATTGCCTTTTTATAATGGACTTGACTTTTTTCAAAATCTCCCAACTCATCATACACCAGGGCCAAATAATGGTGCGTATGTTCTGTGGCCTTTTTCAAATTGACCATCCTGTTGAGATGAAACAAGGCTTTTTCCAGACTATCTACTTGCAAGTAGGCCACACTCAGCAATCGTGTGTAATAAATCGTTGAGTCTCCCTGTGCCATTGCATTTTCAACTAGATCTACCACCTTTGGATATTGTTTCAGTTCGTTTTTTACACGAGCTGCAGTGTAAAGCATTTGGATATTCGTAGAATCCAGGTCCATCCCTTTTTTTGCAAAAATCTCAGCATATTCGGGAGTTTCCATTGCCAAATAGATTTCGACTAACTGAATGACCGTTGCCTGATCTTTTTCATTAAGCTGATGAGCTTTTGTGTAAAAGCGAATCGCATTCAATAGATCTCCGGTTTTGTGAGCTACCGCTGCAGTTTGTTTAAAATAATAGCTATTGGTAGAATCCATCCAAATCAACTGATCATAATAACTTCGGGCTTTCAAATAATTCGCTTCTCGTTCGTATATGGAAGCCAGATTACTCATTGCATAAATATTGAGAGAGTCCATTTTTAAGCTCAATTCAAAGTTGTCTTTCGCAGCAGCATAATTGCCTAGCCTGAAATAGCAATATCCCAATTTGTTGATATAATCGATGTTTTTACCATCAGAACGATGACATTCATAAATATAATCCAATGCTTTTTCGTATTGGTTGGCGCTCATGAGTTCCACAGCTTTTTGGTATTGTTCAGAAATGTCAAAAGTGATGGTCTCCTGAGCCTTTGCTCCGAAGTTTAAAAACAAAAGAATAAAAATGCCTAGGTATTTATGCATAGTACAAAAATCAATAACACAAAGATATATTGCGTTTTTTAGTTTTGCAACTATTTATTACGATTTATAACTAAAAATTACGTTATAAAATTATAAATTGCTGATGGACAGTGTTTTGTAGAAAGACAATACACGACTTAACATTTAAGTCGTGTATTGCTATTTAATTTTTTAAAGCTAAAAAAGCTTAGTCAATGTATTCAATCTTACGCAAAAACCGAATACCAAGTGTGACTTCAAAAGTGGTATTTTTTATTACCGTTTCGTTCAGGGTACGATTCATTCCCGTGTAAGGATCGTAAACATTTTCTGTGAGAGGTTGGAAATATTGTCTTGAAAAGTCCGGATTGACGGTGAATTCGATCAATGTGGCAATATGTTCTGACATAGTAAATTCGAAGCCTCCCCCTACTGTAACCCCATAGTTCCATTTTCTTACAAACGCGTCGTCAGGATAATACAGGGTGTTGAAAAAAGTATTAAGTGACTCGTATTGTTCAAAGTTGGTGTTAAGTGTATAATCGCCTCTTACCCCAAACAGGTAATACATTTTATGATCAGCCCCCCAGCTATACTTTTGTTTTCCGCCAAGCGTCAAGGAGATATTTCTAAATTCAAACTTTCTGGTAGGGGGCCTGAAAACATTACCACTGAAAGGATTAGTGAAATTCCTGTTACGCAGGGCGCTCCCTTTTACATGATACCCGGCTTGTGCAAAAATAGCGAACCGGACATCTTCGGGTGTTGATTCAATAAATGCAATTCCGTGGTAAGCATAAAGCGGATCTTTTTGATAATTGTTCCATTTTTGAAAACTGGCGGTTAATCCTCCCTTAACGCCAAAAGCAAACCCTTGAGCATAAGTATTCCAAAAAATAAAAGTAATAGAAATAACCGTAAGTAAAATTCTTTTTATCATTGGTATCTGTTGAATATGTTCTGGTCAAAAATAATATTTATTTAAATATCAGTTTAAAAAATCTTCAACCTTTGTCCCGGGGTTATTAGATTAGAATCCAAGTTGTTGAGTGATTTGATTGCTTCCACGGTAGTTCCAAAGAGTCTGGAAATGCCAAATAGAGTATCTCCTTTTTTAACGGTGTACATTACCCCGGTTTCGATTTCGTCATCATTTTCAGGCTCCGGATCAAAATCCGGCGTTGGTTCCTCAGTAGTGGTATCGGTCTCCGTTGGCGGAATGTCGATGACAGGTTCTTCAATATCTTCATCAGCTTCCAGTTGTGGAATTTCAATTTCAAAGTCTTCGCCAAAATCTTCGTCATCGTCTTCACTCGTTGGAATTTCAATTTCAATAGGTGTTTCAGGAGTTACTTCGGGAGCGACACCTGGTTTAGGTTTGTCCCTTTTTTTGACTTTACAACCTCGAATTTTGATGCGTTCTCCAACAGCAGCTTCGGTACCTCCTTTCATGCGATTCTTTTTGTACAATTTGCTCAATCGAAGACCGTAAATCTGGCTGATATCAAACATAGTCTCGCCTTCTTTTACATAATGCCATTTTTTCTTTCCTCTGAAACTGTTCCTTTTCCGCTGAAGAAAAACCCTGGTTTCTGGTTTGATCTTTTGGTCGCCTGAAGTCAGTTTTTCATTATAATCTAAAATCCGCCTCAATGAAATACCGGTACGCTCTGCGATTTTATCTGGAGTATCACCGATTTTGGAAAAAGTGACTTTTACCTGGTTGATCAAAGTGGCATTATAACCGTTCATTGGACCGGATGCGTCGTGCTGGATATCAGCCATTGTCATGTTGTCAAATCGATACAATTCATAGGTTTCAATGACACGGATCAGTTTTTCGGCATAAGTTGGACTGGTAGCATAACCTGCTCTTTTCAAGCCATAAGCCCATGCACGATAATCTGTGTGTGGCAGGTCAAAAAGGAATCCATAGCGATAGCGTTTGTTGGGATCGCGTAAAAATTCGGAATGAGCAACGTATGATGCGTCTGCGTTCCTGTAAACTCTAAAACACGATTTGATCAACTTTCCATTTTCATCAACATCATCGTCTTCAATATGGTATTTTTTCCCCATCCACCCTTTGTGACATTTAATGCCGAAGTGGTTTTTAGCTTTTCGTGCAAGGGTGCTTTGTCCGGCATTAGATTCGAGAATACCTTGAGCCAATTTGATACTTGCAGGAACGCCTGTGCGTTCAGCTTCACTGATAGCAATGTTTCTAAACCTTTCAATATAATCGATTCGGGAATTGTCTTGCGCAAAAGAAAATAGCGAAAGAGATAATAAGAACAGGGAAAATAGTGTTTTCTGAAGCATAGCGTTTTAAGTTTGTGGAATCATGGATGACAAAAAACTACGCATTACGTCTTTCCAAATATTATAACTATTTTGGAAAAGTTGTTTGTTTAAAACAGTTAAAAGAACAAAAAACCAACCACTTATTCATTTTTTAACAAATATTTTCAAATAAAATTGATGAAGGCTTTTCGAGTATTAATTTTTTTAACGCTGGTCACAATAGTTTCTTGTAAAAATACAAACTCTGAAGAAACTCCAAAAGGATCATTGACCCAGCAAGATTCTGTACTGATTGCAGATAGCAATTTTATTGAAATATTTGTTTGGGTGGATAAACTTCGGCTTCGAAAAGACCCTGATACTAAAAGCGAAATACTGGAAGAGCTCGACGAAGGAGAGGTGCTTTTGTTTTTAAATGAAAAAACAAATTTCAAAGAAAAAATAAATCTTCGAGGCAAAATTTATGACGAACCATGGCTAAAAGTCAAATCCGAAGAAAATAAAATCGGCTGGGTTTACGGCGGCGCAATAAAGTATGAAAAGCCGGTTTTCAGAATTTCACCTTCACCTTATGAAAATTGCGTCTCAGCATTTGTTGAATCGAAAAATCATGAACAATACTACAAATGCATAGAAAAAGTAAGTAACGAACAGCTTAATAAAGATGCTCAGTTTGTAACTAAAACCGAAGATGGGTATGAATTTAAACTACTAAGTGGAGAGACCAGAACACTGAAAAATTCGAAGGAAGAAAATGAAGACTTCCGGGAATATAAATATCTCTGTTACCTGGATAAATTAGGCTATTTTGTTTTTAGGATCAACTTTTACGAAGCTGGTCAATTCCTTCTTTTTGACGATAAATTCGGTTATATACGGCAGTTGAGTGGCTTTCCAGTACCTTCTCCCGATTACAAACATATGATCACTACAAATGCTGATGCAGTTGCTCAATTCGAGTATAATGGTATCCAGCTGTATAGATTTACAGATCATGGCATGGAAATATTTTTTGAAAAAGAATTCGAGTTTTATGAACCTTATTTGCCAAAGTGGAAAGATGTAAAAACCGTGGAAATTCAATTGATCCCAGCTGAATTTGCAAAAAACAAAAAACGGAAAACCATCACAATACAGCAAAACGAAAAGGGGGAATGGGAGGAGGTGTGAGGAAGACGGACGATGGAGAACGGAGGGCGGACTACGGAGGATGGAAAATGGAAGTTGGAGAAGGGAGATCGGAAGAAGTTGAGTAATACTCTACTTTCTGACATCTCGCAACTCGCTTCTTGGAAGGAGGATGTACAGTTGACTCAATCAACCAATAACTTTTAACCCATAACCAATTAACTCCTAGCTACTTTTCAAAAGAGAATAGCTATCAAAAAAGTAATAACTGTTGTTACAAAACCAATCATAAAGGTATTATAAGCAATGGTGAGGTATCTATATTTTTTGTCCAGTACTTTCCCTAAATAGTAAAGGTCACGCACCATATTGCCATAAAGTAACTCACCATCCCTGAACATAGCATCAACTGATTCTTCGTATTTTTCCAAATCCAAATTAACAAAGTTGCCAAAAAAGATTATGTTTCGCTTTGCGACTGCTGTTTTGGTTGCTTCATTGTTCAGCGAGGTGACTTTTGGCCGGATAGACAAAACAGCGAAAACCAGCGAGATCATATTTATCACCATGAAAATGACCACAGGCATCAGTACCATGGGAGTAGTTTCAGTAATGTTTTTGTAAGTCAGTAATGAAATCAATACCGAGATCAGGATGGCATTGACACTGATCATAATATTTGCTTTGTTGTCAGCAATTGCACTCAAGTTGATATGATTTCGATAGTTAGCCCTGAAAAAAGTTTGGATTGCACTGGATGGCAATTTGCGTTCAAGCCCTTGGAATTTACGAATGGTTCCGTCTTCTTCCAAAGACGTAGGGCCAGTTAGTTTATTTTTTTCAACTTTGGATTTTTGAAGTAAAATATTTTGTGCAATAATCGGTTCGAAATGAATCTTTGCATAAGGCGTATAAAATCGTACCTGGAGCAAATATTGTAACTGAATTTGGTTCCAGTCAAAGTTGGAAAGGTATCGATTTTGGACCAGTTCCCACTCCAAACGCAACAGTGGACTTTTTTCAAAAAATGAAGTACAGGTTTGAAGGCTATTCAAAGCATCAGAAAAAAGTTGTTGTTCATCAGTAGATGGAGCGTCACCAGATTTAGGAACATTTATGCAGTTAATGACTCGTTGGATTCGGTCGGTGGCAAATTGGTTGTTTTCGAGAAAAACTTTGGCGTATTCAACACTTTGTGCTGCGTGATGGTCATAATTTTTCAGATACCCGGTATTGTAAAACCAAGCTGCCAGTTGAGCAATTTCGATGATTTCCTTTGAAAACGGATGAACACCTTCAGTTGCATTGCCGATTTTTTCAATAAGACCAACTAGTTCCACAGTATGTTGGTAATTGTGGTATGTCAGGCCGGATTTGCCATGTTGGTTGAAAAAATCAAGCACATAAACTCCTGCTTCCAACAAAATATTGCTATTCTGATTGGAGCCAGAAAGCTGGGACGAAGTATCTTTTTTGGTATGCGACAATTGGGATTATTTTTAATTAATAGTTAATTATAGTGAAAATTACGAAAATTTGTTAATTAACCTAAGATGCGACCAATGATCAAATAAAAAATGAAGTCAACCAATAGTTGTAAATTTTAGTCGCCAAACACAAATTTACAATGGAAGACTTCACCATCGCAATTTACTGTTT
>JANQFJ010000209.1 GCA_028277915.1 Saprospiraceae bacterium
GTGCCAACCAAGAAACGAGTTGGTGGATTCCCGTTGCTAAAAATTTTCGAATATCGCAAGGTGGAAAGCTCACCGGAATCCAACCTGATTCGAAGCAAAAACACCAAATGCGGCTGTTCCCTTATGCGACTGGCCGATATGAAAATAGCAATATTACCGAAGTTTACGATAAAATAAAAGGAGATGCCGGAGTTGATCTTTTATACCAATATGGTTCAAATGTCGTAGCCAATTTAACTTTGAATCCTGATTTTGCTACCGTTGAAGGGGATAAAGAGCAGATCAATTTGACTCCCTGGGAGCTTCGGTTTCCCGATAAACGGCTTTTTTTTCAAGATGGTAATGAAATGTTTCAAACGCGAATCAGTACTTTTTATTCACGTCGGATAGGCGATTATGCGTTACGGAGGCAAATCTATCGGGAAAGCCGGAAAATACCAGTTTAATGCCTTAATTGCGCGGACAGAAGAGTTGAAAGAAGGAGATCAGTCTATTGTGCCAAGATCTTGGCTCAATGCAGTTCGTATAAAGAGAGATATCCTTCAATCCTCTGTTGTTGGACTGACTTATGCAGACAAATTTACGGATACGAGCTATGTTCGATCATTAAGTGCAGATTATGTTTTGAACTTAGGTGAGACCTGGAAGCTGACAGGTCAATTTGTTGGAAGTGCTCCTGGTGATTTTTTATCGCATTCAGCTTGGTTTATGCGTTTTGCAAAAGAAAACAATATCTATCATTACCATGTCCGGTATTCAAACATTGGAAAAGATTTTCGTGAAAATGTCAATCAAACAGGCTTCATTCCGGATGACGATCGCCACGAAGTCGATGCAGATATAAAATATCGGTTTTGGGTCAATAAAGGAATCAAATACGTATATACGGAAGGGAAACATAACTTTTTTTGGAGCCAGGTTGGTGAGCTGAGGAGCTGGTATTTGACCTATAAAGCCAGGATTTACCTAGAAAACCAACTCAGCTTTGAGGTGGTTTACAACAACGAATACAAAAACGAATTCCGAGGGGATTTCAAAGATTTTTATAATCACTTTTACAGGGCCGAAATTGGTTACAACACCGATGAAGCTACTTTTGTGAAATTCGGTTATCAGGCCGGACACAATTTTGACCGCGATTTTCAATTATGGCTGGCGAGTTTTAAAGTGCAGCTTTTCAAAAAACTGACGCTTTCCTACGAGTTCAACAAGCTGAATTACAGTCCTGATCCTACCAAAAGGAGCGCAACGATAAATGTGCTGGGGGCTGATTTCTTTTTTAATAAAGATTTATGGATTCGCTTATTTGCGCAAAACAATACGGTTTCGGATAAATATTATTTGTACGGATTATTCGGTTGGCGATTCAAACCTCCGTTTGGCGCGGTATACCTGATCGTTAGTGCTGATCGATTTGTGGAAGAATTTCCGGAGCCAACAAACATCAGATCGGATATTATTTTTTTAAAAGTAACATACCCTATTTCTATTCTGTAACTTTTTTAAAAATTAATTAAGTTGTCATGACCCTTCTTTTATGTATCTTCCTGAAATCGCCGGCGGTCAATCCACGGTCTATTTAGAATGGGAGTGGGAAGGCAATTGAGTTCTATTGGTTGTTGGATGATTTGGAAGTTTATGGGGATAGTATTGTTTCTGCTTTAAATGAAATGCCATACCAGAAATTGATTAATATTTACCCCATTCCGGCTGCTGAAATGATAAACATAAGTTCTTCAGATTCAAACCCATCCGTTGATGCAGTTTGCTTGATCACAGATGTAGTTGGAAATGTCGTTTAAAAAAACAGCTTAAATACATACAAAATGGCCAATTTCAGATTGACTTAAAACAATTACCTCTTGGCAATTATTTTTAGAAAATTTATACAAAAGATCAATCTCAAACCAGACGATTTGTAGTGGTACATTAGACTTCATAACTCCAAGTTCATTTCTTAATGATGATGTCCGCCGGCACTTTCCTGTCCTTTTTTTGATTGAGCCATTAAAAAATAGGCTCCGTAAGTGACGATCTCTGCATCGTCTTCTAACTTTTCCAATGGATCGACCTGGACATAACCAATATCAGATATTACCTTTAAAACCGGGATCTTTTTAAAATGTGTTTCATCTCCGTGATCCTCTTCTTTTATGAAAATATAATTTAGTCCATTGTCCAAAGCAACTGCTTCTTCGGGCAAAGCCGGTACTTTATGATCCTCCAAAATGATGCGTCCCTGTACGTACATTCCAGGCAGTAGTTGGACTTTGTCATCGACAATCTCAGCGTGTATGGAAACAGTTCGTTGTGTTTCATTCAATGCTTTTCCAATAGCAAATATTTTGGAATTCATGACTTCCTGGGGTTTACTTTGAAGGCTGAATTGAACCGTTTGTCCGTTTTTTACATAAGGCAAGTCTTTTTCAAAAACCATAAAATCGATGTGCAAGTGTCGATTATCAACAATTTCAAACAATTCTTCATGAGGCTCGACGAATGCGCCGGTATTGGCTTTTATCTCCCGAATAAATCCACTGATCGGGCTGATAATGCTGACAATAGTTGTCAAATCTTCTGTTTCGTTTTCAGGAGGATTGATTCCGACCACTTGCATGCGGGTAAGTAGTCCTTTCAACTTTGCCAGTGCAATTGCTTTTTCGGAGGTGATTTTTTCTAATTGTTTTTGAGGAGCAATCTCCTTTTTAACCAAATCCTGTTGGCGGATATATTCTTTCTCCAAATAAAGCAATTCACCTTTCACTTCCATATATTCCTGTTGCCAGGTTATAAATTCAGGATTTTGAATGGTAGCTAAAATTGCTCCTTTCGAAACATATTGTCCTGGATCCACATGAATCCTAGTCACTTTTCCAGCAGTTATAGAACTCACACTTGCTTTGTTTTGAGGAGGTAATTCCAACTGTCCATTGACTTTGAGCGTAGATTGAAGGTTTTTATTTTCGAAAGTTCCAATTGTCAATCCTACTTTTTGAATTTGCTCTTTGGTCAAAGCGACTTCATCATCATGGTGCTCTTCATGTGCATGTTCACCATGCATTTCATCTTCAGAGTGAGGGGCCGCGTTTTGTGTTGGGTTGTTACACCCGCTTATTGCGAAAGAGAATAGACTTATTCCAAAAATTATATTTATTATTGATTTTTTCATGATTGTCTGAATTGTTAATTTAAAAACTTGAAGCAATTAATTCATTCATTTACAGCTCCTAGTGATCTATCAAATATTCGAGTTTTATTTTTAAAAAATGGTATTCTTTCAGTGCTTCGAGATAAGCGACATTGTAATTGATACCTTGCTCGATGGTCTGCAAATATTCTAAATAAAAAGCCTCTCCTTGTCGATACGCCGTCCGCGCAAATGCCTGTCTTTCCATGACAGAAGGCAACAAAGTTTCTTTCAGATATTTGATCGAATTTAATTGCTTTTGTAACTCAATTGCCAACTGGCGGTGCTGAATTTCCAGTTCGCTGTATGCAGCGTCTTTCTGAGCTTGTTGGACCTGCACCTGTAATTCCGCAGCTTCTATTTTTGTGTTTTGACTTTTTCTGAAAAGCGGAACGTTTATTCCCAGCTGGTAGCCGTAAAATGGAAACATACCCGCTACCGTTTGCAATTGCACTCCCGTTTGCAATTGTGGGGTGAGCTGACTTTTGGCAGCTTCTACTTTTGCTAAGGCCAGTTGTTCCGATTGATGATAGTATTGTACCAAAGGGTGGTCTTTAAATTCCTGTTTATCAATTTCGGATGGCGACGGAAGTTTGTCATGTTCGACATCAAATAGGGTGTCAGCTTGTAGCCAGTCATTGAATTGGGTTTTTGCCAGTTCTTGTCCTTGTTCCAAAATTTGAAGTTGCCATTCCACTGCTTTAAGTTGATCCTGAGCCGTCAGCAGAGGTAATTTTCCAATTTCACCAGCCTGAAATTTATTTTCATTGATCGTTACCAGTTCATTGTACAAGTCCACCAGAGATCGCGCGTATCCTTTGATTTGCTTTTGGAATAGTAAATCATAATAAGAAAGACTGATGTGATATGCAATTTCCTGTTGACTGAGTTCCAATTGTTTTTGGGCTAAGGCTGCCTGTTGCTGATAAACCTGTCGCTGAGATCGGTTAACTTTAGGAAGATTAAAATTTTGAGTAACCCCAAAAGAATGAACACCGGTGCTTTCAGCAAAATTAAATTCTTCTCCTGAAACAAATATATTGGTCATCGGTTGACTGGACTTAATGGTGCCAAGTTTTTGCGCCTGTTCCACCTGCAATTGCTCAGCCTTGAGTGTAGGATAGTTTTTTTGTCCAAGAGCTATTGCCTGATCCAAAGAAATTTTAGGACTTTGGGCAAAACCAACACCACAAAAAGCCATCAATAAGGTTACTGCCACTTTCTCTTTAAAATATATTTTCCAATTTCTTTCAGAATAATAGTATAAAATAGGCAAAATGATCAAAGTCAGAAAAGTGGCCATGATCAATCCTCCGATGACAACAGTAGCCAGTGGTTGTTGTACTTCGGCTCCGGCAGAAGTTGATATAGCCATTGGCAAAAATCCTAAAGATGCTACTGAAGCCGTCATGATAACAGGGCGCAGTCGTACTTCTGTTCCTTTGTATATAAGCTGCGTAATATCTGTCATACCCTCTTTTTTTAACTGGTTAAAGTATGCGATCAAAACAATACCATTTAAAACAGCGACTCCAAAAAGTGCGATAAATCCAACCCCCGCAGAAATGCTAAAAGGCATTCCGCGAAAATACAAAGCCCAAATCCCACCGATCACCGACATCGGGATAGCTGTAAAGATTAGCAAGGTCTGTTTGACGGATTTGAACGTCAAGTACAGCAAAACAAAAATAAGCGCCAATGCCACCGGAACTGCTATCATCAGTCGTGCCTGGGCATTTTGTAAATTTTCAAAAGCACCACCGTAAGTGAGATAATATCCCGTAGGTAGATCGAGTTCTTCTTCCATTTTTTTTCGAATAGCCTTAACGAGGCTCTCCACATCTCTGCCTCTGGCATTCACGCCAATGGTAATTCTTCGTTGAGTGTTATCCCTGGAGATCTGAGTGGGACCTTCTTCAAAATCGACAGAAGCTAACTCCTGCAATGGAATCTGCTCACCAGTCGTCAATGGGATGTACAAATCTTTCAGGTCGTCAATGTCCTGACGATAAGCCTCATCCAATCGAGCAACAATTTCGAATCACTTCTCTCCTTCAAAAATATAACCGGCATGCTCTCCTGCAAAGCCCGTTCGAATTGCACGATTTATAACTTCGGCGCTTACTCCGTACTTTGCCATTTTTTTTCTGTCATACTTCACGACCATTTGTTGTAGCCCTGCTGTAGGTTCAACCTGAATATCTCCTGCTCCATCAATTTGTTCGATGAGGTTTTTAGCTTCTTTGGCTTTGTTTGCTAGTATCCCCAGGTTTTCTCCATAAATTTTGATTGCAATATCCTGCCTGACCCCTGTCATTAATTCATTAAACCGCATCTGAATGGGTTGGGTGAATTCATAAATCACACCAGGAAATTTATTCATTTCGGCTTCCATTTTTTCAAAAAGTTCTTCACGGGTACTGGCTGAGGTCCATTCTTCTTTTGGTTTTAAAATGACATAGATATCTCCAGCTTCCAGCGGCATAATGTCAGTTGGAATTTCTGCAGTTCCGATCTTTGTGACAACTTTTTCCACTTCCGGAAAATTGTCTAGTAAAATTTTTTGTAAAGAAGCTGAAACTTCAATTCCCTGAGCTATTGAGCTACCCGGTGGTAAAATTTGGTGCAAGGCAAAATCACCTTCTTCAAGCGTAGGAATAAACTCGCCTCCCATTCGACTAAACACAAAAAGGCTAAAAGCAAACAATAAAATTGTCAATCCTAAAACAACTCTTTTTGCTTTAAGTGCAAATGTCAAAACCGGATGATACAATCGGTGAAAAAATGCTATGATCTTGTCAGCTATAGTTTTTTTATGAGAAATATTTTTACTTAAAAACAAAGCAGACATCATCGGTACATACGTCAGGGATAAGATCAAGGCACCCAGAATAGCAAAACTCACCGTTTGAGCCATTGGTTTGAACATCTTACCCTCGATTCCCGTCAACAACAATAAAGGGATATAAACGATGAGGATAATGATTTCACCAAAGGCCGCAGATTTGCGAATTCGCGAAGCAGATTCATAAACTTCAGCATTCATGTCATCGGTTGAAAGTTGATTTCCCGACTTGCGAACGCCCAAATGATAAAGGATAGCTTCAACAATGATCACTGCCCCATCCACGATCAAACCAAAATCAATCGCTCCCAAACTCATCAAATTGGCCGAAATGCCAAACAACCGCATCATTGAAATGGCAAATAACATTGCCAAAGGAATAACGGATGCCACAATCAATCCTGCCCGTAGATTTCCCAGCAAAAGCACCAATACAAAAATGACAATCAACCCGCCTTCTACAAGATTAGTGATCACGGTTTTGGTGGTGCGATTTACCAATTTGGAACGATCCAGGTATGGTTCAATTACGATTCCTTCCGGCAAGGTTTTTTTGATTAGTTCCATTCGAGCCTTGACTCTTTTTGTCACTTCTGCAGAGTTGGCTCCTTTGAGCATGATCACCTGCCCTGCAACTACTTCGCCCTTTCCATTCATGGTCACTGCGCCGAAGCGGGGAGCGTGGCCTATTTTGACGTTTGCGACATCTTTTACTAAAACAGGTAAACCATTTACATTTTTTACAACAACCTGCCCGATATCTTCCATTGACTTTAATCGTCCTTCACCGCGGATAAAGTAAGTGTAATGCTTTTTTTCAATATAAGAACCACCTGTATTTGCATTATTTAAACTTACAGCCGCAAAAAGTTCGTCCAGAGATATTCCAAGGCTCCTCAGTTTGTCAGGAGCGAAGGCAACCTCGTATTGTTTAAGATGACCACCGCTTCCGTTTACTTCGATGACCCCTTCAATTCCGGTCAATTGACGCTTGATGATCCAATCCTGGATGCTTCGCAGATCTGTCGATGAATAATTATCTTCATATCCTTCGGACGGGTAAATTACGTATTGATAGATTTCTCCAAGACCAGTTGAGATTGGTCCCATTTCCGGTTTTCCGAGTCCCTCAGGTATTTCGGATTCTGCCTGCTTGATGCGTTCGCTGATTAATTGCCGGGCTAAATAAACTTTGATTTTTTCTTCAAAGACTACTGTTATCACCGACAATCCAAAGCGGGAGACGGAACGGATTTCAACCACGCCGGGAATATTTCCTAAAGCCATCTCTAGGGGAAAAGTGATGAGTTGTTCAACCTCCTGTGCAGCAAGGCTAGGTGCGTTTGTTATGACTTGTACCTGGTTATCTGTAATGTCGGGAACAGCGTCTATCGGGAGATACTGCATGGAATACATTCCCCAACCGATTAGACCTGCTATCAATAGGCCCACTATCAGCTTGTTGTATATTGAAAAATGAATAATTCGATTTATCATTTTTATAATTAGAAATTAGCGTAAAGAAATTGGACTTTTTACTTTCTCAAGCTGTAATTCAGCTGAAAAAATATTGACAACACTGCGTTGACGACATAGATTACAATGCCAACTCTGGTACTAAAAAGGCAGCGTTGTGCATAAAAATGAATTACAAAAAGGAGGGAGGTTGAATTTCGGTGGTTACAAACCCGTTCAGGTAAAAGGCATTTTCGTAGAAAAGGTTTCCGGAGTAAAGTGGAACATCTATTTCAGGTATGAATATGCTGGTATTTGAAAAAACAAAAGTTATTGAGAAACAGAAAGACTGAAACGGACAATTTTTATGTTCGTCATCACCATCATGCTCATGGTCATTCGGACTGATGAAATGGATTATCAAAAATTCCCAAAAAGAAAATTCTACATCCAGATTAGCGATTTCTTCCTGATGCAATTCATAATGCTTCACCATATCGGGAATACGCGCCAACTGGCTAAAATCCGAATTGGGGATTAAGCTGCCGATAAACATGTAAGATGCTAATATGAGTGCAGTAATTTTCAACTAAGCGTCTTTCTGATACTGTGCAAATATAATAAATAAATGACTGTAAACACACTTAAATATCAATAAGTTGTAGAGCAATTGAACAAATTATTTCAGCTAATAAAATGAATGGTATCAAGGCAAAAAAAATATGGACTTCTTCCAACATATTGCTATATTAGAGGAGACAACATTTTTAAAAATGAAAGCTTCTTTTTGAATAACAAACATTACTTTAATCCATAAATATCCAATGAAATGAACAGGCAAATTATCATCGTTTTATCAGCAAATATTTTACTCGGAACTAGTTCTTTATTGTCGGCTCAGGATAAAAAAGCCTCTTCTTATGAGCATTTTGACAAAGCTGAAATTTATTTTGAACAAAACACAACAGACGGAGATGCTGAAGTGGTCATCAAAGCTAAAGCCGGAAAGGACGGGATGACCAAGTTAAAAGTAATAACTCCTGACGGTCGAACAATTGTCGATTTTAACTCTCCAGATCCAACGACGATGGGGATACGACAATTTCACCTCGAATCACCTGAACCTGAGGATATTGAGGCGGTAAAAAAAGCATTCCCTGAAGGAATCTATAAGTTTTTTGGGACTACCACTGATGGAGAGGAATATATGGATGAAGCGGCACTCAGCCATGCTTTGCCTACACCAATTGCTATAAAATATCCAGCCGACAAATCGGAAGATATTCCTACAAAAGATCTTGAAATCACCTGGGAGCCCATAGAAAACGCCGAAGTTTATCTCATCGAAGTAGAACAGGATGATTTGGATATAAAAGTAGAAGCCAAACTTTCAAATTCAGAAACTTCCTTTTCGGTTCCGGCAAAATTTCTACACCCTGACTTGGAATACAAAATTGTGATTGGAGCAGAGTCTGTAAAGGGTAATTTGAATTTTGTAGAAACGTCTTTTACTACGGCTAAAGAATAAAAGTTTATTTTTTAAAATCAAACAGGACAATTTTTTAATTAATTTTGGAGGCAAATTTAAAAATTAAAATATGGCTCCATTCCATTTAGCTTTTCCTGTTACCGATTTAATAGAAACCAGAAAATTTTATGAAGAATTGCTGGGATGTGGTGTGGGCAGAACTTCTGATCGCTGGATAGACTTTGATTTTTGGGGAAATCAAATCACCGCTCATCTGGTTGACGATGAAAACCCACATGGTCCAACTAATCATGTTGATGGTAAAAATGTTCCTGTTCGGCATTTTGGAGCCATCCTAGAGTGGGACGAATGGAATTTGCTTGT
Organism: Saprospiraceae bacterium; assembly: GCA_028277915.1. Lineage (GTDB taxonomy): Bacteria > Bacteroidota > Bacteroidia > Chitinophagales > Saprospiraceae > JAHDHW01. The sequence continues at coordinate 9,340 of JANQFJ010000209.1, forward strand.
TGAAAAACTGAAAGCTCACGATATCGAATTCGTCATTGCTCCCTACACCCGTTTTCAGGGGGAAGTAGGGGAGCAGGCAACTATGTTTTTTTATGATCCAAGTGGCAATGCTCTGGAGTTTAAATCATTCAAAGATTTTTCGCAAATCTTTGCTAAGTAACATTTTAACTAGCTGTTTTTCAGAAACTTGCCTTTAAAAAACTGATACGAGAAATTGCCGATTTGGAGATGTTCACCATCTTTTAAAGACTTTAGTTTATCCGAAGGAATATCTTCAAAAGTAGTATGGACAGAGCCACCGGTTCGATATGCAATTTCGAGATAGTGCTCATTGACGCCAAATTGTGAATCAGTCAATAAAACCCTTACAGGGACTGACAATTCACTGAGTTTGTGCAAATCACTCGCATCGCTGAAATTGTCAGCAATGAAAAGCAGTTCTTCGTCTGGTGATATATCCTTAGCACCCAAGATCAAAGCTTCTACGACATTTTCGAGTCGATTACCTCCACAGCTAAAATTTACAATTTTGTCGATGGTATTGCAGAAGCCTTCGATATCATTATTTGGAACATAAAATATCCCTCTCCGGTCATGACCGGAAGCACTTTTTTTAGCATTATTTTGAAATCCGTTGAAGAGCCAGTAAGTGTTGTTGTTTTGCTCTTCTTCATCGGAATAATTCCAAACCATCAACTCATCGATGTATTGGTACATACTGCAGTCAATATTGGCAACAATCCTTTTTTGTTTCCACTGATCCTTGTTTCGATGAAGCATTGCTTTGATTTCCTGATTTGAGGAGACGTAATAATCCGGGTTTTCTTCGACAGATTTTTGATCACCTAAAGCAATTTTTACAACATTGGTTTTTATTTTTTCAAAATCCTTTTTAGTATAATAATGCTGTAAATAAAAATTATGTCCTTCCATTTCAGCGATACGTGCTGAATCTCTCAATCGTTGTTCACGACGCATAGAATCCCGTTGTGCCAGAAGTCTAGCCCGTTCTTGCTCCCGTTGTTTAAATTCTGCGGTGCTGATCGTATTCAACTCAAAGCGACTTGTTCGCGAATTTGGATTTTCTTCGTAAGTTTTGCAGGTGATATCTTGAAAACCATATGAATGAACGCAGTACGTGTCTCCTTTAGGAAGCATCAACGTGCTATTGCCATTGGAATTGGTCAGTGCAAGGTAAACTTTCTTCGTTTTTTCACTTACAAAATAAAGTTCTTCTTTTGCGAGAGGGTGATTGTTCAAATCTGCAATTTTGATATTCACCAAAACTCTAGTTTTTGTAGGCATCTGGCCTTGTGTCAGGTATTGATAAATGGTGTCATTTTTTTCAACCTCCTTGATTCGGGTGGACATGTAAACTATAGGAACTGTTTTGAAAACGTTTTTTTCTTTTTGGATGCTGAATGTTCTGTAATCATTTTCCTGATCAACATTTACGATATAATCACTATTATTTGGGAGCAGGAAAAATGCTTCTCCGTGTTCATCGGTTATTCCATGCCAGTATTGATCTCCATTTTTTTGATGTACCCACAGAGGAATATCATTTAATACATTCTTTTTAAAATCCATGACCTTCATTCGAATTACCGCATCTGTTTTTGTCGGTTGTACTTTATCTGAGCGATGAAAGTTTTGAACGATGGTGTCGGTATTGATTCCTTTTGGCGATTGTTGAGCAGAAATATTAATTGAAAATAAAAAAGTGAAAAAAATTACGTTGAAAGCCAGTTGTTTCATGAATCTGATTTTTTGATAATGTTGAAGGATAAAAGTAGATTTGCTTAAATTCGTGGTGTTTTATAGGTTTGCGAAATGAACCAGATTCTCAAAAATAATCGTTTTTATAACCCTTGAAACTATTGATTTATTATGTAAAATCCATTTTATTATTACTTAGCATACAGTCTGTTATTACTTGAAGACCTTGGTTAATGCTAATTTTAGGTAACATGGTTAAAATGCAAAACGTAGATTTCCGAAATATTGAAGAGTTTCTTGATTTCCTTCCGGATGATGAAAGGAAAATCGTAGATTTTCTCCGCGAGATCGTTTTCGAATGCATTCCAGAATGCGAAGAAAAATTGTCCTACAATGTTCCTTACTTTTACAGGCATTCACGAATTTGCTTCATATGGCCTGCTTCTGTTCCTTGGGGCAATGTGAAATTGGAAGGGGTGCAACTGGGTTTTTGTAATGGAAATTTGCTTCAGGATGATATCAATTACCTGGAAAAAGGCAATCGAAAACAAGTTTACAGCAAAACATTTTTTCAAATTGAAGACATCGATGTCGATTTGCTGAAAGCCTATCTTTTTGATGCAGTGGAAGTGGATGAATCTATTTACAGGAAAAGGTGATGGTAAATTATTGACTAAATTTTACCACTTTGCGTTAAATAAAAACAGTTTTAGTTATCATTTTCACATTTTAGTAATGATATTGTGAAATACTCCAACATTTTTTCCACTTCTTCGTAGTTGTCATTTACTACTTTTACATCAGTTAACCGGGGGAGGTGCAATGCAAAATAAATATGATTGTTAGCCATTTCAAACAAATTGCTGGCCAATGCGTGTGGATAGGGAAAGTCAGGGTTGACTTCGCTGATTACTGCCGCCACCTTCTCGGAAAGCTTTTTGTAGTTGTGGAAAAAGCCCTCTTTATTTTCCTCGTCCACGTCTTTGGTATGATAAGCTTTAGTGCCTTCGGTAATGATCAATCGATGTAAGACGCTTTCGTTGACATAATCAATGGAAGGATTGTCTTTTGAAGCGTAGATGATAGTTTTAATGATGATTTTCAATTTCTTTTTTGGGGTATCTATGTTCATCGTATGGATATCTATCAGATAGCCCACCCACTCCCAATACCAAGAAACCAAATATATCAAAAGCAGGTGTTTGTTGACGAAATAGCGATAAACTGAGGCTTCGGTCGAGTGCATTCGAAGTGCCAGTTTTTTAAAATTAAATGCTTCAAATCCTATCTCATCAATCAATTGAATGCTGTACTTGATTATATTCTGACCAAGCTTAGTTTCCTGGGGATCTCTCAGGTAAAGACCTTTGTTAAGACTGATTTTTATGCCAACAGCCATATAGTCATTCTTTTTTATACAAAAGTAATAATTTTTATAAATATGCTTAACTTTTTTTATTTAAAGTAAAATATTTTTCATAATAGTATTGCTATTATCAATAAAATCCCTTTATATTTGTGTTTCTTTTAATCGAGTTTGTTTTTTAACAAACAACATCCAAGATATTTTGAAATAATTTGGTCTTATTCCTATAGGGATGAGATTGGAATTTAATGGTATTATTAAAAACGAAATGAATTATGAGTCTTAGAAACACAAACAGATTATTTGAGAATTTAAAAAATGATATACCCGCTTCGATCGTGGTATTTTTGGTGGCGGTTCCACTTTGCTTGGGTATAGCCCTGGCCTCCGGAGCGCCTTTGTTTTCAGGAATTATTGCTGGCATTGTCGGTGGGATCGTCGTCGGTTCATTGAGTGGATCGCAGCTTGGAGTAAGTGGACCTGCTGCGGGATTAGCGGTGATCGTGCTTTCTGCCATACAGGAATTGGGAGCTTTCGAAATCTTTTTGATGGCGGTTGTTTTGGGAGGAGTTATTCAACTATTGCTGGGGTATGCGAAAGCAGGAATCATCGGCTATTATTTCCCTTCCTCAGTGATCAAAGGGATGCTTTCAGGGATTGGAATTATCATTATTTTGAAGCAGATACCACACGCATTCGGGTATGACAAGGATTACGAAGGCAGCCTCTCTTTTGTTCAACCGGATGGTCATAACACATTGTCCCAGCTTTATTATATGTTTGAAGCTATCAGCCCGGGAGCAATAATTATTACGGCACTTTCAATGATGATTCTAATATTATGGGAGCAACCATTTATGAAAAAAATCAAACCATTTCAGATTGTTCAGGGACCACTTGTGGTGGTGACTTTGGGCATACTGTTGAATCTTGCTTTTCATAATATACCATTCTTCTCCCTAAAAACGGAACAGGTTGTAGCGATTCCGGTAGCGGAAAGCATTACTGGATTTTTTAGTCAGTTTACTTTCCCAGATTTTAGTCAGATTACAAATTCTGCAGTTTGGATTACTGCGATAACACTTGCAGTAGTGGCTAGTTTGGAAACGCTGCTTTGCCTGGAAGCTACTGATAAATTAGACCCACAAAAAAGAGTTTCCCCGGCCAATCGCGAATTAAAGGCTCAAGGTGTTGGAAATATTATTTCAGGATTGATCGGTGGATTACCAATTACTCAAGTAATCGTAAGAAGTTCAACAAATATTCAATCCGGAGGTCGAACCAAAATGTCTGCTATATATCATGGAATAATTTTGTTAATTTGTGCCATGGCAATCCCAAAAATTTTAAACTTGATACCTTTGGCTAGTTTAGCTGCAATTCTGTTTTTGGTAGGGTATAAACTTGCTAAACCACAATTGTTTAAACAAATGTATGCACTGGGTCAATCACATTTCGTACCTTTTATTGTTACGATTCTAGGAATTGTTTTTACGGATCTTTTGATGGGAATCGGTATTGGAATGGTAGTCGCAATATTTTACATACTTTACAAAAATTACAAAAAACCATTTATTTTTCCTTCCAAGCAGTATTTGGAAGATGGAATTATCCGTTTGAACATGTTGGAAGAAGTAACGTTTATTAACAAAGCAAGTATTCAAAGAACCCTGAGTCAAATTCCTGATGATTCAAAAGTCATTATCGATGCTTCAAAATCGGTTAGCATTGACCAGGACGTTTTAGAAATCATTGAGGAATTTAAAACGAATGCAAAATATCGGGGTATTGATTTGGAGGTCATTAATTATAAACCTGTAAAATTGAAAGACCAGGTCAAAAAGATCGAGCACGTTTTGGTCAAAAACTCGATTTCTACAAACGGAAAAGTAAAAGCTGCTATATAATAATTTTAAAATCAAAAAAAGTTAACCAACGATGATGACAACTGAAATAAACAATCAATTAACACAAACTCCTGAAACTCAGTCGAAAATAACTCCTGAAATTGCAATCCATTTGCTTAAAGAAGGAAATACAAGGTTTGTAGATGGTAAGCCCTTGTCCAGAAATTTGAGTGATCAGATCAATCAAACTTCAACCGGTCAATACCCTTTTGCGGCGATTGTGAGTTGTATAGACTCCCGAATTCCGACTGAAATTGTTTTTGATCAAGGTATCGGGGATGTTTTTAACGCCAGGATCGCCGGAAATTTTATTAACGAAGATATTTTAGGTAGTTTGGAGTTTGCTTGTATGCTTGCTGGATCGAAGGTGATCGTTGTTATGGGTCATACTTCCTGTGGCGCGGTGAAAGGAGCTTGTGACAATGCACAGTTAGGCAATCTCACGCAAATGCTGGACAAAATCATGCCTGCAGTAAACGCTGTTTCAACTCCTGAAGGGACTGATCGAAGCTCTAAAAATATCGAATTTGTGAACGAAGTGGCTGTTAAAAATGTGGAATTTACCATTGAAAACATTAAAAATCAAAGCCCTGTTTTAAACGAAATGTACCAAAACGGTGCAATTGACATTATAGGGGCCATGTATGATGTAAAGACGGGGAACGTGCGATTTTTGAATGCATAAAATCAACGCTGAATCCGAAAAATCCAATCCGCACTTTTCTTACTTAAAATCGAGGAAAGTGCGGTATTCATCTTGTTCCAACTCGCTTGATTTTTACAACTTCCTGTAAGCGGAAGTGTCTAATAATAAGCAGACTAAAAATCAAACATCCAGCATTTTTGATCTATCTATTGTTAATCCTGCGGTAAAGTGTTGTCAGTGAAGGGATTAGCATGTCTGGGTGCGATAAAATGTTGTAGTGGTTTTGCCCGAACATCTGAGGCAGATAATATCTGGCAAGGGACTCAATGGCAATAGCGTATGAACTGATATGCTTCTCATGCATTTCACGCAAAGCTTGTTTGACATCAGCTATTCCATACTTTCCTTCATATTTGTCATAATCGTTGGGTTTACCATCGGAGAGTAGAATTATCCATTTCTGCGTGGCGGAATGTTTTTCAATAAGATGTTGTGAATGTCGCAATGCGGGACCGATTCGAGTATATCCTTGTGGTTGAACTACTCCCAATCGTTGTTTACCTTTCGTCCAGTTTTCTCCAAAGTTTTTTAAAGGATGATAAACACAGTTGTTCCTGGTTTTTGAGAAGAATCCGCTGACTGCAAAATCAACATTGTATTCTGTAAGAACTTCACCAAACAATATCACAGCTTGCTTTTCAACGTCTAATACCCGATTTCCATCAGCGTAGCTATCTGTTGACAAACTTATATCCATTAGAAATAAAATAGCCAGATCTGGCTCTTTTTTCCTTTTCGAAAGATAAATATTTTCGGAAGGCGTATGGCCGGATTTAATATCGGCGTACCAATCCACAAGTGCATCAACATCAATACTTTCACCATCGGGTAGTTTTTTAACGTTTCTGCGTTTTTGGTGGATTTGAGCAAATTTTCGGCGAAGACCATTGATGGTTTTTGAGTTTTCGGAAATACACTTCTGGGAGTAATCCAGATCGATTGCTTTGATTTTTTTTAAATAAACTTTGCAATAATCAGGTTTGTACCTTTTTTTTGAAAAATCCCACTCTTTGTAAGTCAGGAAATTATTGTCATCCTCCAGTTCGGCGCTTTCGGCAATGTTTGCCAAGTCACGAAACTCAGCCTGGTAAATAGAATGTGCAACTTCGTCAGTCCTTACTAAGTGTTTGAGATTCAGTTCGTTGAGGGCGTCAGCATCTTCTTCAAGGCTATCGTCACCATCAAAACCTCTCCAAACGCCACTGAACTCTTCCGCTGTTTCAACTTTTTCAAAATTGTGGGTAAGCATATAATCCTGCTGTGCTTTTTTATCCACGTTCAAAATCTCCACTTCTTCGACAGGCTTTGCTTTAATTTCGGTGGTGGGTTTCACTGTTTTTACTGTAGTTGATCCATCATTATCAGGAGTCGCTCTATTTTCGTTTTCCAAAACATCCCTGTTGATCATATATTTCCCAAAGAGCCAATAGTGTGGATTTAAATCTTCTCCAAAATGGTGTTTTATAGAGTCAAAAAATTCGAAGACTGGCAAATAATCTTCTTTTAGCTTTTTAAGGATAAGACTTGAAGTTTCAAACGCCTTTGATCTGGAATCCGCAAGGGTAGGAGAGGTTTGTTTTTCGTTCCAATTTAAATTTTCATTGAATTGGATGCTCAAATAGACAACTCTGAAAATGTAGAAATTTAAATTCTCCTCCAGCGTTGGCAAAAGGGAAAAAGAGGAAGGCAGGTAAAATACATCACCTTTCCACCCTCCCTCTCTTTCAGCAGGTAAAATATCAATGGCATCTCCGGTCAACGCACGGGCAATAAGTGTTAACCGACCATTGATGTCCTGCAACTGAATGGTTCTGGATACCTCCTCTTTCGAGTTCTTATTCCTCCACTTTTCAAAATACCTAGCTAGTTTTTTAAATAAAATCTGATCCAGTTCCAAAACAGTTGTGCGATTTGATTATGAAATAATTTATCTTCTGATCGATGATGTTCTGTTTGTTGGGATTTTGACATTAAAAAAGGGCACTTCCTCCATTGCATGGCAAGAATTGCAGCTTTCGGTAAATAACAGCATATTTTTATTGAAAAGCACAGTGTCTTTGCTATCGATTGCATTTTGCATTTCAGGCAAAATAGTATTCAGAAAAGGGCGAGCAGACTGAGCTCTTTTAGGTCTTCGTTCAAGGCCATTTTCAATAGTCAATCGAATTTTCTTGAGCTGGTAATCAGCATATTGCCAATTTTCGTCCTGTCCAGCCCAATATAATTCCTGATATCGGTAACCGGTTTCAACCATTGCCATGTCAAATCCCCTAAGATGGTTTGTTATGGTTTCAAACTTCTCTTGCTCATTACCAGTCAGCCAACCATCTTTTCCAATAGGATTGTCGATCATGTCTTTACAAGAATTGACAGACAAGGCAAGCATGAAGATTATTATTGTTTTTACAATCTTTGTCATTGTTCAATTTTTTTAGATCATCATATCAGCCAGGTCTTTCAACGCAGTTAAAGTTTCTTCGTCATCTGTAAGTGGTTGAATCATACCAACTTCAACGGAAAGCCTTTTTGGAAGCCCGGATTTGATCAACTTTGCTGCGTCAACAATCAATCGTGTGGAAACGGTTTCCATCAAGCCCAATTCATGCAAATTTCTAATCTTGTTTGCAATTTTCACCAGTTTTTTCGAATCGGAAAGATTAACACCAGATTCTTTTTCTACGATTTCCTGTTCTGTTTTTTCAACCGGATAATTAAATGCAAGAGAAACGAATCGTTGTCTCGTTGACGGTTTTAGTTCTTTAAATCCACTCTGATAACCCGGGTTGTAGGAAGCCACAAGCATAAAAGAATCGGCAGCCTCAATTTCTTCTGGAACCTTGTCCAAAAAAAGTTGCCTACGGTGATCCGTCAAAGAGTGGATGGCTACAATCACATCAGGCCGCGCCTCTGCAATTTCGTCCAAATAGATGATGGCCCCCGTACGTATAGCAGTTGTAAGCGGGCCATCCTGCCAAACAGTCTCACTTCCTTTTAAAATATATCGGCCTACCAAATCTGTTGCTGAAGTTTCTTCATGGCAAGCCACTGTGATCAAGGGTACACCGAGCTGGTGCGCCATATATTCTACAAAGCGCGTCTTGCCTGTCCCAGTGGGACCTTTTATGAGAATTGATAGTTTATTATTAAAACAATGAGTGAAGACTTCGTCTTCTTTTCCCAAAGTTTTGTAATAAGGTTGTTGTTTGATTTGCATTAAAAGTTGTTTTAAAAGGGTGAGAAACTTGATTCTTCACCCCTTGCTGTTGATGTTTACAAGATTTTAAGCGTTTTGGCTGCTATTGTCTTTTGTAAAACTACGTAATTTTCAAAATCTCCACTCGAGACGAGCAAACCAGGTTCTTCCCCAAAGAAAAGAATCGGTAGCATGTGCTTCACCAGATTGGGTCCTTACGGTATCTAAATTTTTAACATCTAAAATATTCTTGATCCCACCATTCAGTCTCAGTTTATTTTTCAAAAAGGATTTATTTAATGTAAAATCAAGAATATTATTTGAGGCGATGCGCGTTTCAATCAAATCTCCTGTTCCTTTTTCAATGGCATAACCAGGCCTTTCGCCAACAAATTTATAATATAGAGAAAATGACAAATCTTGCTTTGTAAAGCAATAAGTCACTTCAGTATTCAAATTATTTGTATATAAATAAGACTTTAAATCAGTGTTTAATTCATCGGAGAATGAATTGTATCTTCCAATAAGTGCGTAACCAGCTTTTGCTATCAACTGTGGTATTGGTTGATAAGAAATTTCCAATTTTCCTCCATGTGTTTTATGTTTGTTGACATTGATATAATTCCGTTCAAAATCAATGAGGGCACTTAAAGCGATGAGATTATCTATATCGTTATAAAACAAGGAAGGTTCGATGGTCAGTTTTTGCTTGTTACCAAAGTTCGTTTCATTATAAAATGATAAAGAAAAATTATGCGATTTTTCTGGTTCCAAGTCAGGATTACCCGATATGTGGTAAGTAAATGGCCCTGCGGGTAAATAAAAATCCAGATATAATTCTTTCAAGGATGGTGCTCTGAAGCCACGTGCATAGGAAGCAAGCAAGCGAGAGTTTTTTCCGACATCCAGTTTCAAATTAAAAGCCGGGGTCAACAAATTGCCATATTGTTCATTATAGGTATATCTAAATCCTGGCTGAAGATTCAATTGCTCCCAAAGGCGGAAATTTCCACTAGCAAAAACAGCGAAAGTCTGAATGCTTTGGTCGCCGTCTAAGATCCTTTTCCCTTCTGTAGTTTCATAATTGAATTCCGAACCAATGGCATAATTTACGATTGCATCTTTTTTATTACTACTAAATTGTCCTCTGAAAAATGCCAGATTATACCTGGTCGTATCGTGATCCGAACTTTTTGTAGAAAGTGATTGCTCGTCAGTGCTGGTGTCAGTTAAGTAGGCATTGTTAAAACGCAAATAATCAGAGTAAGCCGCCGTAAAATCAAGGTAATGATCTCCTGCTACGCTTCCACTTAGATTGAGACTATTATTGATTCTTCTGGTATTGTACAAAATATCCTTTGCAACATTGTTGGTGTCTGCTTCTCCAAGTTTTTCGAGTTTTTCAGTAAAAATGTCTCCGGAATAACTCAATTTTAATGAATTGATCCATTGGCTAAATTGCAATTTTCCGAAATATTGTTTTCTGCTTTCCCATTCTCGATTTCGGAGGTCATTTTCATCCGGTGAATATCCTCCAAAAGAATAATGCCCTCCAGACAATCTCACCTTGCTATTTCCTTTCAAATAGCCAACACCTGCATTTAATTTTAAAACCCCAATAGATTCAAAATAGGAAGCTAAATTGCCAGAAAATGTTTTGTTTTGTTTTTGTTTGGAGATTAGATTAATGGTTCCGGCCATGGCATCTGTCCCGTAAAAAACAGATGTTGGACCTTCGATGATTTCAACCCTTTCGATGTTGTCAAGATTAATTTGAGAAAGGTCGATTATCCCGTTTAGCCTGCCAATCAGGGGTACACCATCTACCAAAATTTTTATATTTTCTTTTGAAATGCCCTGAATTTCCACACTCGTCCCAAAAACAGAGCGTTGTTCAAGGTCAATGTTTAGTTCATGGTATAATAGTTCGCGCAGGTTGTTGGCTCCTTTCGAACGGATCTGACCAGCATCGATTACTTTGATTTTGTAAACAGATTTTTCAATGGTTTGAGGATTGTATTGAGCAGTAACAATCACCTCTGAAAGTTGGTGGGTTTTGAGCGTGTCAATATTTTCCTGACCATGAAGTAAGGTTGCTGAAAAGAGCAGCATTACATTAAAAACAGTATTAAAGTATTTCAAGATATTGGATTATTATTAATGAAAAAATACTTAGAATCCTGACAAAACAGGTAGCCAGAAATTGACTTTGATTTTACCAAAATCCATTAGGAGGTTTGAGTTTCCGGTGAAAGTTTTAAACTTCACCGGAAACTCTATTTTAAAATTAAGATGCTGAAAAATCAGTGCTTAATAAATGTCGTGCATTGTATTGTAAGCATTGAATTTTCCTGTAGGAGTAACCAACCAGTCTCCTGTAATTTCGTGCTTTAACTCGAGTGTTTTGTCATCATAGATCAACAACGCACTGGTCGTTTCATCTTTTTTGCCCCAAACAGAAACCCAAACTTCATCTCCAGCCTTATTGTATTCCATATGAACTACGCGACCAGTATATTTGTCGGGTGCTTCAAATGTTTTTACGAGCTCCAGTGTTTCTGTATCATAGACAAATACCGAACGCTGCAATTTGATGTCATTACTCAAAGCGCGATCCACCCAAAGGTGTTTTGATTTTGGATGTGATTTTACAAACAGGTTTCCACCTCCACTACCGGGAAGCGTGATTGATTTTACAACCTTCCATCTATTTGGACCAGGGTCAGTACCGATACATGCTAGGGTTCCTTCTCCGATATGGCCAGTCACCCACATGTGGCCATATGTTTTGCTTTTTATATTAGCACCACGGCCAGGGTGAGGTTTCGTTCCCACATCGATAATTGATTCCAATTTTTGTTCGTCTACATCAATGACTACCATTCTGTTTTTAGCGTTGGCAGCAACAAGGAAGTACCTGCCAGTATGATCCCAACCACCATCATGGAGAAATTGCTCTGCATCTATAGTTGTGATTTTCAGGCTTTCAATATTTGAATAATCAACCAGCCATACTTGTCCGGTTTCTTTAATATTGACAACCCACAACGGATCTTTATGAGAAGCGACAATTGCAGCAACACGCGCCTCATCAAGATACTCACCGTTATTTACATCATAACCACCGGTTCGAACAATTTTAAGCGGTTCTAATGTCAGCGCATCAAAAATGACAAAGTGTGCCGGAGTGTAACCTCCTACAATGATGTATTTGTCTTCATAACCTTTGTATTTACTTACATCAACTGAACGGGCATCAAAAGAAGCTTTTGCTTCAGCAACGACAGTTGGTTTTTCCATCCAAAGGTCAATCAATGTCACTTTACCATCACGTCCGATAGAGTAGAAATAACGCCCGGTAGCGGAACTTCTCAGGATATGAACTGCAAAACCAGTTTCAACAATACTAACTGTTTCTTTCGTATCACCATCAATAATTGCTACTTGACCAGCATCGCGTAAGATTACACCAAAGTAGTTTTGCCAATTTCGATCATGATCTGGCTTGGTAGGTCGATCAGCTACCGGAATATTAATTTTCCATGCTTTTTTCATATCCTCCAAGTTATAATCGGGAATAGCCGGAACTGGTAACTGAACAAATTTTGCCACCAAATCTATTTGGTGTTCATTGAGAAGCCCTTGCTTACCCCAATCTGGCATTCCACCGGGTGTACCGTTGTTAATGAAAACCTTGATAGCTTCGGTTCCTAGATCTTTAGTCGCAGGCCATTTTCCGTCACCATCAGGCAATAGTGAAGGACCGGTAGCTCCTTTACGAGTTGTACCATGGCAACCTGCACATGTATTGAAATAAATGTCTTTGGCTTCCTCCATTTCAGCATCAGAAAGGGAGATTGCACCTTTTGCAATATTAACTTTTTTCGCATCTGAGCTAGCGTTATTTTCTCCTCCTGAGCAAGAAAAAAAGAATGAGAAAATAAGAGCTGATGCGAATAAATTCAAAAATTTAACCATTGTAGAGTTTTTAATAATTAATAATTTATGTCGTTTGTAAGGCTTCATTGGATGGTGTGCCGTATTTAAAAAAGTTTATAATGTACATGATAATTCCAAGTGTAAATAAACTGGCTGCTCCAATTAAAATGAGGAAATGAACTTCCATAGCTTGCTGAACGTCAATGAAATCCATTCCTACTTTTCTTTCCAGGTAGACTTGTGTTACCCCCACTGCTGCAAATGCCGTTGTCATTCCAATCATGCCAATATTTGATAACCAAAAAGCATAATTAGCTCCGGGTTTGGTGTACATTTTTCAGCCAGTCATCAATGGCATCGCATAAGTGATCATACCTAAAACCAGCATTCCATATGCTCCCCAAAAAGCCAGGTGACCATGCATTGCTGTTACAAAAGTACCATGAGTCCAAAGGTTGACTGCAGGTAAAGTATGCGCAACACCAAGCAAGCCTGCTCCTACGAAAGAAAGAATCGCTGTTCCAAGCGTCCAGGTCAAAGCCAATTTGTTTGGATGTCTTTTTTCACCTTTTCTGTACATGGCGATGGCAAATAATGCCATTCCGAGGAAAGCGAGTGGTTCCAAAGCTGAGAAAATGCCACCAATCATCAACCAGTATTTTGGTGTTCCGATGTAGTAATAGTGGTGACCGGTTCCCAAAACTCCTGAAAGGAAAGTCAATCCAACGATTACGTATAACCATTTTTCAATAACTTCTCTATCGACACCAGTGAGTTTGATCAGCAAATACGCCAGGATACCGCCCATGATGAGTTCCCAAACACCTTCTACCCAAAGATGGACTACCCACCATCTGAAAAACGAGTCCATTGTTTGATTGTCAAACCAAACCATTCCCGGAAGGTATAATAGTGCAGCGAACAGCAGTCCCATCGTCAATACCAAAGATGTGGTTGTTTTTTTCTTTCCTGTAAAAAGTGTCATCAGAATGATGTAAAGGAAAAGCAAGACGTTAACAACGACCAGATAATCCAGTGGTCGTGGGATTTCTAAAAATTTCCTGCCTTCCCACCAATTTAGGTGAAAGCCAATTACTGCTACAACACCGACTATTGCTAGGCTCCAAAACTGAAGTTTTACCAGCGGAACAGAGACCAATTCTTTTTCAGCTTCATCAGGAATAATGTAATACGCGGCTCCCATAAAACCACTTAAAATCCATACAACCAACAAATTTTTGTGGGTTGCGGTGGCTGCATGGAAGGGAATCAGTTCGTGAAGTCCGTCATAACCAAGATGGGCAAATGCCATGATAAAACCATATACAATTTGCAAGAGGAGTAGCACTACACTTAGTGCAAAAAACCAGTAAGCTACTTGTTGAGATTTATATTTCATTTTGAATGTTTTAAAAGATGATAAAAGGATTTATTTGGTTGGCAATTTGTCTTTTAAATCGGGTTCAGGTGGGAATCCGTTGAGATCCATTTCTCCGATCCATTTCAAAAAAGCAACGACATCGTTTGCTTCTTGCTCAGACATGGCATAAGCCACCATTTTTCGCCCCCGAGGCTGCCAGGGCTCTTCCGACATCAACACAGTTTTGCAGTACTCCGCTCCTTTTCTGTCAATCACCTTGGTCAATTCGGGAGCATAATAGGCTCCTTCGCCCAATATCGTATGGCAGCCCATACAGTTGTGTTTGTCGAAAAGTTCTTTTCCTCTGACTACATCTTCGGTGAGATTTTCTTCATTGGTTTGCTTTGGAACTTCCCGTGAGAGTGTATGCCAGGAAAGGACTAAAAAAATCAGGAAAAACAAAACTGTCCCTCCTAAAAAGAAATTCCTTGCTTGATTTTTCGTTAGCATGATTAATTTTTTTTGGTGAAAGAAGTTTTTAAAATAAAAGACAAATTTGTCTTTTATTTTTTACAAATTGAACAAACTATTCAGTGTTAAAAAATGACTTTCGTCAATTGAATGGATGATTGTTATCAGTAGGAACTATTGGAAGAGTTTTTTTTGAAAAATTGTATAAAAAAACCAGAAGGTGATGGCCTTCTGGTTCTAAATATTGCAAGTTTTTCAAACCCTCTTTAAAAAACTGCAGATTTAGTCAATTTAAATTCGATTTCGGCTCGATCGCCGGCATTACTGAAGCCAGCGACTTTGTAAATGCCGTTTTTAGCTTCATCATCATCGTCTAATTCTGATATATCAAGGACATCGGCTACTTTTACATCTTTGTATTTCATACCTAAAAAGTCGTCACCATTAGGCCAATCATCTCTTTCTGTTAAAAATCCCGTCACCCTGAAATAGCCTTCTGCCCCTTCTTTCAATTTAATGGTCATCCCCTGGACTATAGGGAAACTGTTGCCTTTTGTTAAATCTACGGTTTCGTCTTCACTCGCGGTCCAAACGTTTTTGAGGCTACCAGGTTTTTGTGAATAGTAGCACTGAATATAACCGAAAAACTCGTTGGAACTTCCGGGCTCATCGCTATCGATACCTGTACAGGTGATTTTATTAACAGTTAGGGTATATTTATAATCTATTGGTTTAGGTGCACTGAAGAATCCACCCGGAGATTCAGTTGGAGGCAAATACTCATCCAGTTGGTATTGTTCCGTTACCATTTTTAAGATGGCCATTTTCTTTTCGATGTCGGGATCATTTGGAAAAAATTCTTCTCTTAACAATTCGTAAGTTGCTGTAAGAAATACTTTTATGGGAGCCGGACGATCCGTCAAACTTGTATTCCATGTTTCAAATTCAGTTTCACCGGAAGCTCCTTGAACATATCTGTGAGAAGTCAAATGGCTGGATTTTTTGCCTGAAACATTTTTTGTGCCGTATTTAAATTCTACATCAGCTCCAATATCCACAACTTTTATTTTAGCTTTGGCAGAGGCTTTAAATTCCATTTCTGTCTGACGGGTTGTTTCATAATCCATTTTTGTGATTTTTGTATTACGTACATATTTACCGCCGAATGTGGCCTCATTGATAAAATGAGTTCCGAAGCGATTAATAATTTGTTCGTAAGCAGATCTGATCTTTTCAATCTGCGAAGGAAGTTTTTTCCCTTTTCTCATGTTTTTCGAATCTACATTCGGTACACGGTTGGGAACTGGAAGATTGTCAACCAAATCTCTGAAGTCGTAGTCTAGTTTTTGACGGTATTTTGCACCATTGGCCGATTGCTCTCTCCAAAGCATTTTCATTTTTATTTTAAACATTTCTCTTTCAACACTTTTAGCATAATAAATTTCCTGTGAACCGAATTTGGAATTGTTCATTTGTTTGTAACTTCCGCTCAGGCTACCACCTCCAATCTTGGATACCCCGACACTGACACTGACACTTGTTCCAAAATTGGTTGTAAAGTCTTTATAAGTCTCCAGCATTTTATCTTCTTCAAATGCCTTACCTGAACTCATTGTAGTGTACTCGGTGCCGTAGGGGATCAAATTGTCATTCGTTTCTCCTCCTCTTTGTTTTGAAGTAGTCAAATACACCGGTGATGAAACTGTAGGAGAAGTACCGATATTCAGCGGATCAAGTGTCAGAATATCAACACCTTTTCCTATCCATTCAATGGTGGGCAAAGGCCTTAATTGCCCTTCCCCTGCTGCTGCAAATTGTAAATCTATGAGTTCGTTGCTGAAATCTTCGTAATCGTCTCGCCATTCTCCCTGTTTATTGATATCATTTGAAGCTGTGACATTTTCGCTTTCATCAATACTTGTTTGTTGTTGAATCATTTGATCTTCATAGCCAACGTATTGTACACCAATAGAGCTCAGGTAATTGTTGGCATTTACAGAGAAACCAAAGAAGGAGGTTCCTGCAGGCAAATCGACACTAAAAAGTTTCTGCCCTCTGGAATTTCCAAAGGATTTAGATTTTCGTTTGGATGTTTCAATTTTTAAAGTTTGTATAAAATTACCGGCTGGACCGTAATGCGTTCCGCTGATTCCCGTGATGCACTCATCTGGTTGAAGTTTGAAAACGTTTGTTTTGCCCTTTTTTTCACCCAGTACCGGTAATTCCAACATTTCCCCATCGGTGGTTTGCAAGACCGTTTGCAAACCAATGATCACCCAACTTCCCCAAACTCTTATTTCCGCTACTCTTGCACCTTGAGGCACATCATCGCTGGACTCCGTTCCTTCACCGCCTTTTTCCATGTGAATTACATCAGCTGCCAGATCAGACTCGGAATAACCTGAAGGTGTTCCAGTCAGACACCATCCATCGGTGTTTAAGCCTTTTGAAGTATAATCTTCTACCACGCTTTCCTGAACATTTGCCACTTGAGATGGTTGTTCTATATTTTTTTTGATCCCCGGAGGAAGCATAATTGCGGCGGTAGCCATTTTATTTATTCCACCTTCAATTCGACCTTCGTATAAGTTGTAAGAGATATATTCATTTTTATTAAAAAAATAAACAAATCCATCTCCTGGATTAATTACAGCGTCCACTCCTGCATTCCAGTTTCCTGGCCAGCCTTCCCACTGTGAAATATTACCACTGCCTTCAAAGCTTTGAGAATTAGCATTGTAAATGGTGAACTCCAAACCAGAGAAGAACAAATAATTTCCTTCTCCCCAGTTGACTGCTCCGTCGAGACGACCATTCCAATTAGCTGGTAATCCCGGAAATTCAAACACTTCAGAAAGGGTGGCGTCATTGACATTGAGCGTGATGTAATCAATTCCATTGAACAACATTGCTGTTGATTCATCCCACATCATCGATGCTGTAATTGTACTCCAATTGGCTGGAAATCCATCAAATGCCGTCAATGATCCATTGGAAGTTTCGCTGCCATCGATTGGATAGTATTGAAGGTTCGTGCCGTTAAAAAAAGCAACGGATTCAATAGCGGAGATATAAACTCCTGCACCTAGATTGCCGGATACAGACGCATCAAGGGACCATTGCTTTTGAGCATTAAGATGACACAAAGAACAAATTAAAAATGTTAGTGTGAAAATTGTTTGTTTTAATGAAATTGAATTAATTCTAGGTCTAATATTATTGAGGGTTTTCATTTTATTATTCTTTTAAAGGTGAATTAAAGGATTGATTTACAGGGAGGTATTATTGTCCTCGGCCTCTTCCTTTTTTGACTTTAGGTTTGGAAGTTTTTACTTTCGTGCCTTCTTTTTTCATTTCTTTTTGCTGCTTATTGGCTAGGTTTTTTATGTCTTTGGTCGCTAGCTTGTTTTGATTATTTTTTTCTTTAGCGTGGGTTCCAGATTGTTTCTTTTTCTGACCGTCATAAGATTTATGCAGGGTTTTAGATTTTTTATCAGAATTACTGATATTCTTTTTTTCGTTTTTTATATCTGTCTTTAGATTAGAATTGATTTTTTTCAGTTCCTTTTTTTCTTTTTTGTCTGATGAAACTTTCATTTTACCTTTATTTTCTCCAATTTTTGCAGAGCTACCAATAATAGTTTTTTTGCTAGCTTGTTTAGATTGGTGTGTCTGGTTTAATGCGTCAATTCTTTTCTTTTCCAAAGTGTTTTTTTCATTTTTTTGTTTTGAACTCAAATCTGCTTTTTCTTTTTCCAGGTCATTAATGAGTTTGTTTCTTTCAGCTGCTTTTTGATCATTCATTTTTTGACCATTATATGGGGCAGATACATTTCGGTTATCTCCTGCAGGCGCAGGTGCATAGCGACCATTTTGATCTTGTTGGTTTTGAGCCGGAGCCGGAGCATATGTATTATCTCTTGATAACTCTCCATTTTGCTTATTTTCTATAGGTGGTTTGGTATACTGATCATCCCCAGGACTGAGTCTTAGCTGCCCATATTGATCTTTATCTGGAACTGGAGCGTGATATTGATCATTCCCTGCTTGCTGCCTGGTTGTGGTAGTAGGGGTAGTATTATCTCTTGAGAGCTCTCCATTTTCATATTGTCTATTACCTGTAGCTGGTTGGGAATCCTGATTAGGTCTTGGGCTGAGTTTTAGTTGTCCGTATTGCCCATTTTGGTTTGTTGTTGCAGTATTATCGCCATTTCCAACAGGTCGAGTATTCTGATCGTTGGGAGTTGGAGGAACTATCTTGGTTTTATCTCTCTTGATGTTTTTTACAGATTGATATTGAGAGTTACCTGCTGGGTCACCTACAGGTCCGTATTGCTGTGTTGCTTTGTCTGTTGCTGGTGGAGCACCGTTATTTTTTGCTTTCTTTTTAGGAGTAGTGTCTCTTTTTATGACTGCAATTTCTATAGCTTCTTTTTCATTGATTGAACTTGAAACTACAGTTGAAGCCAAAGCTGATGAATGAATTAAAGTAATGATTGCAAAGGATTTTATTGTGATTATGATTAACGTTTTCATTAGAAAGTGTTTTTGCTATATCATCCCAAAGGATGTTATAAAATGTTGAGAAATTATTTTTCAGATTATTTGCTAACGTTGTTTTGCATATAATGCCTCCGCAATAATGCGGAGGACTTGGTCATAGATTCTTATTTCTTTTGTGCACCGTTATTTTTCAATAATTTTTTCATTTTGGAGCTTTTCGCTGCTTTAAAAACTAACTGGTTCTTGGCATTGCGAGCATTGACGTCTGCACCTGCATTGATTAAAGTTTCAGCGGTTCCTAATGCCTTTTTGCCTTGAGCAACGGCAAGGTGAAGTGGTGTGTCTCCAGATCCGGCGGTTGTTACATTTACATCCGCTCCTTTGCTGATCAGGAGATTTGCCATGTTTCGACTATTGTTTTTTGCTGCAAAATGAATCAAATACATTCCCGAGGAAGCGTCCTCTGCGTTTGCATCCAAACCGAGGTTCAACAAAATATCGGCTGTAGCGGTGTAGTTCTTTTTAACAATACTGTTTAGAAGTGACTGGTCTTTAGCATCCGCTCCAGCATTGATCAATTGGTTTAAAACATTTGAAGCGTTTCTGTTAGCTGCTGACTCTACACCGTCCTGTGCATTAGCGCCTGCTTCCAGTAATAAACCTGTAAGCGTGGTATTGTTGTGATAAACGGAAGCTACAAGAAGGCCGGACTGGCTGCCGTCAGCTCCTGCATTGATCAATTTTTCTACAATTGTTGGGAAATTTCCGCTTACTGCTGAGGCGATTCCATCATCAGCATTGGCACCTGCTTCCAGAAGCTTGGATACGATGGAAGCATTTCCTTTTTTGCATGCAATGTCAATAAATTCCGGTGAAGTTCCGTCTGCCCCTGCTTCCAAAGCCGCCGTTACCATTTCAGCATTGTCTTTTTCAATGGCAATAGGCATGACGGGATTGGCATCAGCCTGAGCATCCAGCAATATTTTAAGTGTACTCATCTTTTCCGCATTTGCAGCGCCTTTCACTCCCAGATTAGGGTCTGCACCATGTTGAAGCATTGCCTTTACCATATTGTCGTAGCCTAATGTTGAAGCATTTTCAAGTTGTGCATCAGCCTGTGCACCACTTTCAAGAAGTTTGGTGACCATTTTGTCACTCTTGTTATTTACAGCTGTTTCCATTCCAGAACTAGGATCTGCACCATTGTTTATCAACAAATCGACCATTGGTATATTATTGGATTGAACAGCTTCTACCAATCCTGCAGAAGCATCTGCTCCATAATCGTTAATTGCTGAAGTGGCTAGTTCGAGATCTTTTTTTTTGATGGCATAGGATAATGCGCTAGTTGCATTTCCACCTTCTTGCATAGCGGTATAAACTAAATCGATCACATCCTTTTCCATGGCTTTTGTCATCGCATAATTGGGGTCAAAACCTCGGGAGATCATCACATCTGCTATCATATATTTTTTGGAAGAGATTGCTTTGTCAAACATTCCATTGGTCATTGTGACTCTGTCTGAATAGTCGTTTAAGACCGTTTCGAATAGTGGCAAATTTCCTTTTTCAACCGCTTTGTCAGCGACATAAACCGGATCAGCCCCTGCAACCAACAATGATGTCATGAGTTCATTATTCTTTTTAAGTATTGCTGCATCCAGATTTTTTGTAGTAATAGTTGGCGTTTTTTCCAGTAACATATTTACAATCTCCATATTTTCTGTTGTGCTCTTTCTAATTGCAACATCAAGAGGAGTATTGTTTTGGTTGTCAGTGATATTTACATCAGCATTGTTGTCTAGTAATAGACCGGCGATATCCGCATCATTTTTTTGGATTGCTTCGTGAAGAGGCGTTTTTCCCAGATTGTTTTTTGCATTAATTTCAGCTCCTAAAGTCATTAATTCTTCTGCCTGATCTATTTCACTTTTTCGAACTGCAAGGTGCAATTTTGTATCACCAGAACTATTAGCTTGATTGATGCCAGCCGAAGCACCGTCACCTTTTGGTGTCAATGTACTTGCTGTAGCGGCACCGATTCGGGTGGCGTTAATTTGATTACTTCCAAAATCAAGTTTTAATTCATCATTTGAAATTACAGTGACAATCAATTCTTCACCATTGTTTCTGGCAAATCCTTCAAATTTTTCAACCAAGCTTCCATCCGTTTTATCTAATTCATAAATTTCAACATCTGCGTAAATCAGTAAATCATGGTCAACTCCAGCCATTAATTTTATACTTCTTTGAGTACCTGCAATTTTCCAGTTTCCTAAAAGATGGCTGACGTTATTGCGTTGTGAGTTGGCTAAATCGGATAACGAACTTTGAATTTTTTCCATGCTTGAATGATGTCTTCCCGAAGTTCGAATGGCAAGCTTCTGATCATTGACTTTGTAGATAAGCCATGCGCCTTTTTTGTATGCTCCTTCAGAAGGTATCCAAGTATAGTTTCCTACATACTGACTATTCCAATCATAGTTTGCTCCAGCGCCATAGGATGCTGTCACACCAGCATCAGCCGTAATTGATGCATTACTTTCTGTTCCTGCAATCGAATCAATGTAAATCCCGTTTGAGGTTTTGATGATTTTGAAAGTTGCTCTTTGAATACCTTCAAAAATATATTTGTATTTACCGGTAATATTAGGACTTGTGGATGACGAAACTGCTGTAGAAGAAGTACTATTTCCGTCTTTCAATTCCCACATAGCACTCCACCATCCTGCTTGAATGGTTCCTAATTCGAGTTTGCCGTTTTGATTGTGAAGATAAGTTCCTTTCCAGCGGTTTTTGATTTGTTTATATTTTGATGCTCCTGGAACAGACTCAATAATCCACATTGCGCTCCACCAATCGTTTTGAATATTACTTTGTTCCAATATGCCGTTTTGATTGTGCAGATATGTGCCATGGAGATTGTTTTTAAGTTTAAAATATTGAGTGCCTGCAACAGGTTCAATGCTCCATAATGCAGCCAGATCACCATCAGCAATTAATGTACATTCTACTTTTCCATATTTTGCATGAATGGTATGATTCGACTTCCATCGGTTTTCGATTTTTTTAAATGATTGTGCTGTTAAAGTAGTACCAATAAAAGAAATTAGTACAATTGTAATTAGGATTTGAATCTTGTTTTTCATCGTTCTAAAATTGAGGGTTTGAAATAATCGACATATCTCGTTGATGTCTATTGCAAATATGCAGGCAGGAAGCATTTAAACCCTTGCACTGATCTTTCAAATACTTGGACTCAGCTTGCAAATACTAAAAAATCACTTGGATTGGACTTGCAGAGGAGGAAGATTAGTTTGATTAAATGGCTGACAGTCAATTAATTGCGAATATCACTTGGTGCTTTTCCAAATTCTTCTTTAAAAGTACGGCTAAAGTAGGCTGGATCGGAAAAACCAGTGTCGTAAGCGATTTCCGAGACGTTCAATTGGGTAGTTTTTAATAAATTTAACGCTTTGTTGAGGCGATAAGAGCGGATGAAAAGGGTAGGAGTTTTACCAGTCAGTGCCTTCAATTTTCGATAAAGCTGCATATTGCTCACATGCAATTTGCTGCAAATCATTGCAATGGATAATTCTGAATCATCGATGTGTTCTTCAATAGCATCGCGAACTTTTTGAAGGAAAATATCTTCCAGCGTGGGTTCTTTTGGTTTTACAGCAGGTTGTGTTACAGCTTCGATACCACTGTATTTTTCCTGCAGGGCTTTTCGTAGTTCAACGAGTTTTTCAAGCCGGACAAAGAGTTCTTTTTTGTCGAAAGGTTTCATCAGGTAAGCATCCGCTCCTGCTTTTAAACCGCTCACTTTGTCTTCCTGTTGAGCTTTTGCGGTCAGAAGAATGATAGGAATATGGCTGGTCAATTCATCAGTTTTCAGGGTATGGCAAACTTCATAGCCATCTTTTTTAGGCATCATCACATCGCTAATGATAATGTCGGGGATGATCCTGAGGGCTTTGTCAATACCTTCCTGTCCGTCTTTTGCGATGGTGACATGGTACTCAATTTTGAGCAGATTTTGGATGTAAGTTGCCACATCTTTGTTGTCTTCGACGAGCAATAACTGTGGCTTATCGGCGGGAGCAATGACTCCCTCAGCACCGCTTTCGGCTATGGATTCGCTAACGTTTGGCACATATACCTTGACAGCTGCTTCGTCGGATTCAAGCTCCCCATCTAAGTGTGGGGTGTGCAATCCTTTTACAATTGGCAACAAAATAATAAAATGGGTTCCTTCTCCCAGCTGGCTTTTCACCTGGATAGTTCCTCCCATCATTTTAACCAGTTCTTTGGTGAGGGCCAGTCCAATGCCAGTTCCTTCTCCTTTCCGGGTAGATGAGACGTCAGCCTGGTAGAAGCGATCAAAAATGTGTTTTTGGTCTTCAGGGGCCATTCCGATACCTGTGTCGCTGACTTTGATTTGCAGGTAAGCCTGCCCGTTTTGTTTGATTTGCCTCGTATTCAGCACAACCTGTCCATCAGCAGGAGTGAATTTCAGGGCATTAGAAAGCAGATTGTAAATAATGTGCTGGACTTTGACTTCATCGAAGTCCATGACCAGCTCATTTATTTCAGAATAAAAAGTAAGTTTGATTTTCTTTTCCTCCGCCATGCTGTAAAAGGACTCAGTCAGGTATTTCAAATAGTTGATGATATCACCCTGGACGATGTCCATTTTCATAGAACCGGAGTCGAGTTTTGAAAGATCTAGCAATTGATTGATGAGTCGGAGCAGGTTTTTGCTATTTCGGCGGATGAGGTTACGTTCCTGTTGATGCTCTTTGAGATTATCAGCCATACCCATAATCACGGTGAGCGGTGTTCGGAATTCATGGGTGATATTGGTGTATAGGCGTGTTTTGAGGGAATCGAGTTCTTGAAGACGATGTGCTTCAGCCTGAGCAAGTTTTCGTCTCAGTTCATAATTTCGAATACCGATAAGAATAGCCAAAATAGTTAAAACATAAAGCAGGTAGGCCCACCATGTTTTCCACCAGGGCGGACTGATGTTGATTTGAACGGAGGCAATGTTGTTACTCCAAATACCGGAGGCACTTTTTGCTTTCACCTCGAAAGTATAATCACCGGGATTCATGTTGGTGTAATGAATCTCATTACTGGTACGGTTGTTTTGCCAGTCCTGCTGGTAGGGGACCAAACGGAAAAAGTATTCGATTTCTTTTGATTTGTAAAAATCCGGCATGACAAAACTGAATCCAAAATCTGCCTGATTATACTTTAGGGCTATATTTTTAGTGAATCTTAGCTGATTTTGGAATAGTGTATTTTCATCATTTACTCTGACAATTTTACGTTCCAGAAAAAAATCAAGCAAGTATATAGGAGTAGTAACGGTTCTTTTTAAAATGCTGTCAGGATGAAACTGGACTAATTTATCGCCAAAGATCATATAGATGTTTCCGTCAATGTCCTTTGCTGACCAGTGATACGCTGCATAGTCGTATGGCAATCCATCAATCGTGGTATAATTTATAAATTGTCCGGTTTCTACATCGAGCATTTGCAATCCTTTTTTTGTTCCAATCCACGGATTGCCATTGTCGTCTTCTATCAAAGTTTGAATGGCATTATGCAATAATCCGTTGCCCTCATAATAATTTTTGAAACTGTCAGTTATTGGGTCATAGATGCTCATCCCATTGGTAGTCCATATATAAAACCGACCTTCCTTTCCTGCATACATCAGGTGGACAACATCGGAAGCAAGACTGGAAGGCTGATTTGGAATATGGTGGTAATGTTTTCCTTTTTTTGAGATAAAATCATAGTAAAACAAACCTGCATCGGAACCAACCCAAATGCTGTGATTATTGTTGGAATAAAAATCCTCTGATCTGCCAGCTTGATCAATGAAATTGGGAAAAGCAGCTTTAAATTCCGGCATCATATCTATCCATTTTCCATTGGCTTCATCATAATATTGCAAGGCGTTCCAAATCCTGCCATTGAAATCAGCTTTTAATTTAGCGATGTACCCGGGAATGTCATTTATTTCACCGGAGTCAAAGTTAAAAGTTTTAGTTTTTTTGGTTTTCAAATCCATCGCCCATAATTCATTATTCCCGGACAATTCTATGCTGTACGAAATCATTTCTAAAAATTCCTGGGGAAGCACCCAATTTCCTATAGCACCGGTAGTTGCATCAAAAACTCTTAGTCCTTCGTTCGTATTTAAAACAAATCTTCGTTCGCCAATCGGGAGGATGATATTGGCAGATATATTTCCTAGTATCTTAAA
Source organism: Saprospiraceae bacterium (assembly GCA_028277915.1). Taxonomy (GTDB): domain Bacteria; phylum Bacteroidota; class Bacteroidia; order Chitinophagales; family Saprospiraceae; genus JAHDHW01. Next base: position 34,784 of record JANQFJ010000209.1, read on the forward strand.
AGCATTATTTGGAGTGCTTGCCATGAATATCCCGCTTCCGGCTTCATTGAACCATAAATTCCCAGCTTTGTCTTGGATGCCGAAAGTTGCCTTGTGGACAGGGAGACTTGCAGGGTCGTCTTGATTAGAGGTCAGGATTTTTAGGGTTTCTGTTGAAGGATCAAATTTTCTCATTTCACCCTGAAACCCCATCCAGACATAGCCCTTATTGTCTTTTAAGAAGCTAAAAGGTACCTGGTCAGATCTTGAAAATTTTCTCATATCCCGGAATGTTTCATTTGCCGCATCAAATTCCCAAAATCCTTTCATGCCAGTGGTCAGCAGTAGTTTTTCTTCGGGTATTTCGCAGATATCTATTGTTCGGCTAAATTCATAACTATTAAACCCTTCTGGAAACGGGATATGTCTGAATTCAAGTTTTCCGGCTATTTTTTTATGAATTCCTTTAGAGTCTCCTATCCAAATAGTCCCGTTATTTTGTTGGAAAAAAACATTTGCATCCGAGATTTGGCTTTGGATCGGTGAAAATTTACCTGTTTGTTGCGACCAAAAGCATACATTGCCAAAGCGGACACCCAACCACATGTTGCCGTCAAGGTCTTTATTTACAAAATTTAGAAGGTTGCTGCATAGGCTATTTGGATCTTTGGGGTCATGTTTAATATGTTCAAATTTTTCAGTTTCTGGATCAAAAATAGACAAACCATTCCCTCCGGATATGACCCAAATTTTACCATCATCGGCCTCACAAATACTAGTACAAAGGTTATCGGCTAAGCTTTCTGGATTATTTGAATCAAATTGGAAAATTTTGAAAGTCCTTCCATCGAATCGATTCAAACCATTGAATGTAGTAAACCATAAAAAACCTTCTTTATCCTGAAGTATGCTTTCTTTATAATAAGTGCCCGCATCAGAGAGGCCGTCTTCCATACTATACCTTTGGAAACGAAGGTCTTGTGCTGGTAAACTAACAGTAGCCCATACCACTGCCAGTACCAAGCACAAGGCTTTTTTTAAAAATCCTGGTTTGTATGGGGTTGAGGAGGTCATTAAAGCATGTTTGCTGCAATGATTTAATCCAACGAATTGAATATTATAAACCCAATGCTTCCACTCCCTGTTCAAACACTACATCTACCGGAATATTGGCTTTGGTCAGGCGATCTAAATCGCTTTGCAACTGGCCTTTGATGGTCCCTTTTTCAGCTACCAGAGTCGCTACGCCATCATAATCACCATCTCCTTGTAGTTTCAAAATCAGTTCGGAAAGTTCATCAGTAGCTTTTTGAAAGTTTTCAAAATTGACACTGTATTTTCCGGTTGTTTCATCTCTTTCAAAAGCTCCTTTTTCTTTGAAAAAATTGAAACGAATCATATTGGCTTTTCCATGAGCACTGGAAGCGCCGAAACGAACAGAGCGGAAAATGCCCGCCATGAAAGTAATATAATAGTCTTTGATGTCGCCGGAAATCTCACCTTTTTTGTGCAATTGATTGATCATATAAAGGCCGAGTATATCTGCCTTTCCTTCTTCCAAAGCTGAAGAGTGTTCTTTCAAGGCCTGACGAACCGTTCCCTTTCCGTCAATAGTATTTTTAATGCCAAGACCATGTGCGACTTCGTGAAACATCGTATTGCTAAAAAAAGCATCGAAAGTGATATGATCGCGTTGATCATCAGCGATTAGGACATCAGCGATGGGTAATAAAATTTTATCAAATTTTGCACGCATCGCGTTTTTGAGCTGCAAGCGACGAGTTCCTTTTTTCAATTGAACTTCTTCGTCATTTGGCAAATTAATAGCGATGGTTTTACTTCCGGAATTGCAGTCACCCGCGTAATAAATTACGTCATAAGCATTAAGTTCAGTGTCATTGCCAGGTTTTTCTTTTTTGTATTCTTCAGGAACGGGTATTCCGGCTTGTAATTCCGGCAGGAAAGCGGCATATTTTGCCAGTCGCTTGCTCCATTCCATATCTTTGACGAGTACATAGGCTTCATGAGCTGTTTTGTAACTGTACAGTTGATCTTCATAGTTTTCGATTGGTCCGATTACACAATCAATGGTATTGGTTTTCATATCGAGCCAGGCCAAATCACTGGGTTGGTAATTGTCATCGAGTAAAGCTTTTGCACGAAGCTGAAGATAATTTTTTAAACCATCATTTTCGGCTAAATCGGCAGCCTGAAGAAGCAATTCAGAAGCTTTTTTTACCGGTTCTTCAAATTGTACGTGATACGGGACAGTGATTAATTTTCCATTTTCATCACGACGAATGAAGTTGTAGAGATCAGTTTTGCCATCCAGTTCTGCAGCTTCAAATTCTTCCTTGGTCATGTCAGCGGGGTAAAAGTTAGCGCCTGCTGGCTTTTCGGCAATACCTTCCATGAAAGGTCGGTTTCCGTCAAGCCGGTCCCATGGGCCGTAATTTATGTTGATAAACTTTTTTAAATCTGTGTCACTAGCTTTCGCTAAAATTTCATTTTTATCACCATAGGCTTCATACCAAAACAAGTCATCCATGATTTTACTTGCTTCAATAAGAATTGGAATCATCTTTTTCTGGTTGTCGGTCAAAACAGAAAGATCAGTTTCCAATTTGATCGAAACGTACTTTTGGAGCTTTTGACTAACAGGAATAGTGTCAGTTTGAACGCCCGGTTCTTCATTTTCTGTTGTAATCGTGCCTTCATCACAACCAATGATAGAAAAAGTGAATAATACACAAAGGACGAGGTATCTCGGATTCATAATAGAAGTTTTGAATTTTTTAAAACAAACGATGAATCCCAAAGATAATAAATTGAACTTTCTATAGCTTTTCTTTTAGAAATTGGCTGGTGTAAGATTTTTTTACCTTTGCTAAATCTTCCGGGGTGCCCTGAAAGAGCAATTTACCTCCATCTTTTCCTCCTCCAGGACCTAAATCGATTACCCAATCTGCAGATTTGATGATTTCCATATTGTGCTCGATGACAACTACGGTATGTCCCTTTTCAACCAGGGCATTCAAAGCATCCAGCAATTTCTGTATATCGTGAAAATGCAATCCCGTTGTAGGTTCATCAAAAATGAACATAATCTTTTCAGTATAACGCTCTTTGCTTAAAAAAGAAGCTAATTTGACACGTTGGGCTTCTCCTCCTGACAAAGTGCTTGAAGATTGCCCCAACTTGATATAACCCAAGCCCACATCATAAAGCGGCTTTATTTTGTTGACAACATCTTTTGCATCAACAAAAAATTCCAAAGTTTCTTCGATGCTTAGGTCTAGTATTTCGAAAATATTTTTTCCTTGATACCTGACATCCAGAATTTCTTGTTTGAAACGCTGCCCTTTGCAATCTTCACATTCGAGGCGAACATCGGCGAGAAATTGCATTTCGATGACTTGTTCTCCTTCGCCTTTACACAAATCGCAACGGCCACCATCGACATTGAAAGAAAAATGTTTTGGTTTAAAGCCTCTAATTCGTGAAAGTTGCTGGTTGGCCATTAGATTTCGGATGGTATCGTAAGCCTTGACATAAGTTACAGGGTTAGAACGACTGGATTTTCCAATAGGATTTTGACTGACCATTTCAACTTGTGTGATTGAATTCAAATCTCCTTCCAATGCTTTGTGCTGGCCTGCAATAACGCGATAAGGTTCTCCCAGGTTTTTTTTCAAAGCCGGATAAAGAATTTGTTTGATCAAAGTCGTTTTACCACTTCCAGATACACCACTCACCGCTACAAAAGTATTTAAAGGAATGGTTACGTTGATATTTTGCAAATTGTGTTGTGCAGCACCTTTTATCGAAATTTGGCTTATAAATTTACGGCGAGACGAAGGAACCGATATTTCCATTCGACCGCTCATGTACTTGGCAGTAAGACTATCGTTGGCTCGATCATAAATTTCTTCATAAGGACCGGCGAAAACGACTTCGCCTCCGTTAATTCCGGCTTGCGGGCCAATGTCGATCAGGTAATCAGCATTTTTAATAATATCTTCCTCATGTTCGACAACTAAAACGGTATTTCCCAGATCACGAAGTGATTTTAAAACTTTCACCAAACGCCCCGTGTCTTTTGGATGCAAGCCAATACTTGGTTCATCCAGAATATAAAGAGAGCTGGTCAAATTGCTGCCCAAAGTTCTGGTTAAATTGATCCTTTGTGTCTCACCACCGCTCAAGGTCGAAGAAAGCCTTCCTATCGTCAGATAACTCAAACCAACTTCAATCATAAATTTGAGTCGATTGGTCACTTCCAAAATGATCCTTTTTGCAAGGGATAAATCATAGGGATTCAATTTCAGGTTTTCAAAAAATGGTAAAAGTTCATCAATCGGAATGTCAACTAATTCTGTAATGGCTTTGTCGCCGATTTTGACATAAGTTGCCTCAGTTCGCAATCGTGCTCCATCACATAAATGACAAGTTGTTTTGCCGCGATAACGGGCAAGCATCACACGATTTTGAATTTTGTAAGTTTTTTCTTCAAGTTCCGCAAAGTAATCGTTTATGCCATCAAAATATTGATTTCCAGACCATAACAACTTTTGCTGACCTCTTGATAACTCCTGGTATGGACGATGGATCGGAAAATCAAAATGATGTGCGTTATCAACCAAACGGTTCAACCACCTACTTCCTTTTTCACCTCTCCAGCATGCAACAGCTTTCTGATAAACGGAAAGGGATTTGTCGGGGATAACTTTATTTTCATCAATCCCCATGACTTTTCCATACCCTTCGCATTTTGGACAGGCGCCATAAGGATTGTTATAATTGAAAAGGTGAGGAGTGGGTTCTAAAAATTCCATGTCATCCAATTCGAAACGATTGTTAAAAGCCTTGGATTCTTTGTCAATTACATCGACAACACATTCTCCTTCACTTTCATAAAAAGCAGTTTGGACGGAATCTGCGATTCTTTTTTTGTTGTCTTCATCCTCTTTTTTGACAGAAAAGCGGTCGATGAGGAGTTGAATTTGGTCTTCCTGAAATTCTGAAACCGTTTTTTTAAGATCAACCATTTGTTCCTCTAAAACATCCTGAACCCCTTTCAATTTTCCTTCAATCAGGACACGAGTATAGCCTTTTTGTAAAAGGAGATTGAGTTCCTGCTCAATTGTACGGTCTTTGTATTTATGCTGTAATGGTATAAAAAGCTGAATTTTTGTGCCTTCATCAAAGTTGTGGATATATTTTACCACATCTGTGACTTCATGTTTTTTTACAATTTTTCCTGAAATGGGAGAGTAGGTTTTCCCTACACGGGCGTAAAGTAAACGCAGATAATCATAGATCTCAGTCAGAGAGCCCACAGTGGATCGGGCATTTCTTGTGCTTACTTTTTGTTCGATAGCAATTGCAGGGCAAATACCTTTGATATAATCCACTTCCGGCTTTTTCATGCGCATCAAAAACTGGCGGGCGTATGAGCTGAGGCTCTCCACATATCGGCGCTGACCTTCAGCATACAAAGTATCCATAGTAAGAGAAGATTTTCCCGATCCGGAAACTCCAGTTACCACAACAAGCTGGTTTTTAGGAATTTCGATATCAATATTTTTGAGGTTATTCCCTCTTGCACCTTTTATGTAAATAGAATTGGAAAATTTCTCCAATCTGGGTCGTTCAAGGACTGCATTTTCTTTCTTTTGTGCCATGAAAGTTAATGTATTTTCATTCTGAAGCAATTGCCAAAAATAGCCTTTTTCGAGTAATTTACAAAGCAGGGATTAAGTATAAAATACCTTAAAAAGTCTCATGTTTAATAGTTTGAAATTTTAAGGACCATTTACTCTTTTTTCAGATGAAAAATCCAAAATTTGACAAAAAGCACTAAAAAATAAATTTTTATTTATATGACTTTATAAATACGTAAGAGGTTTGAGGAAGAAGTAATAATTGTTTAAAAGCCCTTTAATATCAAGGTTTTCAAGATATGTGGAGGTTTTGTAATTTGTTAAATATTGCAAATTTTTGATTGCAAATCGTTGATTTTTAAATAAAAGATTTGAATCTTTGGGAATCGCGAAAGTTAATTTGTTAAGTTAATATTTCGTTAAGATAAGTTAAAATGATACTAAACACTTGGTTGTTTCTAAAATTTGGACTTATCTTTGGAAAGAGTATTTCATACTTTCATTACATTTTCTAATCTAAAAATTGTTTGTCTATAAGTAGTAACTTCTACACTAAAGTATTTTTTCTCGATTAAGTAAAAAATAGGATAGTTATGCAAGTTACGCAAATTAGCGACCAACAATTGATTGCTCTTTACCTAGACGGTGACGAGCGCTCCTTCGAAGAACTTCTCAACCGCCACAAGCAAAAGATTTACACGTCCATTTACTTATTTGTAAAGGATCAGGCGCTTGCCGAAGACATTTTCCAGGAAGTTTTTATTAAGATTATTGATACGCTGAGAAAGGGCAAATACAACCACGAAGGCAAATTCGTGCAGTGGGCGATGCGAATCTCTTACAACATGTGTGTGGATTACTTCCGGCGGACAAAACGGAGACCAAAAGTAGCTCCAACTGAGACTTTCGATATTTTTGATGTACTTCAAGTTTCTGATGACAATGCAGAACAACGAATTATCAAAAGCCAGACTCACGACAAGATTCGTCACCTCGTTGACCAATTGCCTCCCGAGCAGCGAGAAGTAGTGATTTTGCGTCATTACGCTGATATGAGCTTCAAAGAAATCGCAAAATTGACCAGAGTTAGCATTAACACTGCTCTTGGGCGTATGCGATATGCTTTGATCAATATCCGCAAAATGATTGAAGAGAGAGAAGTCATTCTTCAGTAGTATTAAAAAAGCAAAACGGAGGCGTAACTTAATTGCGCTATCTTCAAATAACAGTAAAGCGGGATGATTCCCGAATTCGTCCCGCTAATTTTCACTCCCCCTCAATAATTTAGCATAGTCTTTAGCAAAGTAAGTTAGAATTACATCAGCGCCAGCTCGATGGATACTCAGGAGCGTTTCAGGCATGGCTTGTTTATAATCTAACCAGCCATTTCTGGCAGCAGCGATGAGCATTGCGCATTCGCCGCTAACATGGTAAGCTGCAATAGGTAATTCGAAGTTTTCTTTCAGAAGATGAATGATATCTAGATAATTGAGCGCAGGTTTGACCATTAGATAATCTGCTCCTTCAGCGGTATCCAATTCTGCTTCTATCAATGCTTCTCGCTTGTTTGCAGGATCCATTTGATAAGTTTTCTTATCGCCGGATTTTGGTGCAGAGTCCAAAGCATCTCGGAATGGGCCATAAAACGCACTGGCATATTTTGCAGTGTAAGACATGATCCCGGTTTCTGTAAAACCAGCATCATCAAGGTTTTCACGGATATAACCGATGCGTCCGTCCATCATATCTGAAGGACCAAGAATATCAAATCCAGCATTTGCCTGAGCTACAGCCATTTTTCCTAAAATCGGCAAAGTAGGATCGTTTAAAATTTTTCCATTTTCGACTAAGCCATCATGGCCATCAGAACTGTAAGGATCCATGGCTACATCACTAATTAGGCAACATTCCGGAAACTGCTTTTTAATTGCTGTTGCAGCTTTTAGATAAAAATTGTTCGGATCGTAGCTATAAGTGGCAGTTTTATCTTTCAGATTTTCATTTACGGCGGGAAAAAGAATGAAATTGGACAATCCAATAGTCAAACATTCTTCAATTTCTACCAACAAATTATCCAATGAAAAACGATAATTTCCTGGTAATGAAGCAATTTCGTCTTTTATATTTGAACCATCAACAATAAAAAGTGGATAAATTAAATGGCCTGTTGTAAGTTGAGTTTCTCGCATCATCGCTCTTTGAGTAGCAGTGCGACGATTTCTTCGTGGTCTTCTTAACATTAAATGTTATGTTTTTCGTCTGAATGAATTTTTTTCGAATTTTTTGGAACAGGATCATAACCATGTGGACCCCAGGGATGGCATTTTGTGATTCGTTTTAAACCTAACCAAAAGCCTTTTAAAATGCCCCATTCTTCAATAGATTGAATCATATAATGTGAACAAGTTGGCTTGAATCGACAAGTTGGACCCAACAAAGGAGAAATCGCATATTGGTAAAAGCGGATTGGAAGGATCATTATTTTTTTTAAAATGCGATTCATTAAAAATTAGCTTTTTCCCTTGATTTGCCTTTTTCAAGTATAAAATAACCTTGTTTTTTATTCGGCATCAAGATGTGTATGATGTTTTTTTGATCTGCAAAAAGCTCCATTAAGATGCTATTTTCAACAGCTATACTATTTACTGAATCGATGTCTATGATCTCTAAATAACACCAAATGGCTTGTAAATCTTCACTGGTTTCTTTACCTATAAAATAATATTCCATCTCGCGGTCATTGACCTGAAGCCGGAAGTTGGTATTCAAATATTCGATGAGGTATTCGTCAGCTTTTTCGACTTCTTTTTCGGTACCTATAAAAAGTTTTCCCGACCCTTGATTCCGGAGCGCCTCTTCCAGGTCATCGATGAAAATATGCATTGAAATTTGAAGCGCTTTTTCTTTTTGATTGAATTCGATTTGACATTTGCTTGCATGGAAATCGTGCAACTCAAAATCTTTGATGAAAATTGGTTTCCCGGTAGCGAAAATGCTACTCGATAAAACAAAAAGAAAAAAAAATAGAAAGAACCTGTTTCTCATCAAAAGATAAATAATTGAAATCTATAGTTGATCCACTAAAAGTTTTACCGACATTAACCCAACAATTGTCGATAGGCCAATGTTCCAGTAATTTTGTTTGATTTTCAATAAATTAAACGCAATAAATGAGACTATCAATATAATTGCCACGATCAGCAATTGTCCGAGCTCGATACCAATATTAAATGCGAAAAGTTGCTTCACTAACTGACTCTCTTCACCAGGCATCAGCATTGCTTTCAAAAAGTTGGAAAAACCCATTCCGTGTATCAGACCAAAAAACATCGCAAAAATGTAATTGATGTTGATGTTTTTATTGAAAATTGAATCCGATGATGCGCTTTTTGTTCCAAAAATATTATAAAAACATGTCAGAATAATCGTCACGGGGATCAACAATTCAATCGTTTTCTTTGGAAAAGTAATTACATCCAAAGCTGCTAAAGCCAACGTTATGCTATGGCCGATTGTAAAAGCCGTAACCAGAATCGCTACTTTTTTCCATTCACTGATTTTATAAATAGCGCATAAAGCCACAATGAATAAAATGTGATCATATGCAGTGATGTCGGAAATATGTTTGAAACCTAACTCAATGTATGTTTGAAAAAGTGATGTCATAAAATATTTCTTATCAAAGGCAATTTCCTGCCATTGGGTATTTGTTTATTTAATCAAAACATCAAAAACCTGAACCTTTTCCCAAAGGTGACTTTGACTGGCAGCGAATGCTTCGTGGATGGGATCAACCTGATCATCCAAATGGACAATTAATGCAAAATCGTAAGTATTGTCAACTACAACCCTTGGAGTACCTGCCGGTGTTCCAGTGTAAAGATCGCAAACTGTATTTATCTCTCCAAGAGATTTAAGGGCCTTTAAAAATGCTTTTTTTTGATCTTCTGTAATTTCTTCTTTTAACCAGAAAAAAACATTGTGAATGAAGCCCGGAGATTGATTTTGTTTTGCCATTTGTATGCTGTTTATTTTGAAAGCACGAAAGTACTAAAATTTAAGACACTTGGTCTAATACTTTTTTGATTTGGCAGGGTTTACATTATTATTAAGTTTAATAAGATTTAGGTAACAGTTGAGACCAATTTTGCTTAAATAATTGTTAAACAGATTTAAATATTAATCTTTTTGAGCCAAAAAATACTCTAAGTAGTAAAAAGTGCAATTAAGTGATATACAGGATGGAATATCCTGTAAAAAACAAAGCACTATTAATTGACACCAAAGCACGTAACCATGAGAAAGGTATTTAAAAACAGGCTTGAAGCGATAGACTGGATCGCAGAAAACACAGAAGACGAAGGTCAATTTGAAGTGTTGCGCGAACAATTAAATTATAATTTTATTTATACCGGAAAGTATTTTATAGATACTGATGGATCAATTATGGAGGTGGTGATGTTAGGGGTTGATGAAGAAGAGTAAAAAATTGTAAATAACGAAAAAGCATAGATGCTGGATATTATTCTTCTCAGCATTTTAAAATTTCTCCTTAAAAAATAATTCAAGACTAAAGTTCGTTCCGAATTGCTTTCACCAAATCATCCGGATTTGGTGCTATAAGCAATTCGATTCTTCGATTGGCAGCCTTGCCTTCGTCAGTAGCATTTGAAGTACGTGGATTGAATTCTCCTTTGCCGGCTGCGGTGATTTGGCTATGGCTTAACTCAAAATCATTGGCCAGTTTTTTGGCGACAGTAGCGGATTGGAGTACACTAAAAATCCAATTGTCTTTGAAAGAAGCGTGAGGCGGAGTATTATCCGTATGTCCTACAACCATAATCCGCATATTGGGATATTGATTGATCACCTCGCTCAAGGCTTCTAAAGCTTTCTGTCCATTTTTTTCAAGTCTGGTCGTACTTTTACTGTAAAAAAGGAAAGACTCACTGATAATTACTTTTACATGGTCATAATTACTTGTGATCAGAACGTCACCATCACTTATTTCCTGAACCGACTGGCGTAGTTTCAAAGCAAGGTTATTCATCATCGCCTGATACCGATAAAGCACAGTGTCTATTTGTTGTAATTTTCCATTCAGTTGTTTTATAGAATTTTGTTTTCGGAACAATTCAGTATTGAGGTTTTGTTGTTTTGAAGCAGATTGGCTTCCCATGTTTTTCAATGCCATTTCTAACTGAGAAATAGTATCGTACAATTCTTGTCGCAAGTTCATCAAAATATTTATTTCTCCCTGCCGTTCTGCGAGTTGGAGGTTTAGCCGTTCACTTTTTGAAATTGCCACTATGGTTTCACTTTGACAATTTTCTAATTCCGATTTGTGATTTGCTTTTAAAAGATCAATCTCTTCGTAATGTTTTTTGGTGCTGATACATCCCAAAGAGCTACCAATTATTACAAAGAGAGAAAAACTATAAAAAATAGAAGTATAATTCATTGAGGATGAAATTATCTCAAACGGAAACTACTTGCACCCAATAATCCAATGTCGGTGTAAACGATCACGCGATAATAACCTTTGGCGAGTTTGTTACTCAATTCATGTGAAAAAGATAGTCGTTGGTTGTCTTCAATATTCACTTCCTTGGCCTCAGCCGCCAGTATTTCATTGGCTTGTCCATTGACAGACACAGTCGCTTGAATAGGGTTTTCCAGTTTTATTGGAGTAGCTTTATCGTCAGTGATCACTAAATACAATGGTCTGACTCCCTGATATTTCTGAGGAACGTTAGTGAGGTCAAAACTAACAAGGATTTTTTTTGCGCGTCTTGATTTTGACGTTACTTTCGAGTTGCGTCGCTCCAGTTCAACCTGAAATGCAGTAGCTTTAAAATTAGCCAGCGTTAATCTGTTCATCTCTCCCTGCATGGTTTGGTTGAGGTTAGCCAAAGCAGCATTTTCTTGTTTTGCAGTTCCCAGGCTGGCTTCAAGAACACCTGTTCTGGCTCTCAGGGAGTCATTTTCCATTTGCAAACCTGCGATGGAATTTTCCAGTATCTTTTTTTGCTCCAATAGTGATTGGATTTCAGATTTCAGATTGCTTATTTCAGCTTTTGAAGCATTATTGGCTTTTTTCAATTTTGCGATGGACCTATCTCTACGGTCCACTCTTAATTGCGCATCTGTCAAAGAGTTGGAAAGAGAGTCGTTTTCGAGAGAAAGATATTCATAAGCGATTTCGAGACTATCCACTTCGCTTTGAAGTTCCACTTTTAACTCCTCCAGATCGCTAATTTCATTCGTTAATGTTTGATTATGGCTTTCGAGTTGTTGGTTAGTTTTTCTTTGACTAAATCCCCACCAAGTAGCAGCCAATAATAAAATAGAAAGAATGATAGTTACAACTATTAATATATCCTTTGCTTTCATGTACCTTTTTTTATGATTTAAACGACAAATTGAACGCAATGCCTATTGAAAATCGTATGGTTTATGTGGTTAAGAATTATATAATTTTTCTAGAGTTCAAAAACTAATTTTTTTTAAAAAAAAATCCCAATTTCCTCCAGAATCATTTTTTTCTATAAATTCTTTCCTCCTCTTAGCATAAAATTAGTAAAAAGGGTATGCTTTCCAAACCGATTGATTCTTATACTTAAATTAAAAAGCTGTTCAAGAAATAATTTCTATGAACAGCTTTTCGATAAATTTAAAAAGGAAGTTTCTTATTGAACCACAATTTTCTCTATTCCTTTTGAATTGTCATTGTCGATTTGTAAAAAATATATTCCTGGTAAAAGGAAATCGTTTTGAATATAATAACTGTTATCAATTGTAGTTACTTCCCAAAGCACCTTGCCTTGGTAGTCAAATATTCTTAGATTATATTGGACTGCATTCGGATTGACAAAATCAACTTGTGTTCCTTGAGTAAAGGGGTTTGGATATACTTGGAATTTATTTTTTTCAATTACATGTGTTGAAGTAATTTCGCAAAATGGGTCAGACCAGCGATCATCCGATAAAAAATTATGATCCGTTAATGTTTTTAAAAAAGCAACGAGCGCCATCTTTTCATCTTCTGAAAGGTTAAGTACTTTTGGTGGTGAATTGGGGCCTGCAACTCTAAGTTGAGGACCGAGGTTTGGATGATTTTGTACCCCGCTATTGTAATGTTCTACTACTTCTTCCAAAGTTTCAAATCTGCCATCATGCATGTATGGTCCGGATAGTTCAACATTTCGCAAAGAAGGTACTTTAAAAAGCCCATACTCTTGTAAGTTACCAGTTACTGCTCCCACTCCATTGTCATCATATACGACATCCAGGCCATTATTACGCGGGCCAGGAGCAACAAATAGGTCTGGTGTATGGCATGAAGCACAGTTACCAATCTCAGGATCATAAAAGATTGATTTTCCTAAATTTTCCTGGCTTGTAAAGTTTGGAAAATCTAGTCGAAAAGGAGCTAAGCCCCCTTGCCCCGGTCCAACGATAGTAGCTCTGCCTTCATCATATTTACTCCCGTAAGATTCCATAGAGCGAATAAACTGAGCTAATGCTCTTGAAATACGATCAACGGTTAATATGTTTGATCCGAAGGCATCTTCAAATAAGTCAGGGTAGTAATCAGTAGCTTCCAGTTTTAGTATTAAATCGTCTAAGTCCATTCCCATTTCAACCAAATCCTGGATGGGCATGAGCGTCTGATCTTCCAAAGTCGCTGCCCGCTGATCCCAAAAAAAAGAAGCAGGCTCATAATATTTGGCATGTGATAAATTCATTGAATTACGTCCAGTTGAGCCTCCTTCAAACCCTTGGCTAAGTTGCAAGGTATCTGTAAAACCAAATTCCTGCAGATGGCATGAAGCACAGGAAATGGTGTTGTTTGCTGACATATTTTTATCATAAAAGAGCACTCTTCCTAAAGTCGCAGCTTCATTGGTGATGAAATTATTAGCGGGAGTATTATCAAAAACATCCAGATTTGGAATGTTGCCAATATAAGGTGGTAATTCAATGTCCTGGTAATTCAAATACTCATCCGGCAATTCCAAACAAGGATTGGTTGGAGGTAGGAGAGGAGGTTTAAGAATTAAGGTAGTATTAAGTAAAAAAAAGGACAAAAATGCAATAATTGGAAACTTCCATTTTTTCATCGAGGCAATATTTTAAGTAAGCTATAAATTTGGTGCATTTAATGAAATGCTTCTTCGCAGTTATTTGGTGTTTTTCTAATTAAAAAGGTTGCCTGATGATTTTATTTATTTGAGAAATCATTGCTTTAAAAAGAAAACGCCCTACCAAAAAAGGATAGAGCGTTTTAATAAAATCTGAATTATATGGTTTCTTTGCTAGTCACTTTTTATGCGTCTGGATTCGTCTTCCAAACCTGATTTTCTTTTCCGGCTTTTGACCTGATTGTTTCCAAACAAATAAGAAAAATTGATCCGGACTCTCCGAGAATCCCGTCCTCCGGCTACGTTCATGTACAGTGCTCCGTATTGACTTATGCCATGCCAGTTATTAGTGTAGAAAACATCACTCATTGAAATCCTCAGACTTCCTCGATCATTGAAAAGTTTTTTCTGGATTCCAGCGTCAATGCTCCACATTTCGTCCATTTTAAATGTGCCTCCCCAAATTGAAGGAGAATTATACCATCCGGATATTTCAAGCGATAACTTCCATGGCAACTTGAATGTTTGCTGACTGTAAATATTAAAAGAAGAGACACCGATATCTACCTTCTTTCCATCTATATTTTCAGATTTGTTTCGGGTGTGGTAACCAGTCAGGCTGGTATAAGTGCTCCACCATTTTGTGATTGGTACAGAGCCGCTGACGCTGAGGTTTAAATTTCGCTGATCATCTAGATTTTTCCAGGTTATAAAACTTCCTTTTACACCACTGGTGTCAACAATTCTTGTGATGAGATTCTCCGTATGGCTATAGCCAATGCTGGTGTTTAGGCTGTAATTGAAAGTATGAGTCAACTGAATATTATTGGTGTATTCAGGGTTCAAAAATGGATTTCCTTTTTGAAAGGTAAGCTCGTCCAGTTTGTACTCAAAAGGATTCAAATCCTGATAATTCGGGCGATTAATCCTACGGCTGTATGATAATTGAAAACTATTTTTTTGATCCAATTGATAAGATATACCAGCTGAAGGGAAAAAATCAGCATACGTTTGTTTTACATTATCATTATCCGTTATTTTTTCACTTGTCAGGTCACCTTCTGAATTGGTTTGTTCCACTCTCAAACCCACCTGAAACCCAATTTTTTCAAATTGCCGGTTGTAATTGGCATAAACTGCATTTACATTTTCAGTATAAACGAATTGATTGCTACGATCTTTATCCAGCTCTTCTGAATTCGTTTCTTCAAAGACGTTGAAAAAATTATATGTATTGTCTGTAGTGATGTAAGCTACTTTTGCACCTGCGCCTATTTTTCCTTTAAAAAGTGGTCTTTCATGGTCTACTTTAAAAGTGAAAATATCTATGTCAGTTAAAGTTTCATTTCGATAAACATTTTTGGTCAAGACTTCTGATTCACTTGGATCAAAGTAATAGTTTGGTTGATAATCTTTACCGTCACTTCGGTACAATCCATAATCAGCATCGAAGTTTGTGGATTTGCTCTTTCCGTCACCGAAGGTATAGTTAATATTAAAATTAAAGTTATCATGTTTCCCATCGTTCATACTTTGGGCTACCAAAATGCTATCGTTGGATTCTTGGCCGATCATTCTGATCTCTGTCCGGCTATTTCCCTTATCAAGGTCTGAAGCAATATTTCCATTCGCCATGAAGCCTAAAGTGCTGTTTTTGCTTAAATAAAAATCAGCACCAGCTTTAAAATTATGGTTATTCCAATCGCTGTTTCTGTTGTTTTTTTGGTCGAGAACCAATCCGTTTTGTTCTCGATAAAGATCCATATAGCTACCATTTTTGCCATTGCTATAGCTATAATTCCCAAAAATGTTGTATTTCTTAGCTTTATAATTGGAACTTACCGATCCATTGTAACGACTATAGTCACCTTGTTGAAAGCCCAAGTTTATATTTGCATTGGCACCTAGACGTTTGTCTTTTTTCAGTTTGATGTTGATGATTCCTCCGCTACCTTCAGCATCGTATTTTGCAGATGGATTAGTGATAATTTCTATATTGTCTATCTCTGTTGCCTGCATGGATTTTAGATAGGCGACCAATTGATCACCTTGAAGCGGAGATGGTCTTCCATCGATGTAAATCAATACACCAGATTTTCCAAGCATCGTAATATTATCGTTGTTGTCGACTACTACGCCAGGTGCTTTACGCAATAGCTCCAGCGCATCGCTTCCAACTGCATTGATGCTGTTTTCAACATTAAAAACCATTTTGTCAGGTTTTACTTCCAGCAATGGACGTTGAGCGGTGACAGTGACCTCTTCCAGCTTGTTTGAAGATGGTTCAAGTTGAATTACAGGAAGTTCAATGTTTCCGGATAATTCAAATGATTCGGTTTTATAATTTGGTAGGCCGACATAACTGATGTCCAACCAATACTTTGAATCAGGAATATTGATAAATTGAAATATTCCTTCATCATCGGATAATTCCAATTTTACAATAATACTATCAGCAGCTGTGTACAATACCACGCTCGCATAACCGACAGGATTTTCGTCGGCATCGACGATCGACCCAGTAATTGTTCCATTGGTTTGGGTAAAAGATAAAGTGGTAAATGAGAATAATAGTAAAATGGTAGTAAATAGGTTTTTCATAACAGGTAGTGATTTTCCACGAATTAAAAACAAGTTCAAAAATAGTTTTAAGGAGTATAAATGATTTCCTTTTTTCGACCAGTTTGCTGCGGAATTTCGATGAATGACCAATTACAAATACTGATCGATTTTTCTATAAAAATGACGCTTATGGTGTTGGTTTGGTTACAAACAAGAAAACCATTTTTACAAAGACAAACTAACTGAAAGTGAGTTGCTTACATTCGTCGAAGATATTGATGTGTTAGTCGGTAGTCTAAAAGAAAAACCAAGTTCTGGAAATGATTTTTCAATTTACTTTTTTGGTTGCCAGGGGCTACTTCGGGGAATCCACCGGGGGACATTCTTTTTGTAAACCTCGTAATCTTTTCCAAATCGTTTTTTCAAATCAGGTTCCTCTTTTACAATGAAATAAACATAGTTTATAATGAAGAAAAAAAGCATCCAGCAAAAAATGGGAAAAGACTTTAACAGCAGGCTTTCGGCGATCAAAATGCACAAAACACCAGAAATCATCGGATTGCGAACGTAACGATATGGTCCTTCGACAACTAATTTTTGCGTTGGATGCCATGGGGCAAGCGTCCCTTCTCCTTTTCTGTAAAACAATGCAATGGTTTGCCACATTAAGGTCAGTCCCGAAATCAAAGCTATGATCCCAAGTGGAATGGTGATCCAGTTGGGTTGATTGATTAAAAAAGCCGATTGACTAGATTTTGTCAAATTGAAAATTATCACAGGGATGATGATCAAAACATTAAATGGCAAAATGGCAATGGAAAGAAAAACATGAAAAGGAGTAGGAGAGGATGTAGCCATTTGGATTTTTTTGATGGATAATTATTTTTTAAGACGCTTGTCAATTAAATTTAAGACAATTTTGCTGTCGATCCAAAACCGAAAACCTAAATCCAATGTCAATGAAAAAAGGGATACTTTTTACGATTTGTCTGTTCTTTTTTGCAACTGCTTTATCGCAAGAACTAAGTATTCATAATCCACGATGTGAGTACAAAACCAATCCTGTAGGAATTGATGAAATACAACCCAGGTTTAGCTGGGAGTTGGTTTCCAGGCAAAGAAATGTGATGCAGACAGCCTATCAAATCAAGGTCGCCAAAACGGCAGCTGATTTAAAAAAAAGTAAAAATTTGGTTTGGGATAGTGGAAAAATAGCTTCTGATCAATCCGTTCATGTAGAATATACCGGAGAAAAACTGGAATCACGGCAACGCTATTTTTGGGAGGTGCAGGTTTGGGACAACCATGATAATTCAGCAATGCTTCAAAGCCCTGCTTTTTGGGAAATGGCTTTATTGTCTCCTGGTGAATGGCAGGCCAGGTGGATCGAAGTGACTTGGAAAGAGGATCCCAAATTATCACAACCTGTTCAGTTGTTTCGAAAAACATGTAATCTGGAAAATAAAATTCAATCTGCCAGGTTGTACATTACGGCCCGAGGACTTTATGAAACTTCTATCAATGGAATGCTGGTAACTGAAGACATTTTTACGCCAGGCTGGACGAGTTATAACAAACGATTGCAATATCAAACGTACGATGTGACGAAACTTTTAAAAAGTGGTAAAAATGCTATTGCTGTAAAACTCGGCGATGGCTGGTATCGTGGCAATATGGGATTTTTCGGTGAGCGAAACCAATATGGTGAAACGCTCAGTTTGCTGCTTCAGATGGAAATTACTTATAAAAATGGAAAAAAAGAAACCATCATTTCTGATCCAAGTTGGAAAACATCAACGGGGCCATACCTTTGGTCAGATATTTACAACGGTGAAATCTATGATGCAAATCTTGAAATTGAAGGTTGGGAGCTCGCTGATTATGATGATGCCAATTGGAAAAATGCTCGTGAAGCGATGACTTCTACTGCGAAATTGATTGCTCCTGCTGGCCCTCCAGTTCGCAGAATCGAGGTTTTAAAACCACAAACTTTAATCAAAACTCCAAAAGGTGAAACAGTCCTTGATTTTGGTCAAAATATGGTAGGTCGGGTTCGTTTTAAAGTGAAAGGAAACAAAGGAGACACTTTAAAAATTTATCATGCAGAAGTATTGGACAAAGAAGGCAACTTTTATACAGAAAATCTCCGTGCTGCAAAACAAATGGCATATTACATCTGTGATGGTAAAAAAGGGCATTTTTATGAACCGTTGTTCACTTTTATGGGATTTCGGTACATTAAGCTGGAAGGTTGGAAGGCTGATCCGGATCTCAACGATTTTGAAGGGGTTGTGATCCATTCTGATATGACTCCAACAGGTGATTTTGAATGCTCTGACGCCTTGATCAATCAATTGCAACACAACATTCGATGGGGACAAAAAGGCAATTTTTTGGATGTTCCTACCGATTGTCCGCAACGAGATGAGCGAATGGGCTGGACTGGCGATGCTCAGGCTTTTTCGAGGACAGCCGCTTTCAATATGGATGTCGCTAGCTTTTTTACAAAATGGAACGGTGATTTTGCAGCAGATCAACGGGCTGACGGCATGATCCCGTTTGTCATCCCTAATGTGCTTGGAAAAGACGAAGGTGCGGCGACAGGTTGGGCAGATGCGGTGACGATCATCCCCTGGAATCAATATCTCGCTTTTGGCGATAAACGCATTCTTGAAAGACAGTACGAAACGATGAAAGGCTGGATAAAATACATGGAAACGAACGCTGGCCAAGATTACCTCTGGAACACGGGTTTTCATTTTGGAGACTGGCTTTTTTACAGCGTAAATGACGATCGTGATGGCAAATCGGCGATTACAGACAAATATTTTCTAGCGCAAGCTTTCTTTGCTCATTCTACAGACATTGTTAGAAAGACAGCGACAATTTTGGGTAAAGCTGATGATGAAAAATATTATTCAGCACTCCATGAAAAAGTGAAAAAAGCTTTTCTGGATGAATATGTTTCACCGAATGGAAGAATCAGTTCTGGAACACAAACATCCTACGTTTTAGCTTTGCAATTTGATTTGCTTCCGGAAGATAAAAGAGCTTTGGGAGCTGAAAGGCTCATGAAAAATATCAAACTTTATAAAGACCACATTACAACAGGATTTTTAGGAACACCGCACATCTGCCATGTTTTGACAGATTATGGCTATCTCGAAAAAGCTTACACTCTTTTAGAACAGAAGACCTATCCCTCATGGCTTTATCCCGTTACCAAAGGAGCCACTACGATTTGGGAGCGCTGGGATGGTATTATGCCGGATGGCAATTTGCAAAACAAAACAATGAATTCGTTCAACCATTACGCTTATGGGGCGATTGGAGATTGGCTATATCGAGTTGTCGCAGGAATTGATATTGATGAAAATAATCCAGGCTATAAAAAAGTGATCATTGCACCCAAACCTGGAGGTTCCCTGACTTCTGCAAAGGCTTATCATCTTTCAATGTTCGGAAAAATTGAATCGGATTGGGTTATTGAAAACGATAAATTCAAATTACAGGTTATTGTTCCACCAAATACGACAGCAAATATTGTTTTACCAAATGCAACACTGGAAAAAGTAACCGAAAATTATCAAGCTTTAAAACGTGAAAACGGAATCCACCATTTTGAACAAGTAGGTAAAAACGTTGAACTACAAATCGGTTCTGGAAAATACTCGTTTACCTTCCCAGTAAAATAACAATTAACTTTAAACCTATTACTTTTAACAACATAACCACTTGAACTCATGACGCTCGAAGAATTCAAAAACCATTGTCTTTCAAAAAAAGGTGTTGAAGAAACCTATCCTTTCAAAGGCGAAGCTGTCTGGATGAAAGTGATGGGGAAAATGTTTGCACTGTCTTTTGTAGAGGATTTTAAAATGGATGGACAAATGATGTCCCCCTTTTCATTTATCAATCTGAAATGCAATCCTGAATATGCTTTGCAATTGCGTGAAAAGCACGGTGCCATTCGTCCAGGTTGGCATCAAAATAAGACCAATTGGAATTCAGTTTGGATGGATGGCAGTCTTGCTGATGATTTCGTCAAAGAGCTGATTGATCATTCCTATGAAGAGGTCTGCAAAGGATTGACCAAAAAAGCAAAAGCAGAGCTGGAATTGTTATGATTTCCCGTTGTTGGCAGCCAAAACCAGTTTGCTCTCCGCTTTCAAAGCACCTTTTTTATGGAAGACAACATCCGCCCGCAAGGCTTTCATGCCCGAAACACCTTGCAATTCCTGAAGGTCGAGCCATTCGATGTTTGGTCCGATATAATTGATCGACTGCAAATATTCGAGGTATTTGATGTATTCTCTTGCTTCGCTCTCCTGGGAATATACAATGGCGATTTTTCCAGGTTGTGTTAAACGCTCGGTAGTTCCGTTGATGTAAGCTTTGTCGATGCGTTTTTTGATGATTTCATAACGAACGTTGTAGGCTCCATCGACATCGAAATGCTTGTCTTCCTGTTGAAACCGGATCGTAATCGGATTGTTGTGGATCAAAATCAAAGAGCAGATGTCCAGCGGCACTTTCAGGCTGGGTTTCAGCCTTTCATGTGCATTTTCAACTTCACAGATCATCATCAATTGCCACAATCGTAAATTAGCTAAAAATATTGGGTCAAATTCGCGATTGCTGACCATGGATTGCCCGATGTAGATATTGTGTTCTACCCCGTCGGTTTTGTATTTTTCAAAATAGTGAGGAAACATTTTTTGTGCTTCTTCCTGTGCTTTGTCAACGTATTCGGCAATATTGTTATTGATTCTAGAAACGCTATCTTCGTAATCTTTTCGTTTATCGTAAATGACACCGAGGCTTTCATCCAAACTGTCCATATAATTTTTCACAGTTTTTTTGAGTTCACCATTTTGTTTGTTGAGATGCCTGAAAACGGGATAAATTTCACGTTTTAAAAAATCCAAAATACTAATCTCATCACCTGCTCCAAGCCCTTTTTTCAGAATTTTGATGTGTTTTTTTATACGAAAATTGAAATCCTGGTAAATGGGTAGCGGATTGTTTTTGATTGCCAAATCCAAAACTTTACGGGCCTGGTTCAGTTGCTGGATCATATCCTTTTGAATGGCTGCGTTTCTTGCAGTCGAAGAACCTTTGATGTCTGATTGACCGTAAAGTGGATAAACTTCGGGAAATGAAATTTCCTCCATCTCATTGCTTCCATCAATTCTTCGCTGGTGCAGCAATTTTTCAGCGGCTTCCATGAACCGCCAGGTGACACTTGGATGGATGGCAGTACATTTTTCCTGGATGATCGCTTCCAGCTGTGTTTCCAACTCTTCAATAGAACGCTCAAGTGCCGTGGCAAAAAGTGGAGCAATCTGCTCCAGTTTTTTAGTGACGACCGAATCCAAAACTTTTGAATCTTCGGATCCTAATTCCATATGACCAATGATTTCATTTTCGATCATCAGAGGAATAGCGATATAGCTTTTTAAGTTCATTTTGACCAATTTCTCGACAAGCGGATTGCCGATCATATTCTCATCCAGCTGAAAGTGGGAAGCGGCTAATGATTCTTTATCTTTAAAAATATGCGAATATGAATAGTTGCAAAAAGCATCATCGGCATTGCTACAGTCTTTGTCAGAAAGTATAATGCTGTTCCAAAAACCATAAGCCAGAGATTTCAACTGATTTCTGTCTTTGTCGAAAGCTGTGAACCCAAGCTTTATTTTTGGATTACCCAACATGGAAGCCAACTGGAAACGAATGCGTTCGAGGATCTCGGGAGAGTGTAAAGCATCTTTTTTGAGCAGATCGTATTTGAGTGCCGAAATCGCTTCTTCGTTGGTGACATCAATCAGGCTCATCAGGGCAAAGCCATCATACTCGAAACTGTTTGGTGGAATTTTTTCTTTCCAAAGCTCAATGTCATCAAAGTTATCTTTTAACTGCTGGATTTCTTCATCAGAAAGCGGTTTGAAGTTTTTGTTGGGTTCGAAATTTGAAAAATCACCGTTAACCAACACCCGATAATGTTTCATCAACCCTGTCTTTTGATCTTTCAGATCAATGTAGAGGGACTCATTATAATTGATACCGGCTCCATATCTAAAATTAAGAATGAACACACAGGCATTGATGTACATCATGTCGTGGTTCATCACCCGCATACTGAAATTTTGTTCCATTCCAGCAGCATTGTAAATATTTTCAAGTCGTTCGGAAAGATTAAAAAGTATTGGTTTGAAAGGAATACTGGCTGCCTTGATCTCGTTTTTTGTGGTCAATTCAGGGAAAACAGGAGAAAGTAACAACCTGATTTCTTTTTCATATTTATCAATTATGGCCTCATCCTCAAATGACTTTTTGAGGACTTTGACCCTGTTAAGCTTTTTAAGTGTTTTATTAGCATAAGAAGCGACCTCTTCAATCTTGCTATCCGCAAGCTTTTCCCAATATTCGAACATCTTGGCAAAGTTGAATTTTACTTTGAATGGAAGGTCATTCTGTTCGAAAAAGCCGTGGCTGGCAAATTTTTTAACGTAGGACATGTATTAAGGTTTTGACTAGATCTTAAATTCCGATAAAAGGCTTGTTTACAACCTTTTGATAATAACAAAGTTTGTACACTGAAGGTTCTCAGCGAAACAATATTGCTGAATTTATTCAATGACCTAAAACTTAAGGGAGATTGATTTTGCCTGTGCCAACAGATAAGAAATGTACTAATAAAGTGTCTTTTCATAACGTCCGGATTTTTCCAAAACTAAAATCCTGTACACTACGGTTTTTACAATTGACTGTTCATCGTGATGAAACTGAACCATTCCATGAGACGAAATACTTTTATCGCCGGCAGTGTTCATTTCGAGTTTTTTCATAAAAAACTCAAGCGCTTCTTCACCGGATGGTCCCATCAGTTCCTGATACACACCTTGGACAATCACACTTCGCCAATTGGCCATATCTTCCATGGCATCTACTTCAAAACAAATATTGGGATTTTTTCGCATCATCTCGATTTTGAGTCCTTCCCTCGAGTGACCGTAGATGTATTTTCCATCATACGCGAATGTTGTTGGAACGACGTACACCTTTCCGTCAGCATAACAGCCAATCCTGCCCAGGCGCTCGTGATTAAGAATTTGATCGATTTCGGCATTAACGAGTGATCCTGTCATGATGTTTACATTTTAATTAAAATAACCGCCTTTGAACAATTATAATAAAAATGGAAAGATTTTAAACTGAGGAAAATCATCGAAGCACTTAATTTTTATCAACTGGATATCGGACTCTTGATTGACTAATCTCACTGAGAAGTTTGACAAACATCATCTACAATTAATTGATTTAACCTTAGATTTGAAACAAGCATTAAATTCATTTGACAAACAAACAATGAGGCAGCATCCTGAAAATACACCCCAAAAAACCACTCCCCCCGGCAAAAATCCTTTCCGGCAGGTTACTTTTTGGTTGTACTTTTTGCTTGCCATTTTTCTATTCTATCAGTTTTTCTCAAATTTTGGAAAATCAGCCCCAAAAGAAACTGACTGGAACAGATTTGAAACCGAAATGCTGGCGAATGGTGATGTTGAAAAAGTAGATATAATAAATAAGGAAAAAGCCGAAGTTTATCTCAGTCCGGAAAAGATTAATGCTGAAAAATACCCTGAAATAAAGGAAGGTAGTCCCGGGCCCCACTTTTACTTTACCATCGGATCTGT
>JANQFJ010000221.1 GCA_028277915.1 Saprospiraceae bacterium
TTAGTTTTGTTTGCCCAGAATCCCAAAAACCCGGGTATTATTGACCCAAATCACAAACAAAATATTCCGGGACTCGAAGCTTTGGAAGATGCCGATCTAATGTTTGTTTTTACACGTTTTCGAGCATTGCCCGATAGTCAAATGCAGTATTTTAAAAATTATTTGCTGGAAGGAAAACCCGTCATTGGCATCCGAACAGCAACGCATGCTTTCAATTTTAAAGACAGCACAAGTGCATGGTATCATTGGGGGAATTATTACAATGGAGAAGATTCTGACTGGGCAGGAGGTTTTGGTCGAAAGATTCTCGGCGCCAATTGGCACTCACATCATGGTCATCACAAACACCAAAGTACAAGGGGAATTATAGCTCCCGGCGCCTCAGGCCATCCAGTTTTAAGTGGGATCAATGATGGAGCCATCTGGGGACCAACTGATGTTTATGGACATCCTTTACCAATGCCGGAAGGTACTGAAGTTTATGTGTTGGGGCAGGTCATTAACAGAGTAGGTAATTTTGATGAAAATGACCTGTTTTTTGGAATGAAACCATCCGACCAGGAAATTGCAACCTCTAATCCTGCAAATAAAAATGATTCAAATCCAAATGATCCAATGTTGCCTATCATATGGTCTAAACCATACTCACTGGATGGTGGTAAAGAAGGAATAGCATTGACTTCTACAACAGGCTCTTCAACGGATTTGCTCAACGAAGAACTTCGTCGGATTTTCGTCAATGCTACTTATTTTTTATTGGAATTACCGGTTCCGGAGAATGCTAAGACCGATTTGGTTGGGGAATATTCACCTACTCAGTTCAATTTTCATGATGATGAATATTGGAAAACAAAAAATCTGAAAGTGACGGATTATATTGATTGAAAAAGATCAGTAAAAAGAGTGATAAAATATTAACTTCACCCGGAAATTTGAACAAACTAGAAACGTAAAAGATGAAAAGTTCCTGGGATCAGAAAGAAGCAAAAAAACTTAAAAACGATTTATTGCAATTAAGGGTTTATACCTCTCGGTTATTGGGCAAAGAAGAAGATTTGGTGTTGCATGGAGGGGGGAACACCTCAGTGAAAATCAGAGAAAAAAATATTTTTGGAGATGGAGAAGATATCCTCTATGTCAAAGGAAGCGGATGGGATTTGGCTACTATCGAAGCGCCTGGTTTTGCTCCCGTAAGATTATCCAATTTGCTCAAATTGGCCAATTTGGATGCGCTCTCCGACATGGAAATGGTCAAGTACCAGCGAATGGCGATGACCAATCCTGCCGCACCGAATCCTTCAGTTGAAGCTATTTTGCATGCCATCATTCCTTATACTTTTGTAGATCATACACACGCTGATGCAGTTGTGACGATGACCAACACTCCCGGCAGTAAACAGCGAATCAAGGAGACTTTCGGAGACCGCATTTTGATCATTCCTTATGTCATGCCTGGCTTTATTTTGGCCAAAAAGATTTTTGAAATGACAAAAGGTATGGATTGGAGCAGGATAGATGGGATGGTGCTGCTCAATCATGGCGTTTTTACCTTTCATGATGATCCAAAGATCAGCTATGAAAATATGATTAAAATTGTCACCAAAGCTGAAATATATTTAATTCAACAAGGCGTAAAACCCATTAAAAAAGCCAAAAAAAAGAAAGCAGATTTTTTAAAAATTGCACAATTGAGAAAGCAAGTTTCTGTGGTTTGGAAAAAACCGGTTCTTTGCAAGCTGGACGATTCTGGCGAATCCATTGGTTTTAGCGAAATTGCTAGCATCAAAAGCATTTCCAATCGTGGGCCACTAACACCTGATCATATTATTCGAACCAAACGGACACCTGTGGTTTTGTCCAATAATTTTGAAAAAGATATTGCAGCTTATGCAAAAGGGTATCACCAATATTTTGAAAAATACAATACAGGTGAACAACAAGTTTTAGATGCAGCTCCGAGGTGGGTAGTTTGGCCGGGGCAAGGTACGTTGTCATTCGGTACGACCACAAAAGCAATTAAAATCATAGAAGACATCACCCGCCACACGAAAAAATCAATTCACCAGGCAGAACAGCTTGGAGGCTGGAAAACCCTTTCCAAATCTGATCTTTTCGAAATGGAATACTGGAGCCTGGAACAAGCCAAGTTGAAAAAAGCAGGCAATGCCAAATCCATGCAAGGAAAGATAGCTCTAGTCACTGGAGCAGCTAGTGGGATAGGAAAGGCCTGTGTGCATAGATTGGTGGCTGAAGGAGCAGTGGTTGCTGCTCTGGATATCAATCCCGACATTAAACACTGCTTTGAAAAAGGTGAAATTATGGGAATCCAATGCGATGTGACAAATTCGAAACAACTGAAAAATGCCATTGAAAAAACCGTTGTTCATTTTGGCGGATTGGACATGATCGTTTCTAATGCAGGTATATTCCCGAAAAGTGCCAGGATCGCTCAAATGGATGACAAACTGTGGCAGAAAAGTATGGACATAAATGTTACCAGCCACCAGCAGTTAATCCAATTGAGTTTGCCATATCTTGAGCTTGGATTTGATCCGGCGATTGTCATTATTGGCTCCAAAAATGTACCCGCCCCTGGACCTGGGGCTGCTGCTTATTCCGTTGCAAAAGCTGGCTTGGCTCAGTTGGGTAGAGTCGCTGCCCTTGAACTTGGCGAAAAAGGCATTAGGGTCAATATGCTTCATCCCAACGCAGTTTTTGATACTGGAGTCTGGACAGATCAGGTCCTCGAAGCGAGAGCAAAAAACTATGGATTGACTGTAAAAGAGTATAAAACCAATAATGTCCTGAAAGCTGAAGTGACTTCAAAAGACGTGGCGGAACTGGCAGTGACCATGCTTGGCAAAACATTTTCAAAAGTAACGGGAGCACAAATCCCAATTGATGGAGGGAACGACAGGGTTATTTAAAAAACAGCAAAATTTTAAAAAATGATTGTAAAACATACATCCCGTGAAGGCATCATGGGCAAATTGAAAAAAAAGATCGATGAAAAAATTCCAATTCTGATTGCCAGCGCGGGTAGCGGATTGGTAGCCAGTTTGCTTGAAAAAGCAGGTGCAGATTGTGTAAACACTTTTTCTGGTGCGCGCCTGCGAGCCAATGGTATGGGGACGATGTCTATGATGTGGCCGATCCTGGATTCCAATCGGCAAACGCTGGATTATACGCGTGAAGACATTATGCCGGCGATTAAGGGAGATACTTTTATTTGTGCCTGTTTGAACGCTAATGATCCACTGAAAGATATGCGGATGGTGTTGAACGAGTGCAAAGCGATGGGGGTATATTCTGTTTCTAATATCGGCCCTTCTATAAGTTATGTGGACAAGGATTCTGAGATTTATAAAGTGTTGACAAAGAGTGGAATTACGCTTGACAATGAAATCGAAATGCTCCGTTTAGCCAAAGAAATGGACATGGTTTCCATTGGTCTTGCATTCGACCTGGAGGATAGTCTCCGAATAATGGAAGAAGCACAACCAGACATTTTTTGTTATCATGCCGGAACTACTAAAGGAGGTCTGAAAGGCTACGATTCCGGTGAGCCGCTTGTCGAAACTGCTCGAAGAACAGAAGAGGCGAATATAAAATTAAGGCGAATTAAACCTGATGTCATTTTAATTGCACATGGAGCAGGTTTGGTGACTCCTGAGGACGGTCAATATATGCTTGACAATACTTCCTGCGACGGTATTTGGACGGGGTCTTCAACAGAACGGATTCCGATTGAAAAAGCGGTGTATGCTACTGCAAAAGAATTCACTGATTTAAGATTTTCTGTTAAAAAATAACCCACAATCCAATCAACTAAATCAAACAAGCTACTATGTCAAAAACAATCGCTTTACTTATAACATTGGATACTAAAGATCAGGAAGCTGGTTTTTTAATAAAACAAATTGAATCCAAGGGACACAAAGCTTTGTTGATGGATATTGGGGTTGTTGGAGAAGCTGGAATAGGAGCTTCGATAAGTCGTGATGAAGTGATAGCTGCCGGTGGTGGGTCATTGGCGGAATTGTTGAAAAATCCCACGAGAGAAAAATCCAACCCTTTTGTCGTCAGTGGTTGCGTAAATATTTTACAAAAGGCGATTAGTGAAGATAAAGTGCATGCAGTCATTGGATTAGGAGGGACACAAGGCACTTCCACTTGTTGTGAGGTGATGCAAGCTTTACCTTACGGTTTTCCTAAAATCATGGTTTCCACGGTTGCGTCGGGAGACACTTCCGGATTCGT
The DNA here is from genome assembly GCA_028277915.1 of Saprospiraceae bacterium. GTDB lineage: Bacteria > Bacteroidota > Bacteroidia > Chitinophagales > Saprospiraceae > JAHDHW01. The sequence goes on from JANQFJ010000221.1 coordinate 4,261, forward strand.
CGGGATCAAAGACATCACGATGATGTTTTCGGTGAGTGATATTTTAAAACTAAATCCTTTTACGAGAAAAATTCTGGCAAATGCAGCCGCAGCCGCTTGCGGAATGGCAGAAGACGAAACAAAGTTTGTCGTAGAAAAGGGAGAAAAACCGCTGATTGGAATGACCAACCTGGGCGTTTTAACTCAAGGCACTATCGAAGCGGTGGCTTATTTTGAGTCAAAAGGTTATGAAGTCATTGTTTTTCATGCAGTAGGGTCTGGGGGTCGTGCAATGGAGCAAATGATGAAAGAAGGCATCATCGGTGCAGTGTTTGACTATGCGATGGGTGAAATTGCAGATGATGTTTGGTCCGTACTTCGTGCCGGTGGCCCTGAGCGATTGACGGTGGCGGGGAAACTTGGATTGCCACAGGTGCTGTGCCCTGGCGGAGCTGAGCATTTAGGTGTTTTGGTATCGCCCAATGAAGTGCCGGAGGAGTACAAAGGGCATAAATACGTTTTTCATAGTCCCATGGTTTTTGTGCCTCGATTAAATGCTGAAGAAATCCAAAGAGTAGCGAATGATATTTGTCAACGTTTGCAACACACCAAAAACAAAGCTTACTTCATGATTCCTAAAGGAGGTGTAGGTTCTTATTCCAAAGAAGGGGGTGTTTTACACGATCCTGAATCCGATGAAGCATTTTTTAGCTATCTGAAATCGAACTTGCCTTCGAATATTGAAGTGATAGAAAGCGAAGCTTATGTAGAAGACCCGGAATTTGTAAGAGAAGCAGCGGATTTGTTGATTTCATTGATCGAAGAACAGTCGGGATAAGTCCTGTCATTTTTTATGGCTACAAAAATAATCTTTAAAAACAGTATCACATGCCCAAATTGCGAATTTCAAAAAGCAGAAAAAATGCCGGTTGATGCATGCCAATACTTTTATCAATGCGAAAGCTGCAATTTAGTGTTAAAACCAAAAAAAGGTGATTGTTGCGTGTTTTGTTCGTATGGAAGCGTAGATTGTCCACCAGTTCAAAAAAGCAATGCAGGTTCAGCTGATTCTTGTTGTTGAAAAACAGATGCTAACCAAAATACTACTTCGAAGATTAAACGGGTTCTAATTCGAGAAACTCTTTTGTAGCCAGGATCAGGTTTCTGAAATTATTTGGGACCAATTTGCAAATAATTGATTCCAGAGCTTGAGATACCATTCCATCCATGATGCCAAAGGTGTTTGGTACTTCATTTTCCCAAAGGATGCTGCCCTGATAAACCAGCTGACAGGAATATTCATCAAAAGCCGGATTAAATTTTGTAAATCCCCTGCAATCCATTTTTTCTTTAAAATAGGGTGATTCAATGGTCCAGTTGCAAACCATATTTTGCTCATCCCAAACCGCCTTTTCTACAAGGATGAGCATTTCGGGTTTAATGAATCTGGTGATCATATCTGACAGCTTAGGATTTACTTTCCAGATATATGTTATTTCTAATTTTCCGCTTGGTATATGTTTTCGAGACAAAAGTGAGATGGAGTCTACCTCTTCTATCCGATCTGTGATATTTTGGAATTGGTCTTTCATGATCTTCCAGACGACCTCCGGGGGATGAGTAATGATGCTTAGTGTTTTGAAATCCATTTGGGAGTTTAAAAATTAATTGATGATTATGTGTTTTTAAAATAAACGTGCTTTTTTGTTTGTGGATTAATACACTTTTAGTAAAATATTTTGAATATTCCTAAAATGTTAAAATCATATACGGAGATAATGCTGTTTTGTTTAAATTCGAAATTTTCGAAAGGGACGGAAAAACCTGTTGATAAGCTTTTGGAAATAATCCTGTGAAAAAGTTCAATTTTAATAGATTAAATAACTTCATTAAAAAGTCCATTAAATTTTCCAATCATGATACCGGAAAATCACCAAATCAATCATATCCACAGCAGCAAACCTTTCTTGGACTCAAAATGCAAGGTGATTGCAAGTGTCGTGTCGAAAAAATACATTTGTATTCACTCTTTTCTAATGCAATATTGACATTTTGCAGCAATTTGTTCGATAAGTTCTTTTTTATAATAGCCCTTCTCAATGTTTTACAAGCTTTGAAAACACTTGAGGCTTGTATAATTTTCTTACCTTTCTTAAGAAGTTTCAAAAAAATGTAAGATCGAAACCAAATGCAGTCCAGAAAACTTGCAGCTATTCTTTTCGCCGATATTGTTGGCTATACTGCTATTATGCAGCGCAATGAGCATGAAGGTTTACGAATGGTGAAGCGATTTCGTGAAGTGTTGGAAAAAAAAGTGTCAGAACTGCAAGGTGAAATTTTACAATATTATGGCGACGGTAGTCTTATTATTTTTTCAAGCGGGATTTCCGCTTTACAATGTGCCAAAGAGATACAAAAAGTATTGAATGATAAAAATAACTCATCAAGCGGGATTGTTTCAGTGCCCTTGCGAATCGGAATTCATATTGGAGATATTGTTTTTAAAGATGATTCAATCTATGGGGATGGCGTCAATTTAGCTTCCAGGATAGAGTCTTTAGGCATTCCTGGTTCGGTTTTATTTAGCCACAGGCTCGTTGATGATATAAAAAGCCACCCTAATTTTCAGACAACGTCACTCGGATCGTTTCATTTCAAAAACGTGGACGAACCAATGGAGATATTTGCGTTAGCGAATGAAGGATTTCCCGTACCAAAGCGATCCGAAGTTAAAGGAAAATTAAAAGATAAATCATCAAATATTGACTTAGCAAAATGGTTGATTCCCTTAATTTTAGTTTTAGCTGTATTTATGGGTTATCAGTATCTGCAAAAGAGTAAAACGATCAATGATGATAAGGCGATTGAGATTGCCAAAGCATCTATTGCTGTGCTCCCTTTTGAAGATATGAGCCCCCAAAAAGACCAAGAGTATTTTGCTGATGGAATTGCGGAAGAAATCCTAAACACGCTTTCTCAATTGGATGAATTAAAAGTCGCTGGAAGGACCTCTTCTTTTTCTTTCAAGAATAAAGAGACTACTATCACCGAAATTGGAAAGGCTTTGAACGTCGATCACATTTTAGAAGGAAGTGTGCAAAGACAGGGAGATAAAATACGGATTACAGCTCAATTGATCAAAGTGGAAGATGGTTTTCAGGTATGGTCAAAAAAATATAATAATAACTTTACAGACATCTTTAAAATTCAGGATTCAGTCGCTCAAAATATTGGAAATGCCTTGTTGGTAAAACTCGCTCCTGAGCAATTGAGCAGGCTAAAAACGAAGACCTTTGAAAACAGCGAAGCATATGGTTTGTTTTTACGTGCAAAGCACATTTTTACCAATAGGTTTCGATCCACTTTGAGTCAGGAAGATTTTAAAAAATCAGAAAAACTTTTTCAAGCTGCTATTGACTTGGATACCAACTATGCTTTGGCTCATGCGGGACTTGCCAACCTTTATGATACTTATGTTTTCTATGTACTTTCACCTGATGACAGCATTGAGTTTAATAAGTATAATCGACTGAGGATAGAAGAAAGTAAGCTGGCCTTTGACCTCGATTCAACGCTCGCATATGTCAACGAAGTCAGGGGGCATGTTTTACTAAACTCTTCTGCAAATTTGAACGATGTTTATAAAAGCTATTTAAAAGCGTATGAATTAAATCCCAAAAATCCGGATGTCCTATTGGCTTTGATGGATGTCTATGTCAGGAAAGGATTGCTGAAGGATGCTTTAAAATTTGCAGACGAAGCTTTGGCAATTGATCCTTTGCATATTTGGGCTCTGGCATGGAAAATCTATTCGCTGGGTGTCATTGGGGATTTTGATGCTGCAATTGATGAAGTTAAAACGGCATTGGACATCAATCCTGATGAAATCATTCTTCTCGTCAACCTGGCTTCCTTCTATTCTTTTATGGGGAACACAAAAGAAGCAATGGCAACGTACGAAAAAATAGATCAAATCAATCCCGACTATCTGGTTAGCAATCCATATTATCAAATAAAGTTGGATTTGTTAAAGGGAAAATTAGATTTGCCACAAAAAATTATTGATCAGCCATCAGCAGCTATACTTCCGATTGGTAATGTCGAAATTGATTTTCTTTCCAGTGATATGGACAGATTTGAAAAAAGCTTTTTGGCTTGGTGGGAGGACTGGAAAAGTGAAAAGCATGTTTCACAAGGCAGTGTTTTTATCTATTCACAAGGCAGCATTTATTTGCATTTACAAAATCACTTGATGTATCAAAGTTTCAAGAACAAACCTTGGTTTGAGAAAATACTGAAAGAAGAGAAAGACAAATATGGTCGTTTTTTAAAAAAGTTTTCGAGACCAGAGGATTTATTAAAAAATTAATCATTTTCATTTTTTCACCAAAATACCTAAATCATGACCCCATTCAGAATTTATTTTAAAACCAAAATTCATGATGGAAAATTTGAAGAATTTAACGATTTAGTTCCCGCTTTTATCAAAATGGTAAAAGATACAGAGCCACAAACACTTCAATATGAAATTTTTGTCAACGAAAGTGCGCGAGAAATCATATGGCTTGAATCTTATAAGGACAACAAGGACTTTGATACGCATTTGAGCAATTCTGCTTTGGAAGAATTGAAAAGTAAATTAATGCCTTTACAGGAAATATTAGCGGTATATTTTATGTCGGCACCTACTGAAGCATCTTTATCTGGTCTTCAGCAGATTGGTGTTCAGCCAATTGTCCTGGATCCCTGGCCAGGTACGAACAGATTAAATGAAGGAAGAAATGAAGCCACCAACATTCAATCATTTGTGACAATATCGTTGAGTGATTTAGAAGCTTATCGCAACATTTCAGATCAGGTAGAATCTGCTGCTGCAACTCAGCCAGGAATTCTTTTTCATCGTTCTTATCAAATAGATAACAGCAAGGTAGCAGTTTTTGAAGACTACGCCAGTTCAGATGCTTTGATGGCTTGGGCCACCGTTTTTGCTGAAAACTCCGGGAATTTCGGAAGCCTGGTACAAGGTATGACTTATGATGTTTGTGGGACTCCTACAGCTTCATGTAAAGAGATGCTGGATGGATGGGGGGCTGTGTATTATAAGAAAATCGCCGGGTTTACAAGGTTTTGAATGATTGCAAAAAAAGAAGAGCAGCATTAATGGTTAAATAGCTATTGAAGGATATATTTTGGGTTTTATATTTTTGAATTAAAATAACGAGAGACTACCAAAGCAATCAATCCAACAGCAGCAATAGCTCCACCGCCATCTTCGGCCATATAGTGTGCCGTGAATGCGAGCGCCATATCGAAAAACATACCCGCATAAGCCCATTCTTTGAGCAATTTTGATTTTTTACTCAAAATGGCAATTACGCCGAGTATTTTTAATGTAGCATTTGGGTAAATGATCCATGTAGGGAAACCTAGGTTTTCAAAAGATGCTGCTGCCATATCGTATTTGAACAAATACATGGAAGCAGAGAATACCATAATTAAACACAAAATCCCAGTAGAGATCCAGTAAATTATGCGATTAGTTCTCATGATTGGGTTTTTTATAGAGATTCGACAATATCATTCCACAGGTCTTCGGAGATAATTTTGACACTATACTTTTTCGCCGCATCCAGCTTGCTCTTTCCCGGATTGTCACCGACAATGAGAAAATCGGTTTTGCCAGAAATACTGCTCATTGGGATTGCTTTTAATTTATTAGCCAATTTTTCATGTATTGTTCTTGGTTGGTTAAGCTTTCCTGTAAAGACGATTTTTTTGTTGAGTAATGTTCGTTTGTAAGCTTCGTTCAGCATTTTGAGCCATTGATTTTCTGTTAACCTTTTGACTCCGTGTTTTTTTGCAGCCTCCAGTTTTACTTTTCCAGGTTCTTTGCCCACCACCAGAAAATCGGTTTTGGAGGATACGCCGTTGACATAACGAGCGCCAAGGGTATTTACCTTTTCTTCATGAGCCCTTCGATTTTCAGAAAGGGCTCCCGTAAAAACAATGGCCTTGCCGTCCAACGCTCCCGAAAGGCGACGAATCCTTTTGGCGACTTTCTTTTTGGGCTTTGCTTTCTTTTTTTCATCAGGCTCTACCAATGCCCGTAAAGCTTTTATCAGATCTTTGATACCTTTTGCTGAATCTGCTCCCTGCCAGCGCGAAAGATTGACCGCTTGTATTCGTCGATAACCGAATGGCAGCCGTGTTGTTTCTATTATTGCTGGAACCAGTATTTTTCTTTCCAGCCCTTCGTATGCCTCTTCCAGCACCCAGTCAGAATTCACAGAGTTTTTGGACCATAAGACTACAATGCTTTCTGAATCATCCAGTGCTTTGCTTATGGCACGGTCGAAAGTTTTTCCTGGTGCCAGGTTTTTATCCCACCAGACTTTAAGGTTGTTTTTTTCTAAAATCTTGGCTAATGCTCTTGTTTTTGAGCGGTCTTTGCTGGAATAACTAATGAAAATATGCCCCATAGGTTTGTGAATTGAAGTTTGCTAAAAATAAGTAATATCCAAATTTCTTCAAATCTTTAAACGTCTAATTCTTTATTTTCCAACTGCGCTACGACATCGGGGTGCTCTGCGAGAAACTGGTCAAAATTGATACGTCCGGGGATGAAAGTGATCTTTTTGCCAAATTGGCCAGGTTGTTTCAAAATGATGTGAACGGTGCGAAAGAAGAAATAATCTTTTTCGATAATCTTTTCGATATGATGAAAAGGATAACGAATATTTTTAAAATAATTGGTAACATAAAAAAAATGATCGTCCATCTCCACACGTTTGATACCCATCACAGCCCAATACAGAATCATAACTCCCAGAAGGAAAAAAATAGCCATTACGATACGAAAAATATTTGCTTCCATTCCGGCAACCGGTCCGCTATCTACAAACCACAATGCAATTGTCATAGCGCCAAAGAAGACTATCCAGCAGGTAGGTAAAGCAAACTTCAGAATTACAGTGACAGAGGAGGATACGTTTTGCATATTCTAAGCTTGTTCTTGCTTTTGATTTTTTAATACTCGTTTCGAAATGATGATGCTTATTTCGTATAAAATATATAAAGGCATACCCACCAAAATTTGAGTGATCACATCGGGTGGAGTGATAATCGCAGCCAGCAATAGGATTACAACCACTGCGTGCTTGCGATAACTTTTCATAAAATCTGGGGTAATTAACCCTATCTTCGTCAGGAAATAAACAACGATCGGAAGCTCAAAAACAATTCCGATCGGCAGCGTAAACATCGTCATATAATTGATGTAAGATGACAATGCTGGCATGGCCTCAACTCCCTGAATCTGGTATCCTGCCAAAAAAGTGATAGCAAAAGGGGAGATGATATAATAGCCAAAAAGAACTCCCAGCAAAAATAATCCCGAGCAAATCGTCACCATTCCCCTGGCTGCTTTTTGCTCTTTTGGATAGAGGCCTGGTTTGATGAATCGCCAAACTTCCCAAAAAATATAAGGAAACGAAATGATTATCCCAATCATCACCGAAACTTTGATATGCTGAATAAAAAGTTCGCCGAAAATTGGGGTAATGAAAGTAAATTCAGGCGGTGAAAAACACATCGCATCACCCAATCCGATCAAATTCGAAAACTGGCAAATGGCTTTGTAGGTAAAGAAGTCAGGATATTTTGGTGCGAAAACGATCTTTTGAAAAACAAAATCCTTTGCGATAAAAACAATGACTGCAAAAGCAATGATGGAAACCGCAGCGCGGATAATATGCCATCGCAATTCCTCAAGATGTTCGAGAAATGACATCTCTTTTCCTTTCGTTTTTTCGTAAGCTTCTATATCTATTTGGTCTAAAGCCATTGCTGCTTTTTAGTGGAAAGACAAAAGTACGAAAATTGATTATTTTATCGTTTATGCTTTTAAGTTTATAGCTCAAAAGATTTTGTAATCAAATCAATTCTTTAGTACGCTCCAGGTTCACATTTTCACTTCTTTGACAATCGAAATAAGAATTAAGTTTAAATCAAGTCGCGGAATCACCAATTGAAACGGAGAATTTTGTGAGAGATAATTAATTTCAATATAAAATTGGAGGCTTTCAATTGGATTAAATAATTACGCAACTTTATTGTGATTAGTTTTTGTTACTTTTTTCTAGGCTTGCATTATGATGGTAACTCGCCACTTTTATTTATCAATTTTTTTTGAAACTACATGAAGTAGAAGTTTACATTTTTTGAAACATGGTAAAAAAGGGAGCTTTGATGATACATCATCAAAACGACAGCGCTCGTTTCCCAAAAGTTGCTGTTTCCAGAAAATTCAACCAAGCCTTTAATACAAAATTTGGATAGAATTAAATTTAAAATTGCTTGAATTTAAAACTGAAAACCTATGTCATTACCTAAAGAACCTCGCCAATTGATGATCAATTTGATGTACCTCGTACTCACGGCATTGTTGGCCTTAAATGTTTCAGCTGAAATCCTGAACGCTTTTTTGACCATGGACAAAAGCATTGTGGAAAGCAGCCAGATCGTTGGTCAATCCAACCAAAGATTGCTTGCAGCAATCAACGAACAGGCTGAGGCTTATTCGCAATTTAAACCATTGAGTGAAAAAGCAGAACAGGCGGTGACTATCGCTGCTGTTTTTCACAAATATGTCAGCGAATTGAAACAGGAAATCATTGAGCTTTCCGGTGGACTGGATGAAAATGATCTACCAAAAGGAATAAAAGACAAAGATATAACAACACGTATACTGGTTGAGGAAGGGAGGGGAGATGAACTGGAAAAAAGGATTAAATCTCTTCGAGCAGATCTTTTGTCATTAATAGAAGATAAAAAAATACGAAAGCAATTGGAATACAGCATTCCATTAGATGTAAAGCCGGTTCCGGCTGATTCAGACAAAAAATCATGGGCAGCTTTCAATTTTTACCAAATGCCGGTGGCTGCAATCTTGCCTTTATTAAGCAAATTTCAAAATGATGCAAAAATAGCGGAGACAACAATCCTGAGGCATTTCCTTGGCGAAACAGATGCAACAATTGTTAAACCTGATAAATTTGACGCAGTCATTTCCGCTGATAAAAGCTATGTGATCAAAGGAGAAGAGTTGACAGCAGAAATATTTTTGGGAGCATACAGCAGTACAGCTGAAAATATCTCAGTGACAGTTGACGGAAGATCCTATCCGGTTGTCGATGGTAAAGCAATTTTTAAAACTAAACCAACCGCTATTGGTTCAAAAGGTATTGACGTAATAGTCAAATTAACCGATCCTATATCCGGAGAAGTAGAATCCTATCCGAAAAAATTTATTTACGAAGTGGGAGAGCGATCAGTGACCGTAGCAGCTGATAAAATGAATGTTTTTTACGTTGGAGTTGAGAATCCGGTTTCAGTCTCTGCGGCTGGTATCCCTAGTACCGAAATGAAAGTCGTTGCAGAAGGAGTCAATATCATTAAAAAAAGCAACGGGAAATATACT
>JANQFJ010000243.1 GCA_028277915.1 Saprospiraceae bacterium
ATTGATCATCGATATCCGACAGGACGCCAGAGCTAATAAGGATTGGGCCACTTCTGATAAAATCAGAGACGTTCTGGCCGAACTGAAAATCCAGTTGAAAGATGGCAAAGATGGTACAAGTTGGTCAAAGAACTAATGTTCTGAGGGGAATTTAATTTCGTGATAAACAAAAAATTAAAATGTATTTCAACGCAAAAACTATTTTTTGGAGCATACTAATTATCGCATTATGCTTTTCGACTTCCTGCAAAGAAGATAAACCTGACACACCACCCCCGCCTCCTAAAAAAGAAGTTAAAGTACCCAAATTTGAAAGAGACTCTTCATATACTTTTATACAGACTCAGGTCAATTTCGGCCCCCGGGTTACTAATACTCCAGAACATGCTGCTTGCAAGGATTGGTTGGTTGGAAAATTCAAGAGTTTTGGTGCAGAAGTAATCGAACAGGATTTTGAAGCTAAAGCTTATACAGGAACTGTTTTGAAAGGGACGAATATCATCGCTCAATACAATCCCGGAAACAAAAATCGCATTTTGCTGGCAGCACATTGGGATACTCGTCCTGTCGCAGATTACGATCCAGATGAATCAAATCGTGATAAACCTATTCTTGGCGCAGATGATGGAGCAAGCGGTGTTGGCGTATTGTTGGAAATTGCTCGACAACTCAACCTGAATCCAATTGATCTTGGTGTGGATTTCATTCTTTTTGATGCTGAAGACTATGGCGAAAGCAAAGGCGGTGATTATAAAACCTGGTGTCTTGGATCACAATATTGGGGGAAAAATCTTCATAAATCAGGATATCGAGCCAACTATGGTATATTGCTCGACATGGTAGGTGCAAAAAATGCACGATTCACATTGGACGAGACTTCCATGACTTACGCTCCTGCGTTTATGCGAAAAGTTTGGAAGCTCGCCCAGGGAATGGGATATGGCTCCTATTTTGTATCCGAACAAACCCAAATATTGATTGACGATCACCTTTTTATCAATCAACTCACTGGCATTCCAACTATCGATATTATCAATCGTCCGATGAAGTCTGAAACCGGTTTTGGAGATTACTGGCATACTTTAAACGATAATATGGATGTGATCGACAAACGTACCTTACGGGCTGTTGGACAAACTGTATTGGCTGTTGTATATCGTGAAAATAACGGTACATTTTAAAATTGTTTTTCACCATTTTGTAACTGTGTTCTAAGGATTAACTATATTTACTTTTCCACTAAATATACTTACAGAACACATGCCTACAGATAAATATATCAAAAACTATATTGATGGAACATTGGTTCCTCCTGGCTCAGGAAAGTACCTGGATAATTACAATCCTTCAACCGGAAAAGTTTATTCCTATATCCCGGATTCAGCCGCCGATGATGTTCAGAAAGCTTATGAAGCTGCGGAGCGTGCATTCCCTGAATGGTCAAAATCAGGATTGAGAAAGCGGTTTAGAATTCTCCAACGCTTGGCTGATATCATTGAACAAAACCTGGAAGAATTTGCCCGAGCCGAAAGCATAGATTCAGGAAAACCAATTTCAATGTCCCGTAGTGTGGATATTCCCCGCTCACACCAAAATTTCAGATTTTTTGCAACAGCTATTTTACATTTCTCCTCTGAGTCGCATCACATGGAAGGCAGGGCGATCAATTTCACGTTACGGCAACCTATTGGCGTTGTGGGATGTATTTCCCCTTGGAACTTGCCGCTGTACCTTTTTTCGTGGAAAATAGCTCCAGCTCTAGCAACAGGTAATTGTGTAGTCGCTAAACCATCTGAAATGACTCCGATGACAGCCCACTTGCTTGCAAAAGCCTGTATTGAAGCTGGCCTACCTCCTGGCGTTTTAAACATCGTGCATGGTTTGGGGCCAAAGGCTGGACAAGCCATTATTGATCATCCAAAAATCAAAGCCATTTCTTTTACGGGTGGGACTTCGACTGGCAAACAAATTGCACAAAAAGCTGCTCCAATGTTCAAGAAACTATCCCTTGAACTGGGGGGTAAAAACCCGAACATTATTTTTGCTGATTGTGATTTCGATCAAATGATGGTCGGGACATTGCGGTCTTCATTTTCAAACAACGGACAAATTTGCCTTTGTGGGAGTCGAATTTATGTTGAACGACCGATCTATGAAAAATTCAAAGAAGAATTGGTCAAAAGAACACAGTTCCTAAAAGTTGGAGATCCATTTTCTTCGGTCACTGATTTGGGCGCATTGGTTTCCAAATCACACATGGAAAAGGTGATGAGTTACCTTGCCCTGGCTGAAGTAGAAGGGGGAAGTATTCTGTGCGGTGGTGAGCCAGTACCTATGAAAGGAGAATTTGAAGAAGGCTATTTTTTGCGACCTGCCGTAGTTGAAGGATTGGCTTATGACTGCAGAACAAATCAAGAGGAGATATTTGGCCCCGTTGTTACGATTGCTCCATTTGATACAGAAGAAGAAGTTTTAAAATATGCCAATAGTGTCCAATATGGCCTTTCAGCAACAGTTTGGACGCAAGATATTTCGAAAGCCAACCGCGTAGCAGAAAAACTAGAGGCTGGAGTCGTCTGGATTAATTGCTGGTTGCTTCGCGATCTACGAACTCCATTCGGCGGAATGAAAAGTTCGGGCGTTGGTCGTGAAGGTGGATTGGAAGCCCTTCGCTTTTTTACTGAACCTAAAAATGTGTGCATAAAATATTAATTCCATCAGGCACAAAAAATGGGGCAAATTCTAGAGTTTTTCTTTGATGCTTACAGAAATACGCCAACTTCATTCATTATTTTGGAGGCAATTGCTTTTGTTTTCGGTATTGCCAGTGTAGTTTATGCAAAAAAGGAAAATATCTTAGTTTACCCAACCGGTTTAATCGCTACCACGATCACCGTTTACCTTTTGTACAAAGCACAATATTTTGGCGACATGACCATGAATTTTTATTATTCAGTTATGAGCATTTATGGTTGGTACAATTGGGCCAGAAAAGATAAAAACGAGCCTATTGTCCATATTTCCAGGACTAATTCAAAAGAAAAAATAATTGGGATTCTACTTTTTGCAATGACGATGGTAGTTACATTTTTGGTGTACAAAGCCTTTGATTATGAGATCCAGATCGTCAATTACATCGACATTTTCACCTCAGGGTTATTTTTTACTGCAATGTGGTACATGGCTACAAAAAAGTTGGAAAACTGGACACTTTGGATCATAGCTGATGTGATAACGGTTCCGCTCTATACTTATCGGGGACTGGGAATGTTGGCCTTACAATATTTGATTTTTACTGTACTGGCGGTTCAGGGTTATATCGAATGGAGAAAAACCCTGGAAGAACAAAACAAAAATATCACAAACCCTCCTCTTCCCACATAAATTCTTCATCATCTTCCAACCGGCTTTCACCACCAACTTCAAAATCTAAAAATTCTTCATCCGCATCATTTGGAGCTTTTGGGTCAATAGGATCAGTATCGTCCTTCCAACTATTGGGCTCGTGAGTATCGAGAATGGCATTGCCGAATTCTTTTTTCAAAGCTATTTGAATGTCTTTTTTACGATTTTCACTTAAAATGAATCGCTTTTTAACTGTTCGTTTATCAGATCCAAACTCAAAATTTGAGGTGTTGCCATAGATCCGATAGTATAGATTAAACCATCCTTTCTTTTTGGCGGGCTGCGGTCTTTTGTTGGGATTGTATTTTTTAAATTTTGATGCAAACACCTGACCTGCATTCACTTTCAAATTGTAATCTATATCATTATCAAAAGAATGCTCTCCACTAACTGTTAAATTCATTGCATTACTCTGAATAAACATCACGGGGATGTAAACCCGTTCATTTCGGATCTCCAACCAATTGCGCATATTCGTAAATTTGATATGCCTTAAATCTTTGATCTTGATGTAGTCAGAAAACTCATAAAGCATTTTAAAGCCAATCAATTCTCCATTGTGAATCCTGACATCTCCCAAGACGCGAAGTTTTTCGTTTTGATACTTTCCTTCTTCGTCCCAATAAACGTTGACTGTCAAATTCGCTTCCAATTCTCCATTTACATTTTTCGATAAAAGAAAGTCCTGACCAAAGTTTTCGCATTGTCTGAAAAATTCTCGGACATCAATCTCCTGGCAAATTACCTTAGCCTTCACATAGGGCGCTCCGGTAAAATATGCTTTTCCGTCAATATTGAATCCACCATCCATCGCATGAGTATAACCTTTGATCTTCATCTCGTTATTTTCAAAATTAAAGCTTCCCGAAAAATCGGCTCCTTCGATCAAATTGTAATTGTACTCATCGATTTTAGCCTGGAAAGTACCTTTTAATAGTTTGGTAAATCTTTCGAGCTTTTGAGAATGAGCCACTCGCATGGAGTCGTAAACGGTCTTTTCTACCTGTGATTCTGAAACTTGTAATTTCGTCATGCTGACGATCCGGTCAAAATCAACCATTGGTGCATCAAGCGTTGCCTGAAATTGTAGTTGCGCACGTTTGGTGTTCAAAGAATCTGCAAAAAGTACAGGAATTATATTGAGAAATTTTCCATCCAGGTAAACCTCGCTTCCTGCGCCTTCAATTTTAATATCATTTACAAGAAGGCTGTTGTCCTTAATTGACAATTCTCCTTTGTCGAAAATAATATTCTCATTATTTATCGTGAGGCCAGCATCATCAAACTCAATTGCGCCGCCGGAAGTTACTCTGCTGATTCGAGACATACTCAACATGTCTTTAAAACGGCCTTTGAGATACAGGTTTTTAAATTCAATATCCCCGCTACCGCCAGTAATTGAGGGTTGATTTAATAAACCATAAGCCGAAGCCAAAGGAACAGCACCATCGAGTGAAAAATCAATTTTTGGATCACCAAGGTTGTTTACCTTCAATTTCAACTCGATCAACTCCCGTTTAAAATATCCTTTAAAGTCAGAAATGCTAAATTCCGAGGTTCGGCTACTTCGTTCTTTGCCGTTTGTAAAACGAGCTGTAAAAGTTACGTCTTTAAGCGCACTGTCAAGTTTTCCACCACTGATTTTGCCATTTTTCAACCCGAAAGTAGCTTCAATTCTAGGATTGGAATTTGCGTTTTTCAATCCTTTTATCGATCCTGAAAAACGAAAAGTCCCCTTACTCTTAAATCCTCCAAAATAAGAGAGATACTCTTCTGGTAGCAACTCGATCATGGATTCCAGATTGCCTTCCTTGCCATTGATCGTCAGATTGTAATGCGTATTTTCCCCTTTTGTATGGATGGTTCCGTCAATTTTAAAAACATTGGATTCTATTCCAAAATCCACATCTTCAAATTCGTAGCGTTTATTTCCTAAATCGACTTTTATTTTTGCATCATAGACCAAATCCTTCCCGGCCAGATACCTTCCGTCCTCTAAATCAATAAACTCAGATTGAATTTGCGCAAAGCTGGAAAGTGAAAATTTATTGTCAGAAAATTGACCGGAGAGCACTGCGTTTTTAAGTAACAACTTAATGTCCTGCCTTTCCAATTCATCACTGTAAATCAACTGTACATCAACGAATTTGGCTTCTTCCAAAGAAATGCCCAGTCCCTGTGTCTGGGGTTTAGTTTTCTCGGTTTTTTCTGTCTTTTTAAGAATATCATAATTTACATTTCCTCTTCGGTCTTTGTGCAAAAACAATGCACCATCACTAATCACGACAGATTTCACCTTAATTTCTGAACCAAACAAACTCATCAGTCCAAAACGGAAAGATACTTTTTCAGCTTCGAGCAAATTACCTTCCCTTTTGTCCTCAAGGACCACTCCCTGAAGGTTGCCAGCAGCATTTGGAAAATTGGAAAGCAGAGAAAGATTAAAGTTTTCTACAGTGAGTTTAGCGTCCAGTTTCTTGTTGACTTCTAACACAAATTTTTTCCCAATCTCATCTTCAAAAAAAGCAGCAACGATCACCGAGCTCAAAAACAATACCCCTAAAAGTATGACCAGCCAAATCGCCAGTTTTTTTACTAATCGTTTAAAAAAAGGAGGCTTTGGTTTGTTTGGTGGATCGACAATTATGTAGGGTACGTCTTGCATGGGTTATATTATACGAAAAAACTATTCATTGTATGCATAAACTAACGAATTTATTTCTACGCTTATTTTTTATTATTTTTCAAAAAAGACTTGTGTTGTTTTAGAAGGAATCATATCTTTGCAGTCGCTTCAAAAAAGTTGAAGTAAAAATTCATTTCGGGCGATTAGCTCAGTTGGTTCAGAGCGCCTGGTTTACACCCAGGAGGTCGGGAGTTCGAATCTCTCATCGCCCACCAAAAGCTTTCAGCAAAAATGCTGAAAGCTTTTTTTTATGCCCTTCAATTTTTTAACATCAATCTCTCGCACAGCGGACTAAAACACGTATTCTGTTTGTTTTTCAAAGTTTTCATTAAACTTTTTATTAAGTTTAACGCTTTAAAAAAACACACAGAATACTTATACTAATGAACAAAACTACTCCTCTGCCAGATTTCATTGATCCTGTGAAAATTGCTGAATTCAATCAGCTTGAAGATAGAAAACCTCTTTATGCTCTTGTCGAAAACACCGATTTAGTGATC
>JANQFJ010000275.1 GCA_028277915.1 Saprospiraceae bacterium
TCAGGAACATTCGCAGGCTTGTATTGATCCATGTTTGCCCACCAATCCGCAATCCCCGCAACAGCTTTATGAAATGGGATGGAACGCGTATCAATTCTCAATTGAATTTCATAAGAATCTGTAAGCGGCATTTTTTCAGAAAAAAGTCGAAAAGTTGGATAAAAATGAACATCCTCCTCCTTCACATAACAACTCAAATCGATTTTATTCAAAGCATCGGAAAGCGCAAAGGTGATCCTGTTTTCCAGATTGTCATTATAATAAGACATAATCGGAGCCCAGCGGCTGGCTCTTGATGTCAAAGCTGAGCGCCAGTAATTAAAATTCCCATCAAAAGTCGGATTCCAATAACCGTTGACATCAACTGAAGGGAATCCGAATTTTATGGTTAAAGGATTTAATTCGGCAGGTTGTTCAGATTTAAAAGTAATCGTTACAATTTGAATTCCTGTTTCCGGTGAGTTACTTTTCACTGTTTTTCTGAAGGCTCCCAAATCTCCCTCAAACTTTATACTGTCAGCTATTATAACAATTTCAGGGCTCTTCCTTTTTACGAAATCTATCTTGTTTTCATCGCTAGGATTGCTGCATCCCAAGGATATAAAAAATAAAAGAAAGTATAAGACCGTATGCTTCATTTCCATAAAATGATAAAGTTGGTTTTAAAAAATCAAGCCTGTAAAAATGAAAGGAATGAAGCTAAGAAAAATTTACAAAATCACCACCTCTTTAATAAAGTCTTCGCCAAGTTCTTCATTGATCAATTTGCGAATTTTTTCTTTTCCGAGGCTGAGTTCCTGTTTTAATGGCGAGGATTCTAGTGTTACAAACAGTTTTTTTCGGCGGATGACAATATCTTTGGTATAACGGCTGATGCTGGGTCCCATTAGTTTTTCCCAGTGACTTTTCACCCTGGTTTGGTTAAGTTTTGAATTCAGGCGATACTTGTTGAGCATGTCTTTCAACGCTTCGCCTATTTTTTGGTCGTTATGCCGTTTCATTTTAAAGAAAATTATAACTCTCCAACAGTTTTCACAAGGTAGCAGTTCCTGAGTCAATTACAAACTTTTTGAAATCCGAATCAAATTTTTCTATAATATCCTGTACCCTGTTTTCGTGCGTATCGGTGATAAAAACCTGACCGAACTGGTTTTCCATTAAAAGGCTGATCAGATGTCCAACCCTGAACCTATCCAGCTTATCAAAAATATCATCAAGTAAAAGAAGAGGATTCACTTTTTTGTGAATGCGTAACAATTCGTACTGCGCCAGTTTCAAAGCCAAGACAAATGATTTCAATTGGCCTTGAGAAGCGAAACTTTTTAGAGAATGCTCTCCAAGAAAAAATTTCAGATCATCCCGATGGACGCCACAAGATGTACGTTGAAGGATTCGATCTTTTTCAGCATTTTGTTCCAAAAGTATTTCCAGACTTTCGTTTGAAAGTTGGGAGGAATAAGAACAATTTACCTCTTCCTGTTTGCCAGAGATTTTTTGATAATAGCGCTCAAATAATGGCACAAATTCTTCGACAAAGGATTTTCGTTTTTTAAAGATCAATCCAGCGGGCTCAATCAATTGCTGGTTGTATGATTCGATCAATTTTGCGTCGTAATACCTTTCGGCTGCAAATTGCTTTAATGCTGAGTTTCGCTGCTTCAGGATTTTGTTATATGCAACCAAACCGGAAAGATACATTGGTTCCAGTTGCGATAGCGTGTTATCTATAAACCTTCGACGAATCTCACTCCCTTCAGTCACCAAATGAGTATCATCAGGAACAATCATCACCACAGGAAACAAGCCAATATGCTCTAACAGTTTTTTATAAGGAACATCATTTTTCTCGATCACTTTGTTTTTTCCAGGGACGACTTTCGCTACGATCCGTTCATTTTTATTATTTAAACCAAAAACTCCTTCCAATCTAAAAAAAATCTCATCATGAATGACGAGTTTTCGGTCATTGATACCTGCATAACTTTTACACATACAGAGATAATAAATTGCATCCAGCAGGTTAGTTTTTCCCATACCATTTTTGCCCACAAAACAATTCAGTTGTTTTGAAAAATGAAGTGTTTCGGAAACATAGTTTTTGAAATTCGTCAGTTTTATCTCTTTGAGGTGCAAAGGAAAAATCTTTTTGGATGAAATAATTGCCACAAAAATTCAAAGATAACATAAGGTGATCATTCAACAATATTTGAATATTGATTTTGATTGTAAAACAGCTTAAATAATACAATCCTTAAATTTCAATGGAATCCAATCGTTTTGAATAATCAAAGATTAAACTTTATCTTTACGGCCATATTTTACAAACTGTAAAAAGTATTTCCAAATAATAATTTAAATGGCGCAAGTAGTGCAAAAAACAAAATCGAGAAGAAAAAAGAAACCAGTGTACAGCAAAGAAACTTATCTTCAATGGTACGAAACCATGTTGAGGATCAGAAGATTTGAAGAACGCACACTTATGGCTTATGGCCAGCAAAAAGTTCGTGGATTTTGCCATGTTTACATAGGCCAGGAAGCCATTGCAGCTGGTATGACCACAGCTATTCGACCTGAAGATGCTGTCATCACAGCTTACCGCCAGCATGGGATTGCGATTTCAAGGGGTATCAGCACGAAAGCCTGTATGGCTGAGCTTTTTGGCAAAGCCACCGGTGTTGTGAAAGGCAAAGGGGGATCAATGCATTTCTTTTCAAAAGAACATCGATTTTTTGGTGGAAATGGCATCGTAGGTGCTCAGATTCCAATCGGTACAGGGATTGCTTTTGCTGAAAAATACAAAGGAACGGATAATCTCTGCGTTACGATGTTTGGTGACGGCGCTGCTCGACAAGGAGCTTTGCATGAATCCTTCAATATGGCAATGACTTGGAAACTCCCCGTATTGTATATCTGTGAAAACAATCAATACGCCATGGGAACTTCCGTCGAAAGAACCAGCAATGTGTTGGATTTGTATAAAC
This sequence comes from Saprospiraceae bacterium, assembly GCA_028277915.1. Lineage (GTDB taxonomy): Bacteria > Bacteroidota > Bacteroidia > Chitinophagales > Saprospiraceae > JAHDHW01. Next base: position 2,982 of record JANQFJ010000275.1, read on the forward strand.
TGGGTGCTGCTTTTGACATGCCAAGTGAAACAGTTGACGGGATGAATCCCGAATCCGTCCATGAAGCACTTTTAAATGCAGCTGAACACATTCGGTCTGGAAAAGGGCCATTTTACTTGGAGATCAAAACTTATCGCTACAAAGGTCACTCAGTCTCTGATCCCGCAAAATATCGTACAAAAGAAGAATTACAACAATACAAAGATCAGGATCCGGTGAAACAAACCGAGTTGAATATTTTAACTAAAAAAATTGCCACCGAAGATGAGATCAAAGCTATCAAAGAAAAGATCAAGATCGAAATAGATGAAGCTGTAAAATTTGCAGAAGCATCTCCACTACCCGATCCAGGTGAACTTTACACTGACAACTATGTTCAGGATGATTATCCATATTTAACATAAAGATTTTATAAACAACATTTGTTGAGAAAACTACACAAATGTGAAACAGGAACGCCAATTGTGCGTTCCTGTTTTTTATTGGCACAGGCTTTTTAAATCTCAGTTTGAAACAAAAGAATCTGTGCGGCGATGAAAGCGAACGGTTAATTTTTCAACAAATATTACATTAAATTAAAAGATTCCTTATTTTTGCGTGACTTTTCAAAAAGCATAGCATTTGGTTGAAAATATTCAATCAAAAAAACTTAAAAATTAAAAATGGCTAGAAGAAGAAATAAAAAGAAAAAAGAAGAAACTTTAGTGGATCTGGTAGAAGCCAGAGACCAGGCGCAAAGTTTTGTAGAAAAAAATCAGACAGCAATTTTTGGTGGCTTGGTAGCCTTCGTTTTGATCATCGGTGGTTTGTTTGCTTATACCTACATGTACAAAGCGCCGCGCGAATTGGAAAGCCAGGAACAAATGCGACAAGCACAGTTTCAGTTTGAAAGAGATTCTTTTGCATTAGCGCTTACCAACCCTGGAGGTGGTTATGGTGGTTTCTTGGACATCATTGACAATTATGGCGGAACCAAAGCTGCTAACCTGGCCAATTATTACGCCGGAATTTCTTACCTAAATCTTGGACAATACGAAGCTGCAATCAGTTATTTGGAAGATTTTAAAGCTAGTGACAGTGTTTTGCCAATAACAAAATACGGAGCAATGGCCGCAGCTTACGGAGAATTTCAGGATTTTGATAATGCCATAAAATATTACAACAAAGCCATCAGTGCTGGCAACAACGAATTTCTCATCGCCTATTACCATAAAAATATCGGCTTGCTTTACGAAAAACAAGGAAACTTTGCAGAATCAAAAAAGCATTTTGAAGAAATTAAAACTAATTTTCCGAACAGCTCAGAAAGCAATGACATCGACAAATTCATTGCGAGAGTAGCTGCCAAGCTTTAATCTTTTTGCGATAAAAAGCGTTTCAAAAGACAAGAGGCGGAATCCGAGGGGTTCTGCCTCTTGCTTTTTAATGCAATTTTTTAAAAAAGAATTCAGTACTTCAAATTAAATTATTCTGATTTGGCAAAAGGTAATCAGAAGATAAAACAAAATTTTTATTTTAGCGCATATTTCTAATCTACCAAATTTCCTAACTATGGCCAGCTCCTTAAAAAATCTATCAGAATACAGCGAAGAAACAATGCCATCCGCTGAAAAAATGACCTTTGGCATAGTCGTGTCTGATTGGAATACTAAAATAACCCATGCCCTTTATAAAGCCTGCTACGATACTTTGATAAAACATGGTGCAAAAGAAGAAAACATTTTGACAGAGCAGGTTCCTGGCACTTTTGAATTACCAATCGGAGCAAAAATACTCGCTTCAGGTGAAAAAATAGATGCCGTCATTTGTCTGGGTTGTGTTATCAAAGGCGAAACTTCTCACAACGAATACATAAACCAGGCTGTTGCGACCGGTTTGGTACAATTGGGGGTTTTGCACAACAAGCCTTTTATTTTTGGAGTATTAACACCGAATGATGAGCAGCAAGCAAAAGACCGAGCCGGCGGCAAGTATGGCAACAAAGGCGTAGAAGCTGCGACAACGGCGATCAGGATGGCGGAGCTGAAACAGAAATATGCAAAAACAAAACAAAAAATAGGTTTTTCATGAAATTGAGTGTAATCAATTCGGGATTATTCAAACTGGATGGTGGAGCTATGTTTGGTATAGTTCCGAAAAAACTGTGGCAAAGGTTGAATCCTGCTGATGAAAATAATCTTTGCACATGGACCATGCGTTGCCTTTTAATCGAAATTGATGAGAAAAAAATCCTTGTTGATACAGGCATGGGTGATAAACAAGATGCTAAATTTCGTTCCCATTTCGAACCGCATGGTTCGGATACATTGCAAGGCTCATTACGGCAAAAAGGGTTAAGCGTTGAAGATATCACTGACGTCTTTTTGACGCATTTGCACTTTGATCACTGTGGTGGAGCTGTAAGAAAAGATGGAGAAGGCAACCTGTCGCCAACTTTTCCCAACGCAACTTATTGGACAAATAAGTCACACTATGATTGGGCTTTAAATCCAAATGAAAAGGAAAAAGCATCTTTTTTGAAAGAAAATTTTGTGCCTTTGAAAGAAGCTAATGTGTTGAATTTTGTTGACGAAAAAGAAGGAATTGAATTATGGGATGGCGTAAAAGCGAATTTTGTTTACGGACACACGGAAGCCATGATGCCACTGGAGATCACCTATAAAAACCGAATAATAATCTATTGCGCTGACCTGATGCCTTCATCGTACCATATCGGGATGCCTTATGTGATGAGTTACGATGTTCGTCCTTTGGAAACTTTAAGAGAAAAAAGGAATCTACTGGAAAATGCTGTTGAAAATAATCATGTTTTGTTTTTTGAACATGATGCCAGAGTTGAATGCGCTACAGTCAAAAAAAATGAAAGGGGCAGGATCATTCTCCATGAAACTTTCAAACTGGAAGAGATACTTTAATCTCCCAGTTTAGATTAATAGTTTTAATATTTGAAACTTTGATCTTTGCTTTTCACTCCAATGCAAAGCTCCAATTCTATGCTTTATTATTATTCTTTAAAAAGGAAAACATTATATTTGAGTAACATGATTTCCAAATTGTTCATTTCAAAGCTAAAAGATTATGGCCACTAATATCAGAAGAGTCGATTATTTTTATACCACTATTAAAGATCAACCCGGAGAAGCATATAAAGTCCTTTCCAACTTACAACAACTAGGTATCAACCTTTTAGCTATTACTGCTGTCCCCACTGGTCCCGACAATACTCAGCTGACAATCATACCTGAAGAAAATATTATGTTGACCAGTGAAGCCAAAAAAGTCGGAATGAAACTGGATGGCCCCCATCATGCTATCCTTGTTCAGGGAGATGACGAATTAGGAGCATTAGCTACTATTCATTCCAAATTATACGAAGCGAGAGTAAACGTATATGCTTCTAGTGGAATCACCGATGGTAAGGGAGGATATGGTTATATACTTTATATCAGGCCAGATCAGTTTGAACATGCAGCTAACGCCCTTGGAGTTTAAGATTTTTCATTCTTTTTAGTCTAAACGTTCTACTCCTTCTATTTTTGTGATAAAGTCTGCGCCCAAAGCTTTTGCCGGTGTTTGGAAGCCATTTGCGATTTTCCCTTCCAAAACAGCTTTTGCGACCTTAAGAGCGGTGATTGCAGTCAAGGTATAACCATCTGGTGTTTTCATTTTTGATTTATATATCTCTCCTTTAGCATTGGAAACTTCACCATATACCAAACAATAAGCTTTCTCGCGCTTTTTGTCAGAAGGACCTGCAGGACCCTTTTTAATTCGATTTTTCAAAAAGTTTTTTACAAAGCTCATGCGTAAAAGTGGTCCGATATAGTTCTGAATTTTAAAGTATTTCAAAGTTGATGGCGGAATTGCCAGGTAGGTTTCGATATTCGGAATATCTGTGGTATAATAGGCTGTAGAAACATCGCCCCATGGAATAGTCATCATAAAATAAGAATTCCCTGACATTTCAATGGTCAATGTTTTGTAACCCATTGGTACTTTTACAATTTTTCCATCTTTTCTGATAGCTCCTCCTTCTCCCAAATTGTCTATCGCAGTAGTTGCAGTCCCATGAGATATTCTACTACCAATAGTAGTGAAAGCTAATTTCAAGTGTGTTGCATCTGGCATTTTATTTTTTAAATACAAAGCCATACAATCGGTCGGCACGACATCAAAACCCACTCCCGGCATTATCACGATCCTTTTCTTTTCAGCTTGTTTTCCAAAACTGTTCGCCATTTCAAACACAGCTATTTCCCCCGTTATATCCAAATAATGAATACCTTTTCGCAAACAAGCCTCGATCATGGGACGAGCTGTATAAACAAATGGTCCCGCAGCATGTAACACCAAATCCACATCAGACAAACCAACATCAATGCCACTAGGATTGTCCAAACTAAAAACACGATAATCTAAATTAAATTGATCTGCCATAGATTTAATCTTTTCAGCAGATCGGCCAGCCAATATCGGAGTCAAGCCAAAATCTTTAGAAAATCGTGTAATTAATTTTCCAGTGTAACCATTTGCACCGTAAAGTAAAAACTTCATTTTTTATACTAAAAATAACAAAATTGAATTCCATTTTTGAATTTCTCCATCGTCCTTTTCTCCGTCCTTCATCTATTCAAGTGGCGATGCGAGAAGCCAGTAATTTAGTGCTTCCTCCATTCATCCACCCTCCATCTCCCAATTCATCACTTCTCTCCTACCATCAAGTTGCAACCGCGAATGTCGCTAGAATCCAGTCTTCCCAATACTTCAAAAGAACCATCATCACGAACAATTCCCAGATCATCAGTGGCAATAAAAGCACAAGAATCGATATTTGCCAGATCGATTACATTTATTACTCCTGGTCTGTTTTGTTTTTCTAAGGTCAATGGATCAGTTATCTGTCTAACCAACACCTGCATCAAAGCACTGCAATGAAAAATTCCATTTGCTTTCGAATAAGCCTGGCTAAACAATTCTGTCATTCCATACTCTGAATGAATGTTTTTCAACTGAAAAGCACGTTTCAATTCATCGTGCAATTCAGGCCTGGTGATTTCCTTTCTTCGTCCTTTCATACCGCCAGTTTCCATGACGATCACATTTCGAAGATCCATTGGAAACCTTTGAGCAAAATCCAGCATGCCAAAACTTACACCCAGTAAAATTGTTGGAATATTTTTGTCAATATTTTTCTCTAATACAGAAGCCAGTTGCTTATAGTCATAAAGGAAAAAACCACTTTGTTTATATTTTGAGGATTCGATAAAACTTTGAGCCATATGTACCAATGATGATCCTTTTCGCTCCAGATAAGAAGGCAACAGTGCTAAAACACAGTATTCTTTGATATCGCCATAAAATTTTTCAAAGCCGCGTTGGCAGACGTTATTATACCACTTAATTGATTTCACAAAATGTTTGCTTGGAGTCCGACCACTAGTTCCACTGCTTTCAAATACAGATTCTTCATTCCAGTCACCTGTTTTTACTTTAAATTTTTTGAAAAGACTGATCGGTAAAAATGGAATTTCTGTGAAACTGCTAATTGTTTTTGGATCAATAGTCAATAAATCAATAAATTTTGAATAAAGAGGATTGTATTCGGCCTGAAACTGAAAAACATTCAAAGCTGTTGTTTCAAAATCTTTCGAACTTAATTGTTCAATTTCCGTTATAAGTCTATTACGGGAGGTTTTAAAATCCATCAAGCCAATGATATTGCGGAATCGAATAATTTGTAGTAAATTTCCGTTAGATATAAAAAAGTTATGAAGTTAGCCTATTACTTTCCAATTTTTATCCTTGCGATAATATTTTCATGCACCAAGCCACCAAACTATCCGATTGAACCTGTGATTGAGTTTGAAAGGATGAGCCGCAACACAATGATACAGGGTGACAAAAACACAGATTCTATTGTGGTTACTATAAGCTTCACTGACGGAGATGGCGATCTTGGATCTAATGATTCTATTTTTGATATTTTTGTAAAAGATACCAGGTTTCCTGATGTTCCGGGAGCAAATCCTATTCAGTATAAAATGCCTTTTGTACCTATACAGGGCGTTGGAAATGGAATCTCCGGAGAAATTTCGATTTTAACTTATAATTCCTGTTGCACCTATGATTCACTTTTCAATCCGTGTGATACCATGGCTTATGTAGTTTTTCCCACAGATGATCTAATTTTAGAAATCTTCATCAAAGATCGAGCAGGTAATGAAAGTAATAGGGTTTTAACAGATACAATTATTTTGGATTGCAAAGTCAATTGACCCAATCGATGTCTTTTTTCAACAATTTTAAAGTCTTTTCTTCAGGACTATTTTGCTCTACTTCGTAATTGTAAGACCATTTTGCAGTAGAAGGTAAGCTCATCAAAATAGACTCCGTTCGACCATTGGTGTCCAGGCCAAATTTGGTTCCTTTATCCCAAACCAAATTGAACTCGACATATCGCCCGCGACGATGCAATTGCCAATCTTTTTCTTTTTCTGAAAATGGCTTCGCTTTGTTTTTTCGCATCAGTTCAGTATAAATCGGAGCAAAAGCATTACCAACATTTTTTACAAAATCGAAAATATTTGATTTTTCATCATCACTGCTTAAACGGTCAAAAAAGATTCCGCCAATGCCGCGTGTTTCGTTTCGATGAGATAGAAAAAAATAATCGTCAGCCCAGGTTTTGAATCTCTGATAATATTCACTATCATGTTGATCGCAAATACTTTTCAAGCGATTGTGAAAATAACTGGCATCTTCCTCCACAATGTAATGCGGCGTAAGGTCAATTCCTCCTCCAAACCACCATTTTGTACCTTTTTCAAGCTGATCTGATTCGATCTCAAAGTAACGGACATTCATATGGATAATTGGGACATGAGGATTGTGAGGGTGTAAAACAATCGAAACACCAGTTGCATAAAACTTGCTCTCCAAAGGCAACTTTAACGCTGTTCCGATTTTTTGAGGTAATTGACCATGAACCGCAGAAAAATTTACACCACCTTTCTCAATTACTTTTCCTTCAATGATCCTTGTTTTGCCACCGCCACCTCCATCTCTTCGCCATTGATCCTCTTTGAATCGCCCCAAACCATCAGCCTCTTCTAAAGATTGGCAAATGGAGTCCTGTAGTGATTCAAATTCAAGCTGGATCTGTTCTTTTGACAGTTTTTCTTGTTGGATCATAGTTTTTGTTTGATAGCATCGATAGTCTTTTTAGCATTTCCCACAAAAATTTCATCACCTATAATGATGACCGGCCTTTTTAAAAATGTATATTCATCCAAAATATAATTTTTATAATCGGTTTCAGATAATTTTTTGTTTTGCAAACCTAAAGATCTGAATTTCATGGCTCTTCTGCTAAACAAAGATTCGTAAGAGCCAGCCATTTCAGCCATGTTATTCAACTGTGCCTCCGTGATTTTTTCTTCTTTGATATTTTGAAACTCAAAAGCATCTCCAATATTTAACTCTTTTATAATTCGGTTGCAGGTGCTACAACTCGAGAGGTAATAAATTTTCTTTATCATCAAAATTTTTTAAAATAAGCTTTAATACAAAAATATGGACATTAATTATTTTCCCATCATATTATGATAGAAAATAGGATAAACAAATCATTCAGATTAAACCAAAAGAAATATGAAAACGAACAGAAACAAAATTAGACTATCTCAGCAATTAAAACTTTAATTTGGCTTCACCTGTAATCCATTTGCATTGGCATGATCTGCTAAAAATTTCTCCAGGCCGATATCAGTCAAGGGGTGTTTGAGTAAACCCATAATTGAATTTAAAGGGCAAGTAACGACATCTGCTCCTGCCATAGCAGCTTCTACGATTTGTTTTGAACTCCGTATAGAGGCAGCCAAAATATCCGTTTCAAATTGTTGGATGGCATAAATTTCAGCTATCTGTGCTATAAGATCCATCCCGTTCCAGTTAATATCGTCAATCCTGCCTATGAATGGACTAAGGTAGGTCGCCCCCGCC
>JANQFJ010000300.1 GCA_028277915.1 Saprospiraceae bacterium
ATATTATCGGCAGATAAATATTCGACCTGCTTGCTACCTTCTTTGCTTCCAAAATACCAAACACCTTCAACGTCATCATGCTTGGCTAAAACCTGAGTAAGCTCATCCCTGTTACCCGTAACAATATTAACCGTACCTGCGGGAACATCTGATGTTTCCAATACCTGGTAGAAATCCGTAGCCGAAAAAGGTGCTGTCTCTGAAGGTATGACGATGACATTATTCCCCATAGTTATTGCCGGAATAACCGTTGAGATGAATCCTAAAAGCGGAGACTCTTCAGGACAAATGATAGCCAAAACACCTATAGATTCAGGCATGGCTAAAGTTACATTCCTGTGAACAGTATGATGCACATGGCCATCATATTTGTCTGCATAGGCTGCATAGGTATAAATCCTTTCAATCGCCATTTCAACTTCTTTGGCTGCTTCATTTCTGTTTTGATTTGTCATTTGTTGTAATCGGTGAGCAAATTCTTCTTTTCGGATCGCTAGATTTTCAGCCAGATAATACAAAACCTGTGCTCTGGAATGACCGGATCGGTTAGCCCATTTGCTGCAGGCATGAGCTGCTTCCACTGCATTTCGGATATCTTTTCGGTTCCCTTTTGAAATTTCTCCAATATACTCACCAAGGCTACTTTTAATTATAGTGCTATATCCACCGTCAGGCCGGGCCTGTTTTCCACCGATGTACATTTTCGCAGTTCTGTCAATCCCCTGCAAATGATTAACACCATTGGATTTAGTAGTTTTTGATTTTCTAATCGACTTTTTGAATGGTTGCTGCGAAAAAGACTCTTCAATTTTAGGTTTAACATATTCAAATAAACCCTCTTTTCCTCCTTCCCTTCCAAATCCGGATTCACGATAACCACCAAAACCAGAAGCAGCATCAAAAACATTGGTACAATTGATCCATACAGTTCCTGCTTTTATTTGCGGAGCAATGTCTAAAGCAAGATTAATATTTTCTGTCCAGATACTGCATGCAAGTCCATATCTTGTATTATTGGCCAGTTTGACCGCTTCCTTGTGAGAACGGAAGCTCATTGCAGCTAAGACCGGACCGAATATTTCCTCCTGTGCTATGGTTGAAGAAGGTGAGACATTGGTAAATAAAGAAGGAGGATAAAAATAGCCATCTTTCGGGCATGCCCAAGAAGGTTGCCATAATGTACTGCCTTCTTCTACTCCTTTTTGAACTAAATCCTCAATTGTTTTCAATTGCACAGGTGCTACAATTGCTCCAATGTCAATGGATTTGTCTAAAGCATCACCTATCCTGAGCCGTTCCATCCTGGCTTTTATCTTTTTATACAACTTGTCAGCAATACTTTCCTGAACCAACAACCTTGAACCAGCGCAACAAACCTGTCCCTGATTAAACCATATCGCATCCACAACTCCTTCGACCACACTATCCAAATCTGCATCCTCAAAAACGATGAATGGTGATTTCCCGCCGAGCTCCAAAGAAATCTTTTTTCCAGACCCTGCAGTTACTCTTCTTATGATTTTACCTACTTCCGTGGAACCAGTAAAAGCAATTTTATCGACATCTGGATGTTCAACTAATGCGGCTCCCGTAGTTCCATGACCAGTCACAATATTGACAACACCATTTGGCAAACCAATTTGCTGGCATATTTCAGCAAAAAGCAAGGCTGTCAAAGAAGTGAACTCGGCTGGTTTTAAAACCACAGTGTTCCCCATTGCCAAAGCAGGTGCAATCTTCCAAGCCAACATCAGTAAGGGAAAGTTCCATGGAATAATTTGTCCGATCACGCCTATTTCTTTGTAATCCTTCAATTCAGTATCCATGAGTTGCGCCCAACCGGCATGATGATTAAAATGCCTGGCGACTAAAGGAATATCAATATCCCGAGTCTCCCTGATCGGTTTTCCATTATCCAAAGATTCCAAAACTGCAAAAAGGCGGGAATGCTTTTGGATTTGACGAGCGATGGCATATAAATACCTGGCTCTTTGATGGGCACCTATTTCAATCCATTTTGGCAAAGCTCTTTTCGCTGATCTCACAGCATCGTTTACATCCTTTACGTTAGCTTCAGCGATTTTTGCCAGTTTTTCTTTATTGGATGGATTGATACTATCAAAATAGACTCCTGAAGCAGGCTTTTTCCATTGTCCGTTTATGAATAGCTGGAAACTTCTTTTATGCGAATCAAGAAATCCATTGGCAGCCTCTGCACTTTCAGGAGCAGGACCATAAACCATTGTTTCAAATATTTCTTTCACTTTCATATTATAAAATTTAAGACATTGGATGCCTGTAAGAGGCTGAATATCTTCCGGTTACAAAATGTTCTAACTGTCTTTCGATATCACCTAATAAACTGCTGGCACCAAACCTAAAAAGCTCTGGCTGGAGCCAATCATTACCTAGTTCTTCTTTTATTAAAATCAGCCAATTCAGTGCTTCTTTGGCTTTACGAATTCCTCCGGCAGGCTTAAAGCCTACTTTGTATCCCGTCAATTCTTGATAAGAACGTATCGCTCTGATCATGACCAAACTTACTGGTAAGGTCGCATTTACGCTTTCTTTTCCGGTACTCGTTTTTATAAAATCAGCTCCTGCCATCATGCAGACCCAACTGGCTTTTGCGACTTTGGAATAGGTGGGAATTTCTCCGGTAGCTAAAATGGTTTTCATATGTGCATCCCCACAGGCTTTACGGTAGGCAGCCACTTCCTTGTAAAGTGCTTTCCAATCAGAATGGAGGATCAGATCGCGACTTACTACGATATCAATTTCTTTTGCACCAGCTGCAACGGACAGCTCAATTTGCCTGACTTTTTCTTTCAAAGGAATATTTCCAGCCGGAAATCCAGTAGAAACTGCCGCAATTGGAATTTTACTCCCTTTCAAGGCTTTTTTTGCAAAAGGGATAAAATTGTGATAAACGCAAACGGCTCCAACATGAAGCTTAGCATCATCCATTCCCATTGCTTCAAGTAAATCTTTCCTGACGGGTGATTTCGCTTTGGCGCAAAGCCTGACAACATTGCTACGCGTATCATCTCCAGCCAAGGTAGTCAGATCAATGCACGTAATTGCTTTTAAAAGCCATGCAGCCTGCCATTTTTTCTTTACTGATCTGCGTTTTGTAATGGTCGCGGCTCTCCTTTCAACGGCACTACGATTGACATTGATACCTTTAAACAGGTTTGCATCAAAAGGAATGCCTTCGTTCCGTTGATGCTTGCCCGCAATATGGTTTTTAGCACCATTATCCTTTGATTTCGTTTTTGTGTTTGCCATACTCAAATTAATATTTATTCAAGTTGCAGATAAATTTAATCCAACCGGAATCGTCCAATTTTGAATCAAAATCAAAGATTTTTCACAAGATTCTGGGTTTCATTTGGATTATCCACAACTTGGGTCATTTTAAGGTACGTGTCAATTTCTAAAAATGTTTTCAAGTAACAAAAATCAAAAAACTCTTAAACTGTATTTAAAAGATAATAAAAATTATTGTTCAACCATAAACTTCAAACTAAAAAAGGAGGACGGTTGATAGAGGAGGAGGCGGGCCTCTTAACCACCTACTACATAATCTTAAAACCACAAACCATAGACTACAACCCCTAACCCATCACTCAATTGTTTTTAGAATTAACGTATTTTTGCGTGGCTTGGTTTTGCTTATTTTAAATGCAGCATCTATCAATCGTTCCGCTTTTTCAAAGCCATCCTGATTATTTGAAAACATCGTTGCTAATATTTCATCTTTTTTCACAAAATCTCCAATCTTTTTTCTTAATAGAATGCCTGCTCCATGATCAATTTTGCTATCTTTTGTTGCTCTCCCTGCTCCTAATTTCATAGAAGCCATGCCAATATCAAGCGCATTTAATTCACTTATAAATCCTTCTTTTTTACTTTTAAAAACTTGTGCAAATTCAGTTTTTGGCAACAAATCAGGTTGATCGATGACATTTAAATCACCGCCCTGGGCTTTAATCATTTCTTTAAATTTTTCAAAAGCTGCTCCAGAGGTAATTAGTTTTTCCAATTTTTTAGTTCCCTCCACTTGATTTTTAGCGACCTTTCCCAAAACGAGAAGGTGTCCACCCAATTGCAGGCAAAGATCATTTAGGTCAGCAGGGCCGTTTCCTTTTAAAGTGTCAATAGCTTCTTTTACTTCTAGCGCATTACCAACTGCCAATCCAAGCGGTTCGTGCATAGCAGAAATAACAGCAATAACCTTCCTTTTCATTTTTGAACCGATCCCTATGATCATTTTAGCTAAATCTTCAGCCTCCTCTTGAGTTTTCATATAAGCACCTTCACCAACTTTTATATCAACGACGATTGCATCTGCTCCACATGCCAGCTTTTTGCTCATGATACTCGATGAGATCAAAGAAATATTATCTACGGTCCCTGTCACATCCCTGAGCGCATAAATCTTCTTATCTGCCGGCACCAAATTGTCATTTTGGCCGCAAACGGCAATGTTGTACTTTTTTACGTTTTCAATGAAGGCTTCTTTTGACATGTCCACTGAAAAACCTTTTATGGATTCTAGTTTGTCCAAAGTGCCGCCGGTGTGCCCAAGCCCTCGACCCGACATCTTGGCGACCGGAACTCCTGCTGCCGCCACCAACGGAGCAAGGATCAGAGTAGTTTTGTCGCCGACGCCCCCTGTACTATGTTTGTCAACCTTGATCCCTTCAATTTCAGAAAGATCGATGAGATCTCCCGAACGCATCATCACATCTGTCAGAATTGCCGTTTCGTTTTCGGTCATTCCTTTAAAATATACAGCCATTAAAAAAGCCGAAATCTGGTAATCGGGAATCTCCCCTGCAACAAATCCATCAATCATGAATCTAAAATCCTCTTTTGAAAGTTCAACTCCGTTTCTTTTTTTCTTAATAATTTCAATCATGTATTCTCAGGCTTATTTTTGGATTTCTAGCAGAAAACTCTTTCCGGGACACTTAAAATCTATCTCTAAAGCCGCAGCTATTGTAGCAGCAATATCTGCAAATGTTTGCCTTATTCCAATATCCTGACCAGGATTTACAGCGTTACCAAAGGTGAGGGCAGGAACGTATTCACGCGTATGATCAGTGCCTGGAGCAGAAGGATCATTGCCGTGGTCGGCAGTTATAACTAAAAGATCGTCATTTTTTAAGTTATTCAAAATTTCTGGTAAACGTCGATCAAATTCCATTAAAGCCCTACCATAACCTTCAACGTCTCTTCGATGTCCGTAAAGCATATCAAAATCAACTAAGTTGGTAAAAATCAAACCATCAGATGGTGCGTTCATTGCTTCAATAGTCGCATTCACTCCTTCTTGATTATTTGCTGTTTTAATATAATGGCTGATGCCTTTTCCGGAAAAGATATCAACTATTTTACCGACAGCAATGACCTCTTTACCGCTTTTCACGATAGCATCTAACAGATTGTCAGGTGGTTGAACTGAAAAATCTTTTCTCCTGGAAGTCCTTCTATAATTACCACTACCTCCCTCAAAAGGCCTCGCAATCACTCTTCCAACTTCGAAATCACCAATGAGCAATCCTCTCGCTTTTTGACAAATTTCGTATTGTTTTTCAATTGGAAAAACTGATTCATGCATGGCAATTTGGAAAACGCTGTCTGCAGACGTATAAACAATCGGAGCATTAGTTTTGACATGTTCGTCTCCCATTTCATTTATAATAGCAGTACCTGAAGCAGATTTATTGCCAATGGTTTTGGTACCAATTGATTGTTCAAATAGTTCTATAAATTCTTTTGGAAATCCATTAGGAAATGTAGGAAACGGTTTGTCTAATACAATACCGCAAATCTCCCAATGGCCGGTAGTGGTATCTTTTCCAGCAGATTTTTCAATCGCCTTTCCGTAAGCAGCTGTCGGGTGGTCTGTTTTCGCCAACTTATTTGAGGGATCAATATTTCCCAAACCCATATCGATTAGATTCGGAATATAAAAATCGTGAAAAAGCCTGGCAATATTGCCCAGGGTGTTACTCCCCGCGTCATTGTAAAGATGCGCATCTGGTAAAGAGCCAATTCCAACACTATCCAAAACGATCAATATTACGCGATTTATCTTCATTGAAATTGATTTATAATTATGGATTTTAATTATTTGCCTCCTTTTGATTCTCAGATATCAGGCTCATTGCCCTTTCCGAAATAGCTGTTATGGTCAAAGATGGATTTACACCAGGATTGGAAGAAATCATCGAGCCATCACATACGAGCATATTTTGATATCCAAATACCCTGTTATTTTTATCAATAACACCCTCCTTTTTAGTCGCTCCCATCACTGCACCACCCAAAATATGTGCTGTAGAAGGAATGCCAAAAAATGATTCTGTAAATAAGGTATAAGGTTTACCATTTACTAATCGGCTGTATTTGTATGCTAATTTATTTGCTTGTGGAATAAAAGCAGTGGGCTTTTTTCCTTCATGAACTGAAGATTTCATCCCAAACCAACCAGAAGAAAACCTCAAAGTACTGTCCAGGTGTTGCATAAAAAGTAAAATCTGGGTTCTTTTCGCCCAATCATCTACAAATAAGACTTTTAGGTTTTGGACAGGATGTAGTACCAGATCAGCGAGCATCCTAAATACCCTAATAAAAAAATTACTCCCATGCGTTAAGGGCGTCATTCCCAACCGCCAAAACCCTGAACCCGGTCCATATCGAACTGGTTCAAGGTGACCGTGTTCATCAGTTTGCAATATTGATCCAATAGCAATGCCTTTTGAAAAATCTTTATTTTTATCCGTTGTAGTAACACCAATTAAGCTCTCATTGTTTGTTCGGACAAAACGCCCAACACAATTTGATAATCGAGGCAATGAATATTTTTTGAGTCGAAGCAATAACTTTACGGTTCCTAAGACACCTCCTGCAAATACAACTCCACTGGCACTAACCAGCCTTTTGTTGCTAAATATTTTAGTAGAAGATTTAAATTGAACCATGTATCCTTCAGCACCATCAAGCTTGTCTATTGGAAATACATCAATGACCTCAGATTCTGCATATATTTCGGCTCCCAATTGTTGTGCAAGATGAAGATAATTTTTATCCAGTGAATTTTTAGAATTGTTACGGCATCCGGTCATACAGCTGCCACAAAATGTACAACCGACACGATCAGGCCCTTTGCCACCAAAAAATGGATCTTTTACACGCTTTCCTGATTCACCGAAAAACACCGATACATTGGAAGGACTGAATTGATTTTCTTTTTCTGATTCTATCGCCAACTGCCTCAATGCTTCATCACCTAATTCAATTCGTGGATTAGATGCTGCTCCAAGCATTTTTAAAGCCAGGTCATAAAAAGGTCGGAGTGCTTCTTCCCAATTGACCAAGTCTTTCCAATTGCCGGAACGAAAAAAAGCCTTTTTCGGAACCGGAAGTGTATTGGCATAAACAAGGGAACCTCCTCCAACTCCCACTCCCGTCAAGACGCCCACATGCCTGAAAAAAGTCATTTTGAAAAAACCGAAAAAACGCAGAGATGGCAACCATAACCACCGGCGCAAATTCCAGTTCGTTTTTGGAAAATCATTGGTTTTATACCATTTCCCTTTTTCAATAACCAATACTTTATATCCTTTTTCTGAAAGTCGCAATGCGCTGACTGAGCCGCCAAAACCACTACCTATAATAATATAATCAAAATCGAAATTTTCTTTTTTCATTACATCTATCTTTGAAATTAGGGAAATATAAATTATTATTTTTTAAAAGATTAATACTCCGGTAATTTTTAGTTCATACCAAAGCGCTAAGATTGCAAAACACTGATTTTAAACCCTTTAGGTCACTGCGAAATTGTGTGGTCTGGTACGTAAATCCATTGATTTCTATAGACCTATAAAAAATTGCCAAACCAATGAAAGGTACAATTTCAATGATATTTTTCCTGAGGTGACAAAAATCATTATTCACATATTAGCGCTTTTTTATATTTGCAGGGAAAGGCATTAAAACCCAAAAACCAACCTTACAGATAGTCACACCAAAGGAGAACTTCCGATAAGACATCTGATACCCACACAACATTTGCCAGCATTTTGTGCCTATTAATAGGACTGAACTATTTGTAGGATTTTTAAGAATTAATCCCTATCCGTTAGGCCGGATAGCACTGAAATATATTTGTTTAATTGGTTAAAACCAGACTATAAAACACTAAATTCCATGAAACAAGCCGATTTCGAAGTAAAAAGCAATTCAACTAAAGACATTCCTAATGAAACCTACTCTTATGACCAGGCATTAAAAATTTCAACTCGCTATTTTAATGGAGATGCCCTGGCTGCAACAGTCTGGATTAACAAATATGCCCTGAAGGATACTACCGGCAAAATATACGAGTCTAACCCGGACGAGATGCATCTTCGAATTGCCAAAGAAATCACAAGGATAGAGAAAAAATATGCAAACCCGTTGACGGAAGAATTAGTCTATAAGCTTTTCAAAGACTTCCGATACATTGTACCTCAGGGTGGACCTATGGCCGGGATCGGGAATGATTTTCAGGTGGCTTCGCTTTCAAATTGTTTTGTCATTGGCAACGAAGCAGATTCTTACGGAGGAATACTAAAAACCGATGAAGAACAGACCCAATTGATGAAACGTCGAGGTGGAGTTGGCCACGATTTGTCTCACATTCGTCCTAAAGGAAGCGCCGTTTTGAATAGTGCATTAAGTTCATCTGGCATTGTGCCTTTTATGGAGAGATTCTCAAATTGTACACGAGAGGTAGCTCAGGACGGACGGCGAGGAGCGCTGATGTTGAGTATCTCTGTTCGCCATCCTGATGCGAAGGATTTTATTGATTCCAAATTGGAAAAGGGAAAGATCACTGGCGCCAACATTTCAGTCCGGATTGATGATGACTTTATGAAAGCCGCTATAGCTGAAGAAAAATATACGCAGCGGTTTCCTGTCGAATCTGAAAATCCAAATCTGACAAGAGAGATTCAGGCAAAAGATCTATGGGACAAAATTGTACACAATGCCTGGAAATCTGCTGAACCGGGAATTCTTTTCTGGGATACGATCATTCGGGAATCCATTCCCGATTGTTACACAGATCAAGGATTTAAAACAACATCAACAAATCCATGCGGAGAGATTCCACTTTGCCCATACGACAGTTGCCGGTTATTGGCCATCAATCTTTACAGCTATGTGGATAATCCCTTTACTGAAAATGCTAAATTTAATTTTGATCTTTTCAAAGAACATGCTCGTCTCGCACAAAGGATAATGGATGACATCATTGATCTGGAAATTGAAAAAATTGACAAGATTTTAGCAAAAATAGATGCTGATCCTGAATCCAGCGAAATAAAAACAACAGAGAACAGATTGTGGAAAAAGATAAGACTCAAATGCCTGAAAGGGCGTCGAACAGGAATCGGCATCACAGCTGAAGGAGATATGCTATCAGCTCTTGGCCTAAGATATGGCAGTGAGGAAGCCATTAATTTTTCTGTGGAAGTCCACAAAATGCTGGCGCTAAGTGTTTATGGCGCTTCTGTTGCTTTAGCCAAAGAACGAGGAGCATTTGAGATGTACGATCCAGTCAACGAAAAAAATAATCCATTTATACGACGAATTCGAGAAGCTGATGAAGAATTATACGGAGATATGATAAAGTACGGTAGGCGGAATGTCGCATTGCTCACTATAGCGCCGACGGGTACAACTAGTCTAATGACCCAAACTTCATCGGGAATAGAACCGGTGTTCCAGGTTTCTTATAAAAGGCGACGAAAAGTAAATCCTAATGACCAGGGGGTTGTCGTTAGTTTTAAAGATGAAAGTGGCGATTGCTGGGAAGAATACAATATCCTGCATCCAAAATTTAAAATCTGGTTGGCGCAAAACAATTACGATATCGAAAAGGTACAAGCCATGTCAGAAAATGAATTGCAGGAGATCATCCAAATGTCGCCTTATCATAAAGCCACTGCTAATGACATTGATTGGGTGCAAAAGGTAAAAATGCAAGGCGCTATCCAAAAATGGGTGGACCATTCCATCAGCGTGACAGTAAACATCCCCAACTCGACTAGTGTTGAACTTGTCGGAGAAATTTACAAAACGGCCTGGGAAAGCGGTTGTAAAGGAATTACGGTTTATCGCGACGGCTCCAGAGCAGGCGTTTTGGTCACCGACTCCAAAGATACTGACGAAATGCTTTTCCAGGAAAACCACTCTCCCAAACGCCCCAAAATACTGGAAGCAGAAGTGATTCGATTTCAAAATAATCACGAAAAATGGATAGCCGTAGTCGGTCTTTTGGAAAACAAACCATACGAAATCTTTACAGGACGGGCTGAGGATACATTTATGTTGCCCAAAGACCTTACAAAAGGATGGGTTATTAAAGAGAAAAATGGAGAATACATCAATCGATATGACTTTCAGTATGTCGATAAAGACGGGTACAAAGTTACTTATCAGGGTTTATCTCGATCTTTTGATAAAGAATACTGGAATTACGCCAAGTTGATTTCAGGGGTGTTACGCCACGGTATGCCTTTGCCTTTTGTTGTCCATTTGATATCCGGGCTACATCTCGACAGCGAGCAGATAAATACGTGGAAAAATGGAGTGGTCAGAGCTTTGAAAAAATTCATCCCGGATGGCACTCGTGCAAAAAATGAAACTTGTAAAAATTGCGGTGATCCAAATGGGCTGGTTTTCAAAGAAGGTTGTTTGATTTGTAAAAGCTGTGGATTTTCGGAATGCGGATAGTAAACTTTTAGATAAATTGGATTTGAATAAAACGGTTAAAGTCACTAAGATTTTCACATTTGAAATGGCACATGCTTTATTGGCTTATGATGGAGCATGCCGAAATATCCATGGGCATTCGTATCAACTGCATGTAACTTTGGCAGGTGAACCTCTGCAACAACATGGTCATCCAAAAGATGGGATGGTGCTCGATTTCAAACAATTAAAAGCATTGGTCAAAGAAAAGATTATTCAACCATACGATCACGCTTTGGTATTGAATGTAAAAACACCTGATGAAGTGGTGTTGCCCTTAAAAAAAGTTTATCAAAAAATACTTTTGAAACCGTTTCAACCCACCTGTGAAAACCTGGTGCTTGAATTTGTCAATTCCATTCGAAATGAATTGCCTGAAGGTGTCAAACTATTTCGTTTGAAACTTCATGAAACGGCTACTTCTTATGCCGAATGGGAACCGTAAATAGCCACTCTTCTCTATTATGATTTTTAACATAAGTCGGGCTGAAAATATGTAATTATTGAAGATCGAAAACGACACTCTTTCAAAAATCTCATCAAAAATTTTGAAGAAATTGCATCATTATTTTTAATGGATATTAAATCAAATGAGCATTTTAGAATTTGTAAATGAAGAATGTTAGATTTGCTATTTATCACGCTATTTTTCTAATATTTTTTACAAGAATTTCTCCATCGATTGCATCCGTTTCAAAAATTATCGTTTAATAACTTCAAAAAATTAAAATGGATCATAATTTATTTATCACTCAAACTATTGACATTGCGGCTGACACTGCCAAAGTATGGAATGCATTGACCGATCCGGAAAAGATCAAGATTTATCTATTTGGTACAGAAACGATCTGCGACTGGAAAGTCGGAAGCCCGATTGTGTTTCAAGGGGAATTTCAAGGACAGGCTTACAAAGACAAGGGCACAATCCTGGAATTCAAACCCGAAGAAGTGCTGAAATATGACTACTGGAGTGGCTTTTCAGGTTTGGAAGACCAGCCTGAACATTATTCCGTAGTAACCTTCAAATTGGAAAGCAATGATGACAAAACTACTTTATTCATTTCGCAAAAAGGATTTGCCAGCGAGCAAGCTCAACAGCATTCCAATGCAATGTGGGAACAAGTCGGTCAAAAAATAAAAGAAATCGCCGAAAGCTTATAATATTGCCCATTCCGCTTTATGCATAAAAAAACAAACATACTGCTGACGGGAGCTTCAGGAACTGTTGGTTATGACGTGTTAAAGCAGTTGAGTGAAAAACCCGATCAATACGATGTGACTATTTTTGATAAAAAGTCCTCCAAAACGGTTCGGTTGTTTTCGCCATTCAAAAGCAAAGCAGAGATTATTTACGGCGACATTTCAGACAAAGAAAGTGTAGAAAAAGTTTGCAAGGAGAAACAATTTGTCATTCATCTTGCTGCCGTTATTCCACCCTTGGCTGATGAAGAACCTGAGTTGGCCCATCGTGTCAATACACTTGGGACCAAATACCTGGTCAAAGGCCTGGAAAAACATTCTCCCGATGCTTTTTTGCTGTACAGTTCGTCCATCTCCGTTTATGGTGACCGCTTGCATAAGCCATCCATAAAAGTTAGCGACCCGTTGCTTCCAAGCGAAGGTGATGAATACGCCAAAACAAAAATTGCAGCAGAAAAAATCATCCAAAACAGTCATTTGGATTGGAGTATTTTCCGCCTGACCGCGATTATGGGCGGTCATAAAATTTCGAAACTTATGTTCCACATGCCTTTGAAAACTGCCCTCGAAATTGCAACTTCAAAAGACACGGCAAGCGCTTTTGTCAATGCTATTGAACGAAAAGAGCAGCTTTCAAAAATAATCTTCAACCTTGGCGGAGGCGAAAAAATGCGTCTGAGTTACGAGGAATTTTTATCTCGCTCATTTGAAATCTATGGTCTTGGCGAACTTGATTTTCCCAAAAACACCTTTGCTGAGAAAAATTTTCACTGTGGTTATTACGCAGACGGCGATGAATTGGAAAACATGCTGCATTTTAGAAAAGATACTTTGGCCACCTTTTTCAATGATCTCAACCGATCCGTTTCACCCTTCAGAAGATTTTTCACCACACTTCTTAAAAAGTGGATAAAACTTAAATTAGCAAAACAATCAGAGCCGTTAAATGCGATCAAAGATGGAGATTCAGCTTTAATTGAGCGTTTTTTTGGAAAGGAAACTTCTTCAGCCGAACCATTCTAATTGGTTGATTTTGAACAAATTAGTATTTTGTTGTAAAAATCATTTACAAACGAAAAACTAATTATCATGGAAAACCAGACAAAAACTGTAAACATCATTCGTTGGATCGCCAGAATATGGGGGACATTAGTCCTTCTCTTTGTAATCTTCTTTTTATTGATGGATATCTTTGGAACGGGATATGACGAAGCCAGTGGTGCTTTGTCCCCAAGAGATGGAATCACTTTTATATTTTTTCCATTGAGTACCATCGTTGGGCTAGCTCTGGCCTGGAAGTGGGAAGGTCTGGGAGGATTGATAACGATTGTTGGAGTGATTGGCTTGTTGATCGTTCGGCCGGATCTTCTTTCCAGTATTTCCATGATCGCGGGAATAGCCATCCCAGGGATTTTATATCTCGTTTACTGGTATATGACTCGTAGAGTAAATCATTTGTAATGATTTGAAAAATTTATATTCTTTCACAAAAACAGTTTGAACTTTGTTTTTAATTTTAAACCTTCACTTAAATTAATTTTGTTCATTAGCTCCTTTTAAAATGAAAGATCCAAAGACAAAACAAAATGAAGCCAGCGTGATGGATTTTCTTAATAGCGTAGAAAATGAAAAAAGGAAATCTGATGCTTTGGTTGTGTTGGATTTGATGAAAACCATTACCAAACTGGAACCCAAAATGCTGGGCAATAGCCTCGTTGGTTTTGGAAGCTATCACTACAAATATGCCAGCGGACGAGAAGGCGATTGGCCATTCACAGCATTTTCTCCAAGAAAACAAAATCTGACTATTTACATCATGGATGGATTTCAAAACCATCAAGATCTACTCAACCAACTGGGAAAATACTCTACCGGTAAGTCTTGCCTTTACATCAAAAAACTGGAAGATGTTGATCACAAAATTCTCGAAAAATTGATCATCAGCTCCTTTAACAGAATGAACAAAAAGTATAAATAAACCTCCAAAATGGTAAGCATGAAAAGAATAATACTCATACTCTGTCTCGTTGTGATCGCTGCTGGAATATATCTTTTCCCCAAAATGATCAACCAAAGAGATTATAATAAATATCTTTTGTACGTTCCTGATGAAGTGCCTGAAACCGGCAAATATCCATTGTTGCTCTACCTTCATGGCAGTGGAGCAAGAGGAAATGATTTAAGTGTACTGGAAAACCATGGCCCCAGGCCATTTTTAATGAATCACAAAGAATTTCCATTTGTTCTGGTTTCTCCATTGTGTAAAAAGGATGATTCCTGGCATCCGTTATATCTTTTGCGCATGTTGGACAGTATTGAAGCAAAACTGCCAATCGATAAAAACAGAATTTATGTAACAGGATTGAGCATGGGAGGCAATGGAACCTGGAACCTTGCGCGAGCTGCACCGGATAGGTTTGCAGCGATTGCCCCTCTTTGCGGCAGAGCACATTTTGAAACGGAAGATGTCAAAGCTTTAAAAGATCTTTCCATTTGGGCATTTCATGGTAAAAAAGACGACCTGGTCCCATACCAGGCATCAGAAAGGCTCGTCAATAAATTGGAAGAAATCAATGCTGATGTGAAATATACCCTTTATCCCGAACTAGGTCATAGGATCTGGGATGAAACCTATGGAAACCCTGACCTCTATCACTGGTTGCTGTCAAAAATTAAGTAATTACAAAATTGATTTTCCTAAAAAACATAAAAGTTCGACTATTACCAGGCCTCTTATTTGGAATGATGTTCATTAGTTTGTATTGCGGAAATTCTAATAAAATTACCCCTGAAAAGCTTTGGTCAGAAAGTGATCGTAAATTGATCGTTGATGAATTGAATAGAACAACCAACGAACTAATGATTGAAATTGAAAACCTGTCTGATGCTCAATGGAATTTTAGGGAATCTGATGAAAGATGGACGATCAGCGAAATCGTAGAACATTTAGAGCTTCAAAATGAACTGCATTACAGGCAGATTATCGTTGTTGCTAATATGCCACCCATGCCAAAATACCTTCCAGCTACAAGGGGTTTAGATGAAACATTTTCAAACTATGCTACAGATACACTTAAAAGGCAGGCAAAATCCTTTTTGGAACCAATTGGAAGATTTTGTTCCAAAACCGAATCGATTTATGCTTTTAAACGAGCCAGAAATTTGCTGGTTGAATTTGTGGAAAACACGCAGGTTGATTTAAGAAAACATTTTTCATTTAGCAAACCAATCGGAAATAAAAATATCAACCAGATCAAAACCGGAGAAGTCTTCGATCTCCACCAATTACTGCTCATAGGGATCGCTCACACCGACAGGCATTTGAATCAAATCAGAAAGCTTAAAAAGCATCCCGGCTATAAAGCAATCCAATAAAAAACACCTTGTAAAATTAAAATTTACAAGGTGTTTTATCGGATCACCAAAATCAGTTATTTACTGCTTTTTCCATATTCCACTCCGTATAGGATTTCCTTGACATTATCTCTACTTGGTGGAATGACTTCGTCATCTACAGTCAAACTAGAATTTTCTTCGATCAAATACGGAATTTTAGCTTCTTCGACCTTCAATCCTTTGACAATTACGATTCCGGGGCCAAATTCAGATTTTTTCTGAAATGCTGTGATCGCAATGGTAGATTTATAAACTTCGCCATTTTCGAGTTTTAAAATAGATTTGTCCTTGCTGGTTATGGCGATCTCAGCGTTGGTTATTTGAACGTTTCTGACCGTCATCTGACTATTTTCGCCTGCACTTAAGCCTTTATCTCCAACATTTTCAATCACAATATTATTCAGCAACATCTCTGTACCTGAAATATCGACAGCGTCATTACCAATATCAACAAAAGATGAATTGTCAATCATTCCTTCACAAAAATCACAATCAAATGCATCTGCTCTTGTGTTTTTAAACAAGGTTTTGTCCATCTGGAATTTTGACCGGATGATATTCAGACAGTCGTCACCGATCCTGTTGCTCGCAAAAGTACAGTTTGAAATGTCTACCGGCGATTCGTAATAGGTCACTGAGCCTGACATCTTCCAGCCGGGGTTGGATGGAGGCCCAAGATTGTCAAAGGTGGTGTGACGCAAAAGGGATTGCTTTCCGGCAGTGATGACAATCAATCCTCTTCCAGTTGAGTCTGAAGAATAAAAAGATATCGGTTCCTCTTCTGTCCCTAAACAACTAAATGGTGATTTACAAATAATCTGCCCATCGCTGATAATGTTGATCTTCGCTCCGGGACTAACCACTACTTCTTTTCCTTTTGGGATAATGAGTTCGCTTTCGATCGTCCATTCTCCGGCTGGAATCCGTAGGATGTTTTTTCCTTTTTCTTCTTTTATAAAATTGAAAGACTGATAAGTCGCATCTCTGTTCACCGGATTTTTTGAAAATTCGGCTCTGTCATTATAGCTCCAAGGAAAGACAAGGATTTCTTTTCGCTCATTATCCAATCCAAGAATATTGTAACTCAGTTTCAACTCATTGATCATGGATTCAGACCAGTCAAATCCTGTTGGGAAAGTAAACGTAGTCGTTTTCAGATCGTATGGTTTTGTTTTCCATTTGGAATCCAAAATCGTTTCTTCAGTTGGGAAAAGATTCACTGAATCCGCCCAATTGATATGTGAAACTTCAATCGGCAAATCCTGCTGGTTTTTAAGCATAATCTTCAATTGACGGTCCTCTTTTTCAACAAAATAAGCGCTCATTTCCGGCAAATCAGAGTACAGCTTTTTGCGGATATATTTTTGATTGTCCAAAAGGATGCTTTCCGGTGACTTGTAAAATGGATTTTCCCGATAAACCTTTTTCAACAAAGCTTTCAATCGTGGTCTTATCTTTTCAAAAAAGTTAATCAAAAACTCCTCTTTTGCAATCTCTTGCGCTTCTTTTAAATAATGCTTTTTAAAAGTAAAATTATCATAGATCAAACGAATTAAAGTGTCTCTTTCGGTAATCTCATGAAACTTTGCTGCTGACGTTGGCTGTTCGAGAAATAATGCCATTTCAGATAGATTCTCTTTCCGTAGATATTCCCATTCCCTGCCAATGGGTTCAGCCAGACCGGTTACCGGATTATAATACAATCGCAAATTGGTCAAAGACATCGCGTGTTTGTCCTTCATCAGATCAGTGATCGCGTAAATTTTAGCCATTTTTTCGAGATCAAAAAACTTATCAACAGGTAGTTCTCCTGCGACCAGTGACTGCCAAAGTTGTTTGAAGTGAATCAAACGATCTTTTGTAGCAGGATCGAGCAATAATTTACTTTCTCCATAAACGGACATTTGCGGATATTTGACCTTAAAAATGATCCCTTCCCGCATTCGGTTACTTTCGAGCAAGTATTTGTCAAATCGCTCCTCCATGTAATACAATCCAATGGGTTTTCCATTGATATTGACATCAACGAAGTCTGTCCGCAATCCAATCAAACCTCTTTCCTTGCAAATTTCGGTAGCCACCCAATCCGTGAGATATCCTCTCGCTCTCGGAAACATCAGTGTGAAGCGTTTCATTCCGTTGATCGTCTTATCTCCTTTCACTTTGACCTGGTAGGACCATTTGGTGGGATGGCGCAAGTGGTCCAGCATCATGCCAGACAAGCTGAGTCTTACGTCGATTATTTCACCATTCAGATTGAGTTTGGCCGGAAAATTTTCCGCTTTAATCTCTGCATCAATAATACCTTTTTCAAATGCCCGCTCACGGAGATATTGAATCCTAAGCATATGCTTAAACTTGATCTCGATATCAAACCGGTCAATATCAGCGGTCATTCCGACACCGTAGTTTGGGATGAATGCAAAGTCCAGCTCTGATACTGCAATCAGAAAGTTTTTAAGGTTAGGCGTTTGTCCTCTTTTTTGTAAGAAAGCGCCATAACTTATTGCAGCAAGGAACATAACTCCAAAAACTGTAATCCCCATAAAGGCTACCAATGTTTTGACAAAGCCATTCCTTTTGCTGAGATAGCTTTTTGCTACCTTAACTGGGGAAGCTACAGAAGAAAATCCTTTTATTTTCATATCGTTTTTATAATAATTAAAGCCATTTGAAAACCTGTAACTAATGCTACCTGCTTCAAAAGCATACTTAATTTTGTAAAATGTTCCGGCAAATCGCGGCCGGTATCGCTTTTAACGGAATCCTTTTAAAGAAAAACCTTTATTTTTCCGAAATAAAGCATGTATGAGGGTTTTAAACACGGAGATTTGGAATAGCACTACAAAGAACTAAAATTTGCACCAAAAATGCACTATAAAAGCACTAGTATTTACGATATGCATTCCCTCAACGTGTCTTACCGCTTTTCCATGGTTCCGTACTATACGTTTTAGAATGACATTTTGATTCAACAAAAACAGGAGAAATCAAAAATAAAATTTGGATGGAAGCCCTGACCCTTGAGTGGATTTGATTGAGTGAATAGGTTCCGAAAAACAAGTCTTGTTCAAATTGGCTTTTATAAGACAACTCGCAATAGAATGAAAGGCAAATAGATTTAATTTTTTATCTTTAATGAGCTTAAATCCTAACCAAAAAAACATTGATTATGAGACATACTTTTACTTTTCTATTTGTAGCCATTTTGTTATTCTTCTCAGGCATTTCAATTGGTCAAACATCAAATGAATCGATTCAGCGGATTCCTGATAGCAATATTCCAAATCAATTAAATGACTTTTTCAATGATCAGAATTATCTTTCAGCATTCATGCGAAGTCAAAATGATCTCCTGATAGCGAAAAGGTCAGACAATTGGGTCAACAACATGTGGGAAGGATCAGATTCGGCAGAATACTACTTTAACGATGACAACCTGATAGTTGACAATATTTTCCTAGTTTATGACAGCGCAGAATGGAAGAAAAACAGTAGATATGTTCAGGAATACAATCCTGACAATAATATTTTGACAGGTTTATCTATGGATTGGAATGGGACAGATTGGGATAGCTCTTACATTTCCACTTATGAATATGATGGCAATGGTTACAGGACGGGAATCTTATTTCAGTCCTACGATGGGATGGACTGGATAAATGTACAGAAGTTTCTATTTGAATTTGATGGAGATGGAAACCAAATTTTACAAACAAGGCAGTTTTGGAGTAATAATGATTGGATAAATATTGATCAAAAATCCTCTGAATATGATCAAAATAATAATTTGATTGCTGAAATTACTCAAAACTATATCAGCTCCAGTTGGGTCAATTCCAAAAAAGACATCTGGGAATATGACACAAACGATAACCGAACGCTTTTTGGTTCTCAAAACTGGAGTGGTGCAGATTGGGAAAACGACTTCCAGTTCATTTATGAATTCGATG
Organism: Saprospiraceae bacterium; assembly: GCA_028277915.1. GTDB lineage: Bacteria > Bacteroidota > Bacteroidia > Chitinophagales > Saprospiraceae > JAHDHW01. The sequence goes on from JANQFJ010000300.1 coordinate 19,362, forward strand.
GCAACAACAATCAAACCACGCAATTAAAACAAGACTGGATGGGGTCCTGGATGGACGATTATTTCATTACCTGGGAATATGCCAATGACAATGCGCTAACATTGGTTTGGAGACAAGATTGGACCAATAATGTATGGATTAATAATTTCCAGGAAATATACACTTACAACGATGGTAAAATTGATTCTTTACTTACCCAATTATGGGATTCCACAGCCTGGAAAAATGAATATTTACAAGATTATACCACAGACGACAATGGCAATATCACCCTAGTCGTTGAGCAGGATTGGGATAGTATCGCATGGGTTAATAACACCCGAACATTTTTCTACTATGAAGCGATCAGTAATGTCATCGATCCAAGTATTTCGCAACATTCTTTTTCAGTTTTTCCAAATCCTGGAAGTGGTAATTTCACCCTTGATCTAAGCGATTTAGAATTGCAGGATATCGCTCTTCGGGTTTATGACACCAAAGGCCAACAGCTTCGTTATCAAACAATTCCCGAAAGTACCCAAACGACAAACCTAAACCTGACACATTTGCCAAATGGTATTTATTTGATTCAAATCGGGAACAAAAATCACCAAGCCAGCAAAACGGTTCAGATTGTGCATTAACTTTTTTTAAAAACACCAGCAAAACCTGTACAGGTTTTGCTGGTGTTCGTTCATGAGGATTACTGCACCACAAATTTCCCGCTGTAAACTTTAAAATCATCGGTCAGTATTTTATAAAAATACATTCTCTGGCTGAGTGCTCCTTTTTCAATCGTAAGTGATTTTCCGAAATTGGAATCATAAACGCGCATCAATTTTCCCTCGATCGAATAAATCGAAACCTGCTGGACAGAATTTTCTAATTCATTGAAAACCAGCTCCGCCTGACTGGTCATCGGGTTGGGCTGGAATTGGATATTTTCTACTTGTTGTCTTAATACTTCTGTCGGTGAGATAATCCCATCAAAAAGATTTTGGGCAATTTCAGCAGCTTCAAGCAAAGGTGAAATATCAGGACATGGATGCGGAACATCCTCTACGAAAAGTGCTGCAAAACTTAGATCCGTAACAGCTCCCGGATCTAATCGAAATGGGCCGGAACCGATAACTATTCTACGTTGCCCGTAAGGCATATCTTCGCCACACATCGACCATCCATTAACATCATCTGGTGGATCTGTGAAAACATGTTTTATGGATTCTCCTGATGGATTATGACCATTTCCTCCATAAGTTATTCCCAATCCATCTCTCCATGAACCTGTCAGATAATTGTAAAATTCATGAGCTGAACTCGGATCTTCTGTGCCCGGCGGAGGAGGGGGATTTGTGCCCGCATTATTATAATAAATAAATGAAGACAACCCCCTTTCAACCTCAATATTATTTTCCAAATCAACAACTCCTTTCAAAATCTTTATTCCAGCTACAGGAATTCCATCACAGTATCCTAATCCGCAATCATAACAACTTAATTCCCCATCGATGGAATCAAGGTTGTAAATAAATGCTAAATCATTTAAGGTGTCACACCCAAAATAATCATCAAAAGAACAACCTAATGAAATGTCGACCCAAATTCCGACATGAACGCTATCCAATTGTTCAAGGGCACGATTGATAATCTTATAATCATAAAAGGTAGCATTGTTAATATTATCATTGCTGCTCGAAAAGGCATAAGCCAAAACCTGTATTTCAAACTTCAAGGGGATTCCCCCGGTTTCAGAATGAACACCACCAGCATCGTTAAAAACCCACCAAAACCCCTGATCTGCATCATTAATGTCAGGATAATCTCCTGTTTCGGGATCATAAATATTATTTCCATTTCTGTCATAAAAAGGAGCCATTCCTTGGACGGTTGATGGTAATTCGAATCCATGAATACTTTGAAAGTGCGGATTGTCCTTTCCTGGCCAGGCTAATACAGAATGAGGAACCGGGCCATCGATTACTCCATTATCGTTCCAGTCCGCTTTATGAGCGTTTATGTCCGCTGAGTATGTCTCCCAAAAGCGATCAAAATTGTTACAAACGTCAACAGTCGTAGTTCCATTTACGCCAAGTGGTCCAGGCCAATAATCCGTGTCACCATTAGCCGTTCCATAAGTTTGGGCAGCCATTTTCAAATTTCCTCCGGGATCGAATCCTCCGAGCCAAAGCCCTGCTGCTTTAAAGGCAGTAACTTCGGGTTCTCCCACTTCAGGCTTTGGCACAATGTATTTTCCGCCATCACTATCCCACCAAAGATCTCCTCCAACCAATAGTCGGGCTTTAACATTATTGATATCCAGATCAGTTTGAGCAGTTGATTGTTCGCAATCTTGTGCCAAAATTTGGTTAAAACAACAACTAAGGCAGACTACAATCAAAAAAACGAAAGAATGTTTGGGTTTTAGCATAGCTTAGATTTTTGGCGGATATGAAAGAAAATGTTTTTTTAATTATTGCACTACAAATTTTCCACTGTAAACTTTAAAATCTTCGGTCAGGATTTTATAAAAATACATGCCTTGGATGAGTTCTCCTTTTTCAATCGTTAATGATTTCCCGAAATTGGAATCATAAACACGCATCAGTTTTCCATCAATCGAATATATCGAAACCTGCTGGACAGAATTTTCTAATTCATCGAAAACCAGCTCCGCCTGACTGGTCATCGGGTTGGGCTGGAATTGGATATTTACAGGGCTTACGGCTAAGTTTTCTGTGGAGGTAATAATGCCATCATGAAGTTCCTGAACATCATCAGCGGCCTCTAGCAATGGAGAAATATCGGGACATGGATGAGGGACATCTTCTGCAAAAATAACTGCAAAACTCATTTCGTTTATAGCACCTGGGGCTAATCGAAAAGGCCCCAGTCCCATAATCATTCTGCGATCAGCATCTGGAGTACCTTCTGTACACATCGACCAGCCTGTGGAATCATCAGGCCGACTCGGAAAAGCAAAATTGGTATAATCAGTACTTCCGGGATTATAACCATCACCTCCAACGGTCAATCGAGTACCATCGGGCCAGGAAGCTGACATTAAATCATAAAAATCATTTGTAGCCCCTCCGCCGCCACCAGGAAACGAATTACCATTGTAATACATAAACGTGGACAAGCCTAACTCAACAATGGTATCGGGACTTATAGACGAATTTAACGGTGGATTGCAGAGCCCATCCGACGCATCTACCCCATTGCAGTATAATTTGGGAGCCAATACCCCTCTTAAAATCTTAATTCCAACTATTGGGATTTCTTCGCAATAGGTGTTCAAACCAAGGCAATCATCACAATTTGAAATACCGTCCAAAGCGTCATTATTATAAACATAACCCAAATTATGAGCCGTATCACAACCAACATAATCATCAATATAACAACCCAGATCAGGGTCTGCCCATAAAGCCACGTAGGTACTGTCAATTTGATCCGCAGCATGATTGACAAATTTGTAATCATAAAATGTGGCGTTGTTTATATTTTCATTGGTACTGGCATAAGCATAAGCTAATACCTGGATCTCCATTTGGGTTGGATTTCCGCCGGTTTCTGAATGGATTCCGCCTGCATCATTAAATACCCACCAAGTGCCCTGATCTGCTCCATTGATATTTGGATAATCACCGTTTTCCGGTTCGTAAATGCCGTCAAAATTGTTATCATAAAAAGGAGCCATTCCTTGATTCCCGAATGGCAATTCGAAACCATGAATGCTTTCAAAAAATGGATTTCCACGGCCAGGCCAAGCCAAAATGGACTGTGGGATTGGCCCATCGATTACACCATTGTCGGCCCAATCAGCAATATGGGCATTGATATCGGTCGAATTAGTCGTCCAGAAGCGATCATAATTTATGCAATCATCCAATATGGTTTGACCAGAACCTGAAAGTGGCCCCGGAAAGTAATCGGTTTTCCCAAAAGCTCGTCCATAAACCTGACCGGCAAGTTTTAAGTTTGAACCACTATCAAAACCACCTATCCAAAGGCCTCCTACATGAAAAGCGGTAACTTCGGGGTCATTCCCCACAGGCTTGGGTACAATGTACCGACCGTCACTGCCAGACCACCAAAGATCTCCGCCAATAGCTAGTCGAGCATTTACATTATTGGCATCTAAATCAGTAGCAGCAGTAGAAATTAAGCAATCCTGCGCATAAGATTGGATTATTAAAAGAGAACAGATTGAAAAAAATGGAAAGGACAAAAGTAATTTTTTCAGCATGGTTTCAAATTAATTTATAAAAATGGAAAAGACTTCTGAATATACCACAAGCTTAACCATTTCCAAACAATAATTTCGTTAGCGCAACCAATTTGAAGATCATTCTGTCATATTATTGAGTAAACAACATTTTTCAAGTGATATTCAACATCATTTGATTTCAATCAGCATTTCTGATCATTCCATCAAAGTGTAAAAAATTTCTTGTTGGTAGATCATTTTGGCCAATCCATTTGTTTATTCTTGAAAAATGAATTTTGATTTAACATTAACCAGTCAATTGTTTAGCTTTACATGGAGCAACAACAATTTTTACAAAAGGAGCATACAATGAAACCTTCGATTACATTTTCAAAAAATGACCCTGGAAATTTTTTCCAAACCATCAGAAGCAGAGTAAACACTTATTTTGAAGAAAATAATATCAAAAAGAAAGGTGGCTTTGAATTGCATCTCAAGACTATCGTTATGCTCGCTTTATACATTGTACCTTTTGGCTTGATACTGACTCAAATAATCCCTGTTTGGAGTATGTTTTTGAGCTATTTAATAATGGGAATCGGTCTTTCCGGTATCGGCCTATGTGTAATGCATGATGCCAATCACGGCTCGTATTCGAATATTAAATGGATAAATAATTTGATGGCATATTCCTCTGAATTTATAGGAGCAAGCTCATTTACCTGGAAAATCCAGCACAACATTTTGCATCATTCTTATACAAATATCCACCATGCGGATGAAGATATTACCGGCAAAGCATTTTTGAGACTGTCCCCTGATGACAACCTAAAAAAATACCACCGCTTTCAACATATTTATGCAATGCTTTTGTATTGCTTTGCGAGTATCAGTTGGGTTATTAAAAAAGATTTCATGCAATTAGCAGATTATAATAAAGATGGAACAACTAGAAAATATGGTTTTAATCCCAAGCGGGAAACCATCATTATGATTTCTGCAAAGCTGCTTTATTTTTTGTACATCATTGTCTTACCTATTGTATTGGGCGTACCGGTTTGGATTGTATTACTTGGCTTTTTATTGATGCATATGGTTGCCGGACTGACGATCACCACGATTTTCCAATTAGCTCATGTCGTCGAAGGACCGGAGCATTTTGCTACTCCTGTACACGGAAAAATGGAAACTCACTGGATTGTTCATCAATTGAAAACAACGGCGAACTTCGCTCCTAAAAATCGCCTGATCACCTGGTTTGCAGGTGGGTTAAATTTTCAAATCGAACATCATCTTTTTCCAAAAATAAGTCATATCCATTACAATAAGATTGCAAGGATCGTAAAAAATGCCACCAAAGAATTTGGCCTACCATATCATGAATATTCAAAATTCAGATTGGCACTTCGCTCCCATTTGCGATTTTTGAAAATGCTTGGACAAGGGGCTAGCATACAAACTTAGCCAACTGAAGAAGTTGATCCTCAAATTCCTGATGGGCAGAATCTTGTGTATAATTTTCTGGAAATGAAACGAAAATTTATAGTATGTTTAGCGCTCCAATTTTTAGGCGACTTCTGTAAACTGAACTTCTTTTAAAGTTCAAAAACCGTGTTTAAACTGAAGATCTTCCCCAGTATGCTGCAGAACGATTAGGATATTGCTTTTTCAAAGTGTACTTCATCACATCAAGTGTTGAAACGATTCCAACTAATTCTTTGTCTTCGTTGACAATGGGAACAGCATGGAAGAGGTTTTCAATGAATAACAATACGGCAGATCCAACTTTTGCAGTGGGTTCAAGCGTTGCCAATTTGGTAGTCATCACATCTTTGACCAGAATATTTCCGTAATCGTCGAGGGATTTTTCCAGCTTGAACAGATCATAAGTGGTCAAAATTCCAACTAGTTTTTTACCTTCAACTACAGGAAGATGGTGAATCCGTTTCGACCTGAAAGTTTTGTACACCGTAGCCAGGTTGTCTTCTGGAGTAATGGTTATTGGCTCAGCAGTCATAATAGTAGTAATAGGTTCATTCATCATATGGCGAAAAGTTTAAAGTGAAAAAAGGAAACGATCTTTGTCATTTCAATAATACTAAAATTAGATAATTTTACAAAAGATTTAGGTTTATTTCTTCCACTGCCTTTTGCAAATAGAATAATAAAAAGGCAATCCTTTAGATAGGCGAATTCTGTTATAACCTAACCCTAAATCCATGATAATAGTTTCTTATAAAAGCTATAACTTAAAAACAATTGACGCACCAGTGATTGCTATTTAATTGGTATTTGATTGCGCTGTATCTTCATTAATGGATCTCGAATCTTGCTGTTTTAACCCATTCCCACTCTCATTAAAATCAAAGATTTTAGAACGTTTTTTATGAACCGTATTTTAAAAAGATTAAAGT
>JANQFJ010000077.1 GCA_028277915.1 Saprospiraceae bacterium
TTTATACTTTGCATTTATTCTTTCAATCAATTCATTTTTTGTATCAATCATAATATTTTTTTTAAGCCTGAGTAAGTTGAATATAAAACTGATGAATGAGGTCATCGATCTGACCATTTTCAAAAAGCGCTTCGATATCGTTCAGGTTCATGATCTTCTGTATCTTTCTGTTTTGTTCCTCCCCTATTCTCTCAGCATCAGCATAATCAATATGACTAAAAGTGACCATAGAATACAATGGCAAATACTCTTCAGGATAAGCTTCCTGCATTTTTCGTTCGAGCTTTTTTTGCAATAAAAATTTCGGATCGGCAACATGATCTCGCATAACGTGATAGTTTTGAAGCGAAAGGTTTTGCATGCTGTCGCAGTTTGGCTTGCGCCATTGTTCATATGCCTTAAAAATGGCATCCCAATCTTCCCCATGTTTTTGCATCAAATCCCACATTTTGGTGCAATCTTCAAAACCACAGTTCATTCCCTGTCCGTAAAATGGTACGGTCGCATGTGCCGCATCACCCATCAGTGCCGTTTTGCCATGCGTCCACGGATAACATCGTATCAGTGCAAGTGAAGACAGCGGATGATCCTCCCAAGCATCAGCTACATTTGGCATCAATTCGAAGAAATCAGGAAATGTTGATTTGAAAAAGTGCTCAACCTGGTCTCTGGACTTGAGATTTTCAAAAGAATTTTTATGCCCTTCAAAAGGCATAAACAATGTACAGGTAAAAGATCCGTCTTCGTTGGGAAGTGCGATCAGCATAAAACGCCCACGAGGCCAGATGTGGAGTGCATTGGTTTTTAGTTTATAAGTACCATCCTCATTGGCAGGAAGTAAAATTTCGCGGTAACCATCTTCTATGTATTGCTGGCTGAAATTGAAACGATCCACCTTTTGCATGGCGTTGTACCGAACAGCCGAAAACGCCCCATCAGTCGCAAAAATCAAATCTGATTTAAACTCCAATTGTTCTCCTGTCAATGTATTTATGGTGTAAACAATGCCCTTTTCCAAGTCTGCATTTTCACACTTTTCGTTATAAAAAATTTCAGCATTACCAACTTTCTCAGCGATGGTCATCATCCGGGCGTTAAGTTCACCCCTCGAAACTGAAAAAATGGCTTGCCCTTTTTGCCCATAAGGCTGATAGCTCAAATTTCCTTCAAGGTCATGCATAATCCGGCCATACATCGGGATGGCGATTTCGCGAATTTCGTCACCTACACCAACCGCATCCAATGCTTTCCACCCTCTGTCCGATAATGCTAAATTGATGGACTTGCCAGCTGAAATTTCAGCTTTCCGGATATCTGGTCGCCTTTCAACGACTTTCACTTTATAGCCTGCTTTTGAAAGGTAAACCGCCCAAAGCGATCCCACTAGGCCGGCTCCTACGATAGTTGCACTTTTCATCAAGCTTCTACAGTTTTAAGTTCGGGTTTTTCCATTACCGTTCCGCAATTTTTGCAGGTTCGGAGCTCATCACTTGAATAAAATTCATTGAGCAATTTGGTAAGTTGTTCGACGATGTCATCCAGGTGAAATTCTGCCCGGTGGAGCTGGGTGTTACAATTTTCACAAAACCACATACAAGCATCTTTTTCATCAGATTTTCGCATTCTTTCGATTACCAGCCCAACGGTATTTGGGCCTCTTTGAGGCGAATGTGGCACTTTTGGAGGAAGAAGAAATATCTCACCTTCTTTGATTTCGATGTTTTTCACTTTCCCGTCCTGAATGATCGGAAGTGTCATATTTCCCTCGATCTGATAGAAGAATTCTTCGCCTTCATTATAATGAAAATCTTTGCGGGCATTAGGTCCACCAACAACCATGACAATAAAATCGGTGTCTTTGTACACCACTTGATTACCTACAGGCGGTTTCAGTAAATGCCTGTTATCGTCGATCCATTTTTTAAAATTTATAGGAGGTAGCATAGTTTGATTTTTAAATTAAAAAATATCCTCAACAAAACAGAAACGGATTTAAAATATACTTTCACTCGATTATATTATTATTAAACCATCAATAAATATAACCAATATTTTAAGTTTTTAAACCCAATTCCTTGCTCCTTTCATCGAGAGATTCTTCGAAAGTCATGTCAGCAAAATACACGGGCTTCAACGGATACAACTTTCAACAACACCAATCGAACCCTTGCCTGGGTTCCTAGCACAGCAAAAATGGAGTTGAACAAATCCGTTTCAACATTTACTTCCCTTCAAGGACTAGAACAATAACTGAAACTTAGTTTTACAATGTTCCTCGCCTTTCTTGTTCTGCTTCGATAGATTCGAAAAGAGCCTTAAAATTTCCCTTTCCAAAGGACTGTGCTCCTTTGCGTTGAATAATTTCAAAAAACAACGTTGGTCTGTCTTCAACTGGTCTAGTAAAAATCTGAAGCAGATATCCTTCATCGTCGCGATCTACCATTATTCCAAGCTCTTTCAATTTTAATAAATTTTCGTCAATCTCCCCTACTCTCTCTAAAACTGAATCATAATAGGTCCCCGGAACGTGTAAAAACTCAACGCCACGACTTCGCAATTCGCTTACCGTGTGGATGATATCATCTGTGGCAACTGCTATGTGCTGACAGCCAGCTCCTTCATAGAAATCGAGGTATTCTTCGATTTGAGATTTTTTCAGGCCTTCTGCTGGTTCATTGATTGGGAATTTGATGCGACCGTTGCCATTGGTCATCACTTTACTCATCAATGCTGTGTATTTCGTTGAAATATCCTTGTCATCAAAAGTAATGAGATTGGCAAAGCCCATCACGTCTTTGTAAAACTTGGCCCAATGATTCATTTTTCCCAACTCAACATTCCCTACCATGTGGTCGATATATTTCAAACCAATTGGTGTGGGATTGTAAACAGATTCCCATCTTTCAAAATTAGGTAGAAATACGCCGCCATAATTTTTACGCTCGACAAAGATGTGAACAGTATCTCCATAAGTATGGATTCCTGATCGGACGACTTCTCCAAATTCATCGCTTTCCACAGTTGGTTGCATAAAAGGCTCAGCCCCTCGTTTGGTTGTTTCTTCAAAAGCCTTAGCAGCATCCTCTACCCAAAGGGCGATCACTTTTACACCATCACCGTGCTTTTTGATGTGATCCGAGATAGGGTTGTCCGATTGGAGTGGAGTGGTCAAAACCAAGCGGATCTTATCCTGCTGAACGACATAGGATGTACGGTCTTTAAGACCTGTTTCCAGGCCAGCATAAGCCAAAGACTGGAATCCAAAGGCAGTTTTGTAAAAATGCGCTGCCTGCTTGGCATTCCCAACATAAAGTTCAACATAATCTGTCCCAAGCAGAGGTAAAAAATCCTCCGCATCCGGAAATATCTTTTCCAGAGAATAGTCATAATTGGCAATATTTCTTAAGTCAGTCATTTTAAATTAGGTTTTTTAAAAAATAAGTTAATCAGGCGTTGTTCGAAAAATGAAATCCCACAATCTGGTCGAAACACCAAAAGCTTTGTTTGGATACTGATAATGGTGCAAAGCGTGAAAGCGCCATAACTCCCTAAGTGGTTTAAATTTAGGTGGCTTATAACGATGTTGTGCAAAGTGCATACTCACATACATCAAATACCCAAATAAAAAACCTGGAAAAAACGCTAAAGCATATTGCCCACCGATCAACCAAAAAATCCCCAGAAATGCAGATACCAGCAACAATGCCGGAATTGGCGGCATGGCAAGGCGTCCAGCATCTTTAGGATACTGATGATGAATGGTGTGTGCAACAAATTGTAATCGCAACAACCATTTCATTTCAGTTTCACAATGGTAAACTACTCGATGCACCCAATACTCTGTGAACGTCCATGTCAAAGCACCTAAAAAAAATAGCGGAATGACTGTCCAAGCTGAGAACGTCGTAAAAGCCATGTAAAGGAAAAATGAAATGATAGTAATATGCATCACCACCGGCACCCAAAAAGGGGAACGGCTAACCTTTTCCATAAACTTGTTTTTAAACAGATTTTCAGGTTCCCCTTTTCGTGGTAGCATGATTTCGGGGATATGGTCTAAATTTCTTTTCCTAGTCATAGTAGTGTGTTTGTTAAACTGATTTTGAAATTCGGTTTTTTTAATGCTAATGTTCCACAGCAAGCCAGGATCTGTAATAATCTTTGACTTCAATGTTCATTGCTTCCTGAGTAATCATAACCGGATTGAAAGGATCGATCATTACAGCTAACTCTTCTGTAGCTTTCTGACCAATGCTACGCTCAATTGCTCCTGGATGTGGACCGTGGGGAATTCCTCCTGGATGAAGTGTGACCTGTCCTTTTTGAATGTTATTGCGGCTCATAAAATCTCCATCCACGTAATAAAGCAATTCATCAGAATCAATGTTGGAATGATGATACGGTGCCGGGATAGCCTCCGGATGGTAGTCGTATAATCTCGGTACAAAGGAACAAATCACAAAATTATTCCCTTCAAAATGCTGATGGATTGGCGGCGGCATGTGGATTCGTCCGGTTAACGGTTCAAAATCAAAAATAGAAGTTGCATAAGGATAATGGAAACCATCCCAACCAACTACATCAAACGGATGGGTTTCGTACACATAAGGATAGATCAATCCTTGTTTTTTGATCTGAACCTTAAAATCCCCCACTTCGTCATAAGTTTCGAGACTATGGGGAGTTTTGAAATCTCTTTCACAAAAAGGAGAATGCTCTAATAATTGACCAAAATGGTTGCGGTATCTTTTTGGAGTAGCGATTGGACTGAAAGATTCAACATAAAGCAATCGATTATCCTCCGTCTCAAATTTAAACTGGTAAATCGTACCTCTTGGGATGACCAAATAATCCCCGTATTCGAAATCAATCGTTCCATAAATCGTCTTGAGTATTCCGGAACCTTTGTGAACAAATATTAATTCGTCAGCGTCAGCATTTTTAAAAAACCAATCTTCCATGCTTTCGCGTGGAGCTGCCAAGCCGATGTGCAAATCATTGTTGACAAACAAAGTTTTCCGGCTTTCGAGATAATTATTTTCAGGACTAATATCAAATCCTTTAAAGCTAAGGCTCTTTAGATTTTTGGAGATAGCAACTTCAGGTTCAACAGAATAGGGTTCTCCGGTTTCTTTCACCATGGTAGGTGGATGAAGGTGATAAACAAGTGATGATGTACCCGCAAACCCCTCAGTACCAACGAGTTCTTCCGCATAAAGGCCACCTTTATTATTTCTAAATTGGACATGTCTTTTGCGAGGAATTTTCCCTGCTCTCTGATAAAAGGCCATATATTTTTAAAGTTTAAATACGTTCAAAAAAAGATTGCGGATAAAGTTAGCTAAGGGGTAAAATCTGGCTGATGACATTCGTCACCATTAAAAGGTGACTTTTATCAGTTTTTAAGCTAATAAACATTGCGATCAGGAGTTTTGAGATTCTCTTTTCTTCCTGTAAGCGCTTGCAGCATAAAACAAAAAGACAGAAAAGGCAACCATACCTGCTAAAACATACCAGTAATTTAAACCATTTTTAACTACTGCAAAAAGTACAATACTAACTAAAAATAGCGTTGGGACTTCATTGAATAATCGCAGCTGAAATGAGTCAATTTTGTTTGTCCCGTTTTCCAGATTCGTGATAATTTTTTTACATAAAAAGTGGTAACCAATCAACAAAACCATTAAGGCCAGCTTGATTTGCATCCAGCCCATTGTCAGATAAGCCGGATTTATGATCAGCATAGCAATTCCGAAAATAACAGTAATGATCATCGCAGGATTTGTGATGATCCGGTAAAGTTTCAACTCCATCACGTTGAATTGCTTTTTCAAAATATCCTGCTCGGGTTGAGGTTTTTGTTCTGCTTCAACATGGTACACAAATAGCCGAACCAAATAAAACAGTCCAGCAAACCATGAAACAAAACCAATAATATGCAGTGCTTTAAAATAAAAAAACATGAGGCAAAAATACATTTTACCTTTTGCAACCCATGACAAAAGTCATCTTTTTTAGTGATTCCGGTCATCTGTAACCTTGCCAATTCAAACGTATTTTGTGCTTTGATTTTTTTAGAAAATACAAAAATGAAATGCGGTCAGATTTATTAAAAAAATATAATACCCAGGCACCTCGATACACCAGTTATCCAACCGTTCCCTATTGGGACAAAACACCTCCTGGTGAACAATCCTGGATTGAAAACGTGCAAATCGCTTTTTCAAAAAACAATGAAATCAGTTTGTATATCCACCTCCCATTTTGTGAGCAGCTTTGCACTTATTGCGGATGCAACAAACGGATCACAAAAAACCATCAGGTCGAAGAACCTTACGTTGAATCCTTGCTGAAAGAATGGCAACTTTACCTGGATACATTACCTGCAAAACCCATCATTAAAGAAATCCATCTTGGTGGTGGAACGCCCACGTTTTTTCAGGCCAGTCAGCTTAAAAAACTGATAACCGGAATATTTGAAAAGGCAAAAATCGCTGAAAACCATGAATTTAGTTTTGAGGTTCACCCAAACAGTACCACTGAGGATCATTTGAAAATACTCTACGATCTTGGTTTTCGGAGAATAAGCATTGGCGTTCAGGATTTTGCTGATCATATTTTAAAAATAATCAACCGCCAGCAGACCACTGAAGATGTTGAAAAAGTCACCAGATTAGCCAGAAAAATTGGTTATACTTCGATCAACTTTGACATTATTTTCGGGCTCCCGCTACAAACCCCCGAAAACATCTTTGCCAACACTGAAAAAATTAAAGCGCTGCGTCCGGATCGAATAGCTTTCTACAGCTATGCACATGTACCCTGGATCAAACCCAGTCAAAGGGCATATTCCGAGGCTGATCTTCCTCTTGGAGAGGAAAAAAGAGCATTATACGAACTTGGAAGAGCACTGCTTGAAGAAAACGGATATGTCGAAATCGGAATGGATCATTTCGCATTGAAATCAGATAGTTTGTATGAAGCAATGAAGAACAAAACTCTCCATCGTAATTTTATGGGTTATACTCCTTTTCACACAGAACTAATGATCGGATTAGGAGCTTCTTCAATTAGTGATTCATGGAGTACTTTTGTTCAAAATGATAAGAAAATTGAAGATTATCAGAGAAGCGTTGATGCAGGTAGTATCCCAATTATCCGCGGACACCTTTTGAATGATGAAGACTTAATCATTAGGAAACACATCCTAAATATTATGTGCAATTTTGAAACCAACTGGTCAGCACCTGGGAATTATGATCCAGTCATAGACGATGGCCTTGAAAGACTCAAGGAATTAGAAAAAGATGGATTATTGAAACTTTATCCGTTTCATTTAGAAGTTTTGGAGCAAGGCCGCCCCTTTATCAGAAACATCTGCATGGCGATCGATGCAAAGCTTTGGAGAGAAAAACCAACGAGCCAATTGTTTAGTTCGTCGGTTTGAACCGTGTTCGTTTTTCAAAACACAAACATTTTTACACTTTTAAAGAAATTTAAACTAACAGACAAATTAACTTTTAAGACGTTATTTGAATAGATATTTTTGTTAGTTTTATCGTTACTTTAATAAGTTGCGAACTCAAGTTCCTATTCAGTGAGCTTTGAACATTAAATATTTGCCTTTGATAAGTTTTTAAAACTTGTTTTAATTAACAACATTTAGCTATGCCTTTAAAGAACTCCCTACTGATTTCACTTGCATTTCTAATCTCTTTTAGTATTTATGGTCAGGAACAGATGGAAAGATTGTACCGAAGCGATCGTCAAAATACCGGAATAGATATTAAACAAACTTCAGACAACGGTTACCTTGTCCTTTCAGCTGGAAGGCCGTTGGATTCTCTCACCTTTGAATTTTATACCATCACTAAGCTTACGGACAAGGGGGAAATTTCCTGGAGTAAAGATTATCGATTTGAAAAAAAGGTGTTTCCTGATGGCGCACTCAGATTGCTTCAGGGCGATAGTTTTTTAATTGCAGGAATTTTACAGGATACCGCTTTAAATAAAATATTAATGAAATGCGATCCTTCGGGTTTAGTAACTTCAACAACGGGTTTTGGAAGAAGTGATATGAACCTTCCTTCCGGATTTGGAGATATAGCCATTGATTCAACTTTGGAAAGTGGAATACTACTCGCGGGTGATATTTATGAAGATAATTCCAATCATGACGTGTATATAACCAAACTTGATGGCGCTGACAATATCATTTGGGCCAATGTGTTGGAAAGGAGTGGCATGAATGACGAGATCCATAAAGCGAAAACAACCAGAGATTCCGGGGCCATCCTTTGCGGAACTGCAGCTCACCCCACAAACGGCGATAATATCCTGCTCATTAGAACTGATAGCGCCGGACAGGTTCTTTGGAGTAGGCAATATGGCAGTACCGTTGACGAAATGGGGACTGCTGTGATTCAAACTCCAGACGAAGGATTTTTGATCGGTGGAAGAAAACTGGATTCTCCAAATTCTTTTCCTGGATTATTGATTAAAACAGATACCATTGGTCAGGTTCAGTGGGTCATAAAAGTTGATTTTGGCACGACCGATACGGTCCATATCAACAATCTGCTATTTGCTAGTGATGGTCAGGTAGTGGTTAGTGGAAGCCTTTTAAAAGATACAAGTTTCGCCTTCATGCTGAAAATTGATTTATTGGGAAATATTACCTGGAAGCATCAATACAATCCTGCTACAAATCAATCCATCACTGCAAATGGGTTAATTCAGACCGGCGATGGCGGATTTGGATATTTATTGTCAAGTGACGAAATGGATGAACAGGTTGGCCCATTTCTTATAAAAACAGATGCCAACGGACAAACGCTTTGTAACGATGAAATTCCAGAAGATATCCTCATTGCTGACACTATTGTTACTGATACGATAGCCTTTACCACTACCGCTTTAAGCTTATCTCAGGATATCACTGTTGTTGACACTTTAAACTATGGAGGCTTTAGCCCTCCTACACTCAATTTGGAAAATTTTGGTCCCTACTGCCCTGATGAAATATTCAGCGACACTTATGATGCAACCACCCCAGGTGCCATAGCTTATGAATGGAGTACAGGAGATACTACCCCTATGCTTACAGTGACTGAATTTGGGGATTATATGGTGACGGTGACTATGGGTGAAGATTATTGTTATATACTCTGTACTGCTTCCAGTATATCTGAAAAACCACTACCAGAGGTTGAGATAGGCATCGATCAAAGTCCTTACTGCACACAGGGGTTTGTAAATTTAACTGCGAACGCCAGCAATACTACTTCTTTGGAGTGGTCAACTACAGAAACTACCAGTACGATCCAGGTTATGAATAATGGTTCGTATTCAGTGACTGCTACCAACGAATGTGGAGATGACAGTGCCGATACCAATTTGGTCATAAGCACTACCCCTCCATCTGTATCAATAGATGCTGAGGGTACTTATTGTACAGAAGGTCAAGAATCACTGACTGCGAGTATCTCAGCACCTGTAAATAGTATTTTGTGGTCAACAGGATCCGATATGGATAATATTGTCGCTACCCAACCGGGAAATTATTCGGTGACAGTATTTACAGACTTCTGTGGTGAAAGCTCGGATAGCTATGAGCTTACCGCTACACCGCCTACCGTCACGATCATTGGCGATGAAAGTTATTGTGATGATGGTGAAGAGACCTTATTTGCCAACACATCAGGCCCTGTAAGTGGTTTGGCATGGTCAACAGGTGTTACTTCTGATTCTATTGTTGTCACCGAACAAGGCACTTATTCTGTAGTTGCTACGACTCCGTTTTGTGGAAACAGTGCAGATTCCATTGACATAGTTTGCCCGTTGATGGTTGGTGTCCCAAGTGTATTTACTCCTGATGGAGATGAAGCGAATGATACCTTCCGGCCATTTTTCTCAGTCCCTCCTTCAGATTTTGTAGTATATCGTTTTTGTGTGTATTCGAGATGGGGAGAAAAGGTATTTGAAACGACTGATCCTACAGAGGCCTGGGATGGAACCTACAAAGACGAACTTGCAGTTTCTGATGTTTACATCTGGACACTTGAGGGTAGTACAAGACTGGGGCAGGAAATTGGCAATGATGATCGAGCCGGGGATGTGACTCTACTTAGATAATTCCAGTCCTTATGGTCTTAAGGATAACTACGAAAGGAATTTAAAATATTTGAAATTCGCTTTTGACCGGAATTGTTCTGAAAAGGTTATATTAATAAATGAATAATGACTTTTTGATAAAATGAAAAAGCAAAGCCTTTGGAGAAGTCATTTAAAATAAATTTCCAATTCTTTTCAAAACATACTTTTTCAAGTAAATTATGCTTTGAGAGTATCGTCTTTGCTCTCACTGTTTTCTTTTCTTTTACACTTCATGGTCAGACTAATGAAGGCAAAAGCTTTTGGTTTGGTTTTATGGAACATCGCGATATTAATGCAAACAGAAAGGTGGCGATGATTACTTCAAAATACAATACCACCGGTACAATCACTATCCCTCACCACAATTGGGCACAGCCATTTTCAGTAACAGCCAATGATGTCACAATCATTACCCTACCATTCTATACTGAAGTGCTGGGGTCTGAAATAATTGACGATGTTGGAATACAATTAACCGCGGCTTTACCTGTTTCGGTTTATATCCACCAATACAATGATTATAGGTCTGAAGCAACAGTTGTACTCCCAATAAGTTCCTTGGGAAACGAATATTACACAATGACTTACGAAGGGATCAACCAGACTAACGGTATTTTCCCCTCAGAGTTTTTAATCGTCGGAACTGAAAACGAAACAATGATCACAATAACGGTAGCAGATGAAACCGGACAAAGCAAACCCGAAGGATCTAATTTTACAATTCAACTGGATGCCGGAGAAACTTTTCAGGTGCAGGCCAGATTAGGTACTGGAGATTTGACTGGTTCTCATGTGATAGCTGATAAAAAAATTGCTGTATTTGGAGGTAATCGTTGGACTGAAGTACCGACTGGTTGTAATGCTCGTGATAATTTATTGGAACAAATGTATCCACTGAGCACCTGGGGCAAAAAGTTTGTCACAATTCCAAATGCAAAAGTTAGTCATGATATCTATCGAATACTCGCTTCTGAAGATAATACCACAGTTGATGTGATCGGAAGCACAACGCAAACCTATTTTTTAAATGCTGGAGAATTTGCAGAATATGCAAAATCTGAAGCAACCTTCGTAGTAGCAAATAACCCCATCCAGGTTGCACAGTTTTTGGTGGGGTCGCAATGTAACGGACACTCTTTAGGTGATCCCTCCATGGTGTTGCTTAATAGTGTTGAACAGACCAGAGATACAGTCACTTTGTACAATTCTTCATTGGAAAACATTTCAGAAAATTTTATAAATATAATTGCTGCAACGGCAGATTTTCCATTCATATCTTTCGACGGACAAGCGATCCCCGGAAGTGCTATGATAGGCACGGTTGGTCAGAATGATGAGTTCACTTTTGCAAGAATTCAAGTCAACGCTGGTGCACATACTATCATTTCTGAAGCTTGCGGAGTCATAGCTACTGCTTATGGTTACGGTACAGTTGAATCATACGCTTATAGTGGTGGCGCCAGTTTTAAAAGTATAAATGCCAATCCAATTCCGGAAGGTGGCTGTCTCAATGATACGATCTATTTTGACGCGAATTTATCTCCGGCCAGATATACTTTTTCATGGGATCTGGGTGATGGAAATACTTCGACTGAAGCTGCTTTTAGTCATTTTTATCCAAGTCTGGGCTTCTATCCTGTGGAGTTGATCATCTATGATGAATGCCTTGAAACTTATGATACTTTGAATAGAGATTTATTGATAAGTTTGCGACAGGCCGTTGAAGCTTCAGGAGACACGATTATTTGTGAAGGTGAATCATTCAGCCTCAGCGCTACTGATATCACAAGCGCTCGGTTTGAGTGGACTGGCCCAAACAATTATTTTTCGGAATCCCAATTTCCGATCATTTCAAATGCTAAACCGGAAATGTCTGGCGATTACGCAGTAATCGGTATCGTTTCGGGCTGCGCCACTTATCCGTCTTACACCTCTGTTGAAATTATCGCTACTCCTGAACCTGAGCTTGGAAATGACACTATTTTTTGTTCGGAAAATGTTTTAGTAACCCTTGATCCTGGTGATTTTTCAGACTATTTGTGGCAGGATAATTCTACAGACCCCAATTTTACTGTTCAGGGTGAAGGTACTTTTTGGGTTGAGGTTGTAGACCAATATGGCTGCATCGGTACTGATACCGTTTCTTTGAAAGAAATTTGTCCAACCAGAATATATGTCCCAAATGCTTTCACCCCAAACTTTGATGGCACCAATGATTCGTTTGGGATTTATGGATTTCATATCATCAATATGAAACTTACAATTTTTGATCGTTGGGGAAGTCTTCTTTTTGAATCAACCGATCCAGATGAACGTTGGGATGGAACAGTCAACGGAGAACCTGCAGCAAATGGAGTATATGTTTGGCAATTGAATGTTGAGGGATACGAAGCAGACGGAACCATTTTTACCGAGGTACAATCTGGTTCGCTTACGCTATTGCGCTGAGAAATATTTCCAAGATTATTTAAAATTTACTTTTAAACAAAAACCTCCTCCTTGTCCATTCCTTTGAGAGATTTCGAACTAAAATAATAGTGCACGAAAAGTCCCAAACCCCATGAAAATGATTGAAGAATTGCACCTGTTATAGTTTCGATATTCAAACCCATTGCAAAAAACAAAGCAGGAATACCAATGGCATTTACAATGATAAAGGTTATCAAATGATATTGAAACCCAAGGTCAGTTCTGCTCTCTCGGACCGGATCTCTATACCCCAAGATCAATCCTGCACAAAACATTAAAATACCGTATAAGAGAGCGTAAACCCATATTTTGTTATAAGATTGTGCTTGCAATGCAGCGTATAAATTATAGAAGAAAACAATTGAGAAAATAATGGCTATGCCACTAAAATATTTTAAATTTTTAGTCAATGGTTTCATTATTTTTGAGTTTTATTATTTACCAAATCAGCCACTTTTTTTTCGTAAAAAAGACTAATATTTCTTTGAGTAAATTCATGCAGCAGCTCCTTTCCTATTGGTGTAAGCGAATAATATTTTCTGTCTGGCCCTTTATTTCCTTTTCTCAATTCAAAATCAACAATCTCAAGGTCGTAGAATTTTCGCAGTGCACGGTAGAGGCTTTGGCCTTCGCAGGAAATTGTTCCCTTCGTTACTGTTTCGATAAAATCTTTTATTTCACTTACAAATACGGGCTGGTCTTTTAATGACAGCAAAAGCCAAAATGACAACTGCCCTTTTTTATAGGTGGCTTCCCAGTTTTTTAAAAGTTTAGCTTTGTAATCATTGTCGTTATTCATTTTACTATGAGTATTGTACCACTTGTATAGTACAAATATACAAATTCATTCTTTTTTTCAAAATTTTTGTCATAAAAATCTTTTAAAGCCTGAACAGAGGAGTGATGAATTTTAAACGCCAAAAACTTTGTCAAAGCAATTTAGTTTTTGAAAAAGAATTCAATCTTTAATATTTTTGAGCAGATAAGAATAATTATTAGTCCCTTTTTTGAGTTATGAATTGAACATTGACAATCTAAAATATGCCTTTTTTAATTATAATCTGGATGAATTTATTGCCTTTGACGGCTGTTGTGGCGCAAGATTTTGAAATCGAAAACGAAAATTTTTCAAACACTGTTTTGTACATTTTTACAGGATCCGACTGGTGTCCGGATTGCAGACGGATGGAGAAAAATGTCCTCCGCAATACAGCTTTTTTAGAAACGATGGAGCGCCATGAAATTACGCTTGAAATTGTTGACTTTCCACAGAGAAAAAAACTCTCTCCGAAAGTCGTGAAACGGAATGAGTCTATTGCCGAAGCATTTGCTTTTCAGGGTATCTTTCCAACAATTATCCTTTCACAATCAAAGGAAAAATATGAACCATTGAAATATAAAAACGAAACTGCCAGCCAATTTTCCGAAATGGTCCTGGAAAAACTCAAAGATTTAAATGAATGAGTTTCGTATTTCAAAAAAACTGATGGGCTGCGGTTTTGAGTTGAAAATTGTCTGTGAATCCAATCCAAAAGCCAATCATCTCCTCGATATTGGAATAAAAGAAATCCAAAGAATTGAAAATTTAATTTCTGAATTCAACGACCATACTCTTACCACCAAAATCAACAAAAATGCCGGAATCCATCCTGTTCAAGTAACCCAGGAAGTTTTTGATTTGATTGAAAGAAGTCTCATTCTATCCAAATTGACACAGGGCGCTTTTGATATTTCCACCGGTTCGCTCAAAAATCTTTATCAGTTTAAAAACAAAGCTTTTGGTTTCCCCAAAAGGGAAATCGTTCGAAAAGCACTTTCAAAAGTAGGTTGGAAAAAAATAAAGCTGAATCCAGACGATCTTTCTGTTTTTCTTACACAAAAAGGCATGCACATTAGTTTTGCAGCCATTGGAAAAGGGTACGCTGCTGACCGAGTCAAAAAAGTTTGGTTGGAAAACGGAGTTTCCTCTGGAGTAATCAACGCCAGCGGAGACCTAACCGCCTTTGGAAATCGCAAGGATGGATCAAAATGGAAAGTTGGAATTGCCCACCCGGATAATAAAGCTGAAATGTTGTTTTTTGCTCCTTTAAAAAATACCTCCGTGGCTACGTCCGGAGATTATGAACAATTTTTCATACACAATGGAATCCGGTATTCGCACAATATTAATCCGATCAGTGGCCTGCCATTGAAAGGCATTAAAAGTGTAAGTATCTTTAGCCCCAGCGCTGAATTGTCAGACGCATTGGCAACGGCGGTTTATGTGATGGGAACTGACACCGGAATGCATTTTATTGATCAGCTACCCAACACTCATGCAATATTCATTGATGAAAAAAATGAGGTTTCTTTTTCAAAAAAGTTAGATTTGGCAAATGAACTGTAAATTGATCTTCTTTGTGGCTGTTTTCTTTATGCTTGGAAGTTGCAAATCACTCAAGCCATATGAAAGAATTTATATCAATGATCCGCAGATGCAGTTGGGAAACCCTCCATCAAAATCTTTTGAAAACTATGTTCATACCATTCGAGAAGGAGCAGTACCTGCTGGAAGTTCAAAATCTAGTGGTGGTTGTGGATGCAATTAAATCTACTCAGTTTTTAAAAAATGGTTAAAAGATATATCATTATTGGAGCGCTCATCTTTGCTGCTTTTCACTTGAAATCTCAAGAAAGTGATAGCATTTTTAAAAAACAAACAATCAATAAAACTGAGATTGATTTTTTATACAGCCACTACATTCAGGATGGCAACAACTCAGCAATAACCGGAGGAATCGGTACCGAAAAGCTTATCGTCTATGCTCCTGGAATTATTCTTAAAAGTACGTTCAAAGAAAAGAATTCAATAATTGTAAAAGCTGGTGCCGATGTCATTAGTTCTGCTTCTACCGACAAAATCGATTTTAATGTCTCATCCGCTTCAATTCTGGACACGCGTACTCATCTTGATGTCGGTTATTCAAGAGGTTTTAAAAATGAACGATTAATCATTTCCGGAGGATCAGGTTTTTCTATTGAATCGGATTATACCTCAATCCCCTTAAATCTTGGGTTAATTTATACTGGCAAAAATCAAATGCGAACCTATTCCGTCGATATTCTGGCATTTATCGACGATTTACGTTGGGGTAGACTTAGTCCGGATTATAAAAGACCCGTGCGATTAATCTACCCAGAAGAATTGAGACCCAGAGAGTGGTTCAATATTCATAACAGATATTCCTACAATTTCAAATTTGGTTTCACGCAGGTAATTAATAAAAGAAACCTGCTGGGTATTTATCCGGCTTTTATTTATCAACATGGTTTGCTGTCCACTCCCTTTCATCGGGTTTATTTTAATAATGGGGATTTAAAAGTTGAAAACCTGCCTCATCAGCGAATCAAAGGGATTTTGGGATTCAAACTAAACAGTTTTGTTGGAGGAAATACTATTTTAAAAAATGAATTGGATTTTTATGCTGATGATTTTGGGATATTAGGTTTAGCCATTGCCAACGAAACCGTATTTAAGTTAAACAGCATCGTTTCAATTGCTCCTTTTATCAGACTTTATTTTCAAAAATCTTCGAAATATTTTGCACCATATCGGGAACATTCAATTGAGCAGGATTTTTATACTTCTGACTACGATCTGTCTAAGTTCAATACATACAAAGCCGGGATTAATCTCCGTTACGCTCCTTTTAAATATTTATCTAAAAAATTCGCGTTCAATGAGTTACAGCTGCGATACTCTCTAACGTACCGAACCAATAATCTTACAGCGCATATCATTTCGTTTTTTATCAACACTTCTTTTGAATCGAAGAAATAAGTTTTTCTACCAAAATACCGCATAGATTACAGCTAAAATTCCGAAAACAACTATCGCGGATATGTTGAATGTGGGACTGGTCTTGAAAAGAGATTTGTCAAACAAAATCGCTTTTTTATCATCGCCTTTATTTTCATACAAAGAAATAAATACCATAACCGCTGCGATAATCAAAAAAGACAGTCCCATCCTATCCATAAATGGCAACTCCGTCATAAATTTAAACGCAATGGACAATGGAATAGCAATGATCACTGCTGTCAAAGCAGCATTGGTAGAAGTTTTTTTCCAAAACATGCCCAATAAAAATACAGCTACGACTCCCGGACTAATAAAACCGGTGTATTCCTGGATATATTGAAAAGCCTGGTCAAGATTTCCCAGCATAGGTGCAACCAGAATCCCCAAAATCAACGCTGCTCCTGCTGCTAATCGCCCAACCGTCACAAGATGTTTTTCCTCTTTGTCAGAAAGCAAATGACTGTCGTGTTCTTTGGCGTCTAAGAATTCCTCTTTTCCGTTTTTCTTTTTCATGAAAAACGGACGGTAAATATCCAAAGTGAAAATAGTTGAAGCGCTGTTTACCATTGAACTTAATGATGATCCTATTGCAGCAATTAAAGCTGCGAATGCCAGGCCTTTAAACCCATTTGTCACAAAATTGGTGAGTACCCAGGGGTAAGCTTCATCCGCTTTGGAAAGATCTGCTTGCAAAACAAACGCAGCAATTCCGGGGATAACCACAATTAATGGTAATAATACTTTTAGGAATGCTGCAAAAGCTGCTCCCTTCTGTGCTTCCTTCAGACTTTTGGCAGCCAGGGCTCTTTGAATGATATACTGATTATTTCCCCAATAGTATAAATTGGCAATCCACATCCCACCTATGAGTACACTGATTCCTGGCAAATTGATATACTCAGGGTGCGATTTTGAAAGGATCATGTCAAACTTTTCCGGAGCCTCTTGTACTAATAGTTTTAAACCTCCAAAAAAGCTACCACCCAAAGCCTGCAATATCATGAAGCTCGCAATTAATCCGCCGATAATTAAAACGATTACCTGTACAACATCTGTCCAAACCACGGCTTTCAATCCTCCAAGAATTGAAAATGTAGAGGCGAAAATTGCCAATCCAACTACTCCCCAAAACAAAGGAATGTGATAAACTATTGTAACATGACCCGCTTCATTCAAAGTGGATAAACTGATACCTCCTCTTAAAATGCGTTGAAATGATTCCGGTTCCATTTCACTGGGTATGCTTGCCCCTGGCTTCAACCATTCTATGAGCACCTCGGGTCTTAGCCATTCTGCAAGTGCCTCCGGATTGTTTATCAGTATTTCTTTCATTCCGAAAACCGTTTGAAGCGCTAAACCTCCGAGGTACAATACTGATGTTATATTGACAAAAACGAAAAGCAGCACCCAGAAAATCGCTAATCCTGTTCGAACCCGATTGTCGAATCGCTCTTCTAAAAATTGAGGCATTGTATAAATCCCCTTTTCCAAAAAGATCGGCAAAAAATATTTTGCTACGATGATCAAAGTCAATGCAGCCATCAATTCGTAAGAAGCAATAGCTAACCCTACAACATAACCTGATCCAGCCATGCCAATGAATTGCTCTGCTGAGATATTGGAAGCGATCAAAGACCCTCCTACCGCCCACCATGGCAATGCTTTGGATGCCAAAAAATAATCCTGTGCCGTTTCCTGTTTACCTCTTTGAGAAATCCAGACGCCAAAACCCATCATAAAGATGATCCATCCGGCAAATACGACGAGATCGATAGTAGAAAAATTCATGCAGAGAAAAAGTTGGTTTTCGAAAGATGTTTTCATTCACTTTCATAGTGTCAAAAGCACAATAAATATACGCCGAATGTTTTAACTATCCTGTAAAAGTTGAATGAATAAAGGAAATTCGAAATAATGATGTTGTAGAGTGGTGAAGTTATGTCTTAGAAGAAAAGAAGTGCTGAGAAGGGGTAGAAATGGAAACGGAGGCTGGAGGGAAAAATAAATAATCATTGCAAATCGGAGTTCAGTTCCTCCAGCCAGAATTTGGTATGATTGTATTTTTGCTTATAGTCTTTTTTTCTGCGCTTTGGTTTGATTTCAAATTCGTTTTGGTACTCTTTTTTCTTTTCGTACTTTTCTTTGTTACGCATAATTTAAACGTTTAAAATTCAAAAAAGAATAGTCATTTGGTTAATTATTTTCCAGACTATATTTTACGATTCTAATGTTAAACAAAAACTGTTCTAATTTTTTATTTCGGCCCGGATTCAAACTCCTAAAACAATCTTTCACCCCTTGGTTTCCTGAGAAGCGGAACGATAAGTAATCACAGTTTCTTAAATTCAATTAGTAATTTGTGCATAACTTTTAAAAAATATTTCAGCTTGGATTAAAGCAAAAATGTTCAAATGGATTAAAAATATTGGCCCCGGCACTTTGGTAGCTGCAGCTTTTATTGGCCCCGGCACGGTCACCTTGTGCACTTTGGCAGGAGCTCGTTTTGGATTTACTTTATTGTGGGCGATGGCTCTCTCGATTTTTGCCACCATCATCTTGCAGGAAATGGCAGCCAGACTTGGGATAATCACAAAAAATGACTTGGCAGCTGTGATCAAAGAAAAAATTGCTAATCCTTTTTTAAACAAATTAGCCATTTTTTTAATCCTTGGTGCAATTGTTATTGGAAATACTGCTTACGAAGCAGGGAATATCAGTGGCGCCGTGCTGGGTTTAAATGCAATAATTGGAACGTCACTGACTGCATTTTATCCGCTTTTAGTTGGAGCTATTGCATTTGGGTTATTGAGTTTTGGCAATTACAAAATCTTGGAACGCAGCTTAATTGGCCTGGTCATTTTGATGAGCTTATCTTTCATATTATCTGCCCTCATCACAAAGCCTAATATCGTCAGTTTGTTAAAAGGTTTGATTATTCCAACAATCCCAGAAAAAAGCACTTTGATAATTATCGGCATTATTGGAACCACAGTAGTGCCTTACAATCTTTTTCTGCATGCTTCTCTTGTCAATGAAAAATGGAATAAAATTTCTGATTTACCTTGCGCCAGAAAAGATTTAGTCGCATCCATCGTTTTAGGAGGAATTATTTCATGCGCAATAATGATAGCTGCGGCTTCTATTTCAGGAGAAGAGATCCAAAATGTACTCGATTTGGCCAAAGGCCTGGAGCCCTTATACGGCAAAGCAGCAAAATTATTTTTAGGGACTGGTTTGTTTGCTGCGGGAATAACTTCAGCCATTACTGCACCGCTCGCTTCGGCTTATGTAGCCAGAAGTTGTTTTGGATGGGATCCAAGTTTAAAAAGTATTAAATTCAAACTGGTTTGGATTTCTATATTAATTCTAGGGATTCTTTTTTCCTCATTGGATTTTAAACCTATCACAATTATCTCCTTCGCTCAAATAACCAATGGATTGCTTTTACCAATCGTAGCTATTTTCTTGTTGTGGATTGTAAATAAAAAAGAAGTTTTAGGAGATTTTAAAAATACATTCATTCAGAATATGTTTTCAATAATAATCATTTTAATCACTATAATTCTGGGACTTAAAGGAATATTAAATGCATTTTAATGATTGACCTTAACTGTGATGTTGGTGAAGGATTAAACAACGAGCATTTGTTGATGCCGTTTATCACTTCCTGTAGCATTGCTTGTGGAGGGCATGCAGGAAACAAAGAAACGATGACTAAAGTCGTAGCGTTGGCGGCAAAGCATAATGTTAAAATCGGCGCTCACCCATCCTATCCCGACATAGAAAACTTCGGTAGAAAATCAATGCTGATTTCAAAGAAAAAATTATCTGAGACTTTACTTCGCCAGATTGCTGCATTAGAAAACATAGTTTTTAATTTCAGGCTTCAGTTGAGTCATATCAAACCGCATGGTGCTTTGTACAATGATATAGCTAAGAATGAAACCATTGCAACTAATTTTCTTGATGTTATTGAGAATTATAAAACAAAATGCAAACTTTTCGTCCCTTATGGTTCTGTCATTGCCACTGAAGCTGATCGAAGAAATTTTGACATTGTTTATGAAGCGTTCGTAGATCGTAATTATAACGATGATCTGAGTCTGGTCTCAAGGAATAAAAATAATGCAATCATTAAGGATATTAAAAAAATAATTACTCAGATTACTCAGATTAAAAATGAAGGTAAGGTGACAACAATTACCGGCAAAATCGTTCCTTTGGAAGCATCAACTTTTTGTGTCCACTCTGATACAAAAAACGCTGTTGAAATTGTCAAAAAACTTTGTGAACAGTTTAATTAAACCGAATTGTGATGCCTTCATTTTCACCATCATACAAACCTTTTGGAAAATCAGCTATTTTAATCGAATGGCCTCCCGAAATGAATGACAATATTTTGAAGGATATTCTTTCGTTCCAACAAAAAATAAAAGACAACAACATCGAAGGCATAATCGAAACAATTCAATCAATCCACTCATTAACAGTCGTTTATGAATCAAACAACATCTCCTATCACTTTTTGAAACAACAATTAAAAAATATTTATGATGAGGACACTGATAAACAACCTAGTGTAAACTATTTATGGAAAATTCCAGTATGCTACGACTATAAGTTTGGTCTGGATCTAAAGGAAATTTCAATTGGAAAAAGATTACCAGTTGAAAAAATTATTGAACTTCACACTCGTGCAATCTACTTGGTTTATTCCATTGGATTTTTGCCGGGATTTTTATATCTCGGAGGTTTGGATGAACGCCTTTATTTTGATCGAAAATCAGCGCCCAGGTTAAAGATTCCAAAAGGTGCCGTCGCCATAGGAGGCATGCAGACCGGCATTTATCCAAATGAAAGCCCCGGTGGATGGCAAATAATCGGCAATACTCCCGTTTCCTTTTTTAATAAAACAAAAGTGGTTCCTTGCTTTGCAAAGCCTGGCGATAAGATCCAATTCATTCGAATCCCTTTTGAAAAATACAAACAAATTCAATTGGAGATACTGTCAAAGAGATATACACTAAAAAAGGAGGTGGTCGATGATTAAAATACTCAAAGAAGGACTACATACTTCCATCCAGGATTTGGGTAGGATCGGTTACCGAAATTATGGAATCCCCGTTTCCGGAGCAATGGACATCGAAGCCGCTAAATTAAGCAATTTGATATTAGGAAATGAAGAAACAGATGCCGTCATGGAAATCACGCTTCTAGGACCGAAATTACAATTCTATAACGATACTCAAATAGCAATATCGGGGGCTGATTTCAGTCCTGCGAAAAATGGTTTTCCTGTTGAGATGAATACCTGCATCGAAATACAAAAAGATGATATCATTGAATTTGGATCGCGAAAATACGGGGTTAGAACTTATCTGGCCATCTTGGGAGGATTCCGAACGGAGCAAATGTTTGGCAGCAGGAGCTTTTATGTCGGAATCACAAAAAAGGAAAAAATCAGTTCAGGAGATGAATTGCTATTTAAAACAAAAAAAACCTCAGGTTTTGCCGCTGAAGTACAATTGAATTTTAACAATTCTTATTTCAAAAAACAAACACTTATGGTAGATAAAGGACCCGAATTCGATTTGCTGAATGATGGGCAAAAACAGCGATTGTTTGCTGAAGTTTTCACCTTAGGAATGAACAACCGTATGGCCTATCAATTAAAAGAGAATTTGCCAAATGATTTAAATCCAATAATTAGCTCAACTGTTTTACCGGGAACGGTACAATTGACTCCTTCCGGCAAGCTAATCATTCTCATGAGAGATTGTCCAACGACTGGGGGATATCCCAGGGTTTTGCAATTAACTGAACCATCCATAAACCGCTTAGCTCAAAAAATGCAGCATGAAAAAGTGAAGTTTACTTTTTAGTTTTCTCCTAAAACATTGCAGGCTAAATTTATAATTTCGTTTGTTTCTACATTGTTCCTAACTCCATTCTTGCTTTCAAAACAGAGCATATTTCAATCATGTATATAAAATATTGACGTGTATTAAAGGCAGATTATCATTGGAAAATGTTAAGTAAATCAATAAAAAATATTAACTTAAATAGAATTTTCCGATTTCAAGCTAAAGCATTTGAGAACATTTATAATTAAATAATCTCATTTTAAACTATTAGAAAACTTTATGCTTGATGTTAAAAAACAAATACATAGTTAAGTCTCTTACACCTTGGATGATTGACGAGTTAATTGCCTTTTCCACTTTTGTGAAATATGATTTAATACTTCTAAGAGAACCGGATGAGTTTTATAAAGAAGGATTACAGCAATTAGAGAAGAACGGGATCAACATTTACACAACTCCATTTTTATATAATTATCTTTTAAAGAAGTTTGTGGTCATATTGATCTTCTTTTTTTCGAATATTTTAAAATTTGACTTTAGCTATAATACAGCTGTAGGCATTAAAAGTTTAGGTTGGTTTTTGAAATTAGACATGAACCTATTCTCAAAAGATACTCACATGCATGCCCAATTCGCCACTCAACCAGCCTTAATTTCCTTGTTAATTAAAAGGTTTTACGCAAATAAGCCATTGTTTTCATTCACTTTTCATGCACACGATATCTATTTTAATAACAAATGGTTCAAGTTGTTGGTCGATAATTGTTATAAGTCGTTTAGCATATCGGATTATAACATTGACTATGTTCAAAAAAAATATATTTACTCTGATAAAATTGTTTTGGCCCGATTAGGTGTATTTAGAGATCACATTAAAACAGAGAACAAGAAAAAGGAATCTCAAATATTCAATCTTGGTGTTATGAGTTGGTTTGTGAAGAAAAAAGGGATTATTTATTTATTGCGGGCTTTTAAAAAATTAAAAGAGAAGGGATTTGAAAATATTAAATTGAGCCTTGCCGGAGACGGACCTTTAAAAGAAAAGCTACTCAAATTTATAAAAGAAAAAAATCTGACAAGTATGATTACATACATTGGAAAGATTAATGGCCGCGCAAAGGAAAAATTTTATGCTTCTCTAGATGGTTTTGTATTGCCTTCAATCTCATTAAAAAATGACCAGGATGGCATTCCGGTGGTCTTAATGGAAGCCATTGCTTATTCATTACCCATAATTAGCACAGATGTATCCGGAATCCCTGAAATTTGCATAGATAAATACAACGGTTTTTTGATCCCGGAAAGAGATTACCAAAAGGTCTATGAATCAATTTTAAAACTTTACAATAATAAAGCGGACAGACAGAAATATTCGAAAAATTCCCGTTCATTAAGTGATAAATATGATATTATTTTGAATTCGAAAAAGAAACTTATAGATCTCCAGTGGGTATAAATTTGATTGACTTCAAATCTGAATTTTCCAAACGTGTTGATTGAAGTTTGTTTGACTTTGTTTAACAATATTCTCAAGTTTATTTACATTTAATCTTCAGGACGCTTTCCTTAAAAATTAAATTTAAAACCCTAAATCATGAAAAAAATTATTCTCGGATTGCTTTCATTCATTTTGTTAGTAGGAAGCATTCAGGCTCAGGATACTAAGAAATCATATACTAAGGCCAAAAAAGCCAATGGAGTGTACAACCTCGACCCTCAGTCTAATAAAGCGAAACTGGGAGAAGCGCAAAAGGAAATCGACATCGCCATTACGGGTGCAGAAGAAAGTAGTAAAGCCAGGACCTGGCAATTGAGAGGAGATATTTATAATGAGATCGCCACGCAGATTGTGGCTTCTAAGCAGTTGAACCTGGATGCTAGCGAAATCCCCTCAGTAGAAGCCCCTGCATTGGAAGCATTCACCTCTTATAGCAAAGCATTGGAACTGGCTGAAAAGAAGTATGAGACCAAAGATGCCCTCAGAGGATTGCGTTCTGCACAATCGAATTTGTACAACATTGGTATCTTCTCTTATGAAGAGCAAAAATATGACCGGGCTTATTCAAACTTTATGGGCATAATTGAAGCACACAAGCTCTTGAAAACTAATGCCGGAGAAAGCTCGCTTGATGTGGAAGATGACTATTTAAACCAACTTTATATAGCTGGTCTGGCTGCTTTGAATGCCAATCGCACAAATGATGCAGGCCCCTTGTTCCAGGAATTGTATGACAGGAATTTTGACAAACCTGCGATTTATGAAGCGTTATATAAAATTAAAAAAGAAGAAGATGCTGAAACCGCTTATCAATATCTTGCTGCTGGCCGTGAAAAATATCCGGATGACGTCTCACTGCTTTTCGCCGAGATTAACCACTTTTTGCAATTGAACAAGCTTGATGTTTTGATTGATAAAATAAAAGCAGCTATTGAAAAAGAACCGAACAATATTTCTCTATATGCTACTTTGGGAAATGTTTATGACAATCTTTTCCAGAAAGAACAAGAAGCGAAGAATGAAGAAAAAGCTCAGGAGCATTTTGATAACGCATTAAAGTATTACAATCAAGCTTTGACTAAAAAATCGGATTACTTCGATGCGATCTATAGCATAGGCTCCCTTTATTACAACAAAGCAGCAGCCAAAACAATGGAACTCAATACTTTGGCTGATGATTTTTCAAGAGAAGGATTGAAAAAGTATGACGCTAAAAAAGCAGAGATTTTTGAGCTGTTTGATCAGGCACTACCCTATTTCAAAAAAACGGAGTCTTTGAATCCAAATGATATGAATACCCTCATAGCCCTAAAAGAGATTTTTGCACGGAAAGATCAACTGGAGGTTTCCAATGAATTCAAAAAGAGACTGGATACAATTCAAGCAGGAGGGTCAATTGAATCTTCCTACTTTAACGAATAACTGGTTATTTTGAATATCAAAAAAGGATAAACCATCAGAGGAAATCATTTAAGCACGATTATTTTCTTTGCAAAGATCTGTCTTTCGGTTTCTACTTTTACAAAATAAATGCCCTCAGCAGCATTTTTTAAATCAAGCTGATTGTTGGATAAATCTTCAATTTTGCCTTTAAGAATTTTAGTTCCTAAAGCGTCGAAAATCAAATATTTACCCTGAATTGGATCGCTGGAATTAAATTGAAAATGGAGTAATCCAGAGGTTGGGTTTGGAAAAATTTGAATTGTCTCATTTAGATTTGGAGCCTTCAGGGAAACTAATATATCAACTATAAACGGACCGAAATTTTGGGAACAACCATTAGCATCTAAGATGTTCACAAAATAACTACCATCACTCAAATCAATCGGATTTTGATCCACCGAAATCAGTTGTCCATTCACGGTCCATTCGAATTCAAAAGGGGCTAAGCCTCCTCCGGCATTTATTTGAATAAATCCATTGGATTGACCTTCAATAGTGTGTCCAATCGAATCGATTGAAACGGTTATCTCTTCCGTTTCCGGAACAATCAATTCTTCAGTTACCATACATCCATTTGCATCTGTTAACATGATTTGATATTCCCCCGGACATAGGTCAATCAAATTTTCATATTCATACGGCGGCGTTCCTCCTTCAACAAAAAGCTCTGCACTTCCATCACATGCACCAAAACAGGAAGCTTGAATTATACTTAAAACTTCCAAAGATTCAGGTTCTTCTAAAAGAATATTTGCTGAAATGCTACAACCTAAACTGTCAGTAATGGTTAGTTCATAATTTCCATCGCAAAGATTAATTAAATTCGTCTGTCCATCAAACTCATCCGGAAACCAATCATAATTGAACGGCGGCGTACCGTTTTCCATTAAGATCAAAATCGAACCATCACATTCACTCGCACAACTCGGTGCTGAAGACGAAATACTCATTTCAGGAACCTGTATGCCAATAATTTCAATTTCAGGAGAAACCATCGTGCATCCTTCTGCGTCAGTTACTGTTAGAACATAAACCCCGGGACATAAGTCTGTTAAATTTGCATCGTTTTGACCAGTATTCCACTCGTAGGTAAAAGGCAGTGTTCCTCCATTAACCGTTGTTTCTATTGCTCCATTGCATATACCACAACTTGCATCCGTTTGGTTTAATGAAGTTGTTATCAGTTCGCTAATATTTAGAGAAATCGATACTATTACCTGGCATCCATCTGAGTCTGTTATTGTTGCCGAATATTCTCCTCCTGCTAACCCAGTTTGGTTTGGAATGGGAGGGCATCCGGGACCACCAGGTCCTGTCCATAAATATGTATAAGGCGCCGATCCTCCTGAAACTGAAAGATCAATTGTGCCGTTCCATTCTCCACAAGTTGGATGTGAAGTAGTGGCAGAAACTTGCATCGAAGGAGTTTCCGGTACTTCGAAAGAACCCGTTTCTGTATTCCCAAAAGAATCTGTAACTATAACCGTATAAGATCCCGGGCAGAGATCAAATAAGTCTTCCTCAGATGATGAACCCTGTGACCAGATGTAAGTATAAGGCCCTGTGTTCCCTTCAACGGTCAGATCGATTGCACCATAACATTCTCCGCAAATAGCCGTTTGGATTTCTGCAGAAACTGAAAATTCATTACAAGCATTGATTTGGGAAACAGGTGTTATGATTGGAGGATTGTAATCGAAATAGATGGCTGCATTATTTAATATACTCAACCCTGTTTGTAAAGTGCTTTGAATATGGAATTGGGCAGCTCCCATGCTTCCTAAAAAATTAGTTGTGCTGTCTGGAAGATTGATGTCATCAAAAATCCACATTAAAATATTCGAATCCTGTATTTCAAAAATATATGGATGGCTGCTCGGTCCCAAATCAATCGTTCGGATGTCAAAACTTTCACTTAACGTATCCAAAATCATTACCCGATACGCCGTATCATTGCCGGTATTTTGGAATCGAATAGTATAAGCAATTGAAGCATTTTCATCAAAACATATCTCTCGATTATTTACTAATCCAAGTTTATCATTAGGGTCATAACTATTGGTTAATATTCTACACAAAGTATCTTTTGACGGAGGGAACATACCTGCGCAAGGATCATCGGGAAATGCTTCTACTGACAAGCAAACTTCTTCCCCTAAAACAGCATCGCAATCAATAAAACTTTGAATTGAAATAATTCCGCATTCTCCAATTTCCAATTCACCAACCTCAAAGGTGGCTACATTTCCACTTTGTGCCCATGGATGGTCCGCATCAACAATAGTCAACTCACCAGGTAAAGTAAGAATTACTTGTAAATTGTCTTCAGCCGCAGCACCAAAATTGCAATATTCCAAAAGGATTAGACCATCCATGCATATCCTTGATCCTGTCCAGGCCATATCTACACTAATGAAGGGACATAAATCTGCCGGTGCCATACCAAAATCAGTTGAGTCTGAAGATTCATAAACATCAGAAAAATGTATATCATAAGTTTGAGAAGGAGGGCAATTTGTACTCCAAAGATCATTTATTGGATGAATGCTTAGTTCAAAATCTCCTGTATCCACAACAAAACGATAATATCCTTCGCTATTGGTAATATCATACATTGGCCCTGGATTCAATTCAACTAAAAATTGTGGTAGCGGATGTTCTGAAGAATCAACAAGGCAATTACCGTTTTCATCAAAATAAACAAATCCTTCAACTAGATTTGTACATGAATTTCCCAGTGAATCAGTAATAGCAATGAAAATATCCCCCCCTTGATCGTAACGATATCCGCTAACGACAAGGTCACTGTTTGTTTTCTGATTTAAACTGTGATTTTGGTTGGTCACATGATGCTCTTCAAATTCTTTTTCCCAGAGCAATTCTCCATCTTTGTCCATTTTTACTAATCCTGATTTAGAGGCTAAAACCAAATTGCCGTCTGAAGTAATGATTAAATCATTTGATAAACCTGAGATAGGGTCTGCATCCCAAATATATTCGCCAATTGAATCCAGTTTTAACACAACCACTTCACTGCCAATGTCATCATAACAAAGATTTGGCTTTGATACTACAGCAACATAAATATTTCCTTGTACATCTTCCACACATCTTACTCCATCAGCCAGACAATTACAATGGTTGCAAGTATGATAATCTTTGTTCCAAAGCGTATTAAAAAATTTATCTGTTTTAAAAATTATGGTATGCCCCTTCACGGGAACATAACCTACACGTGGCATTATCAATCCCGTAAATAAATAATTGCCATCACTGGTTTGGATAACTGAGGAAGCTCCGACATTTCCGAAGTCAGGTGGGTAGTTCCAGCCCCAATCCATCCAGAAATTGACTATTTGCTGTTCTAGCAAATTTCCATCAAAATCATATTTCAATAAAATAACATCGGAATCGAAGTAATTGAGTCCCCAATAGGACTTCTTCCCAGCGACAACAATATTCCCTTCATCATCAATGATCATGCTATTTGCTTCAATTTTTTCCTGAGGGTTTCCATATGTTACATCCCATATAACATTGCCATCATTATCCAGACGTATTAAATGAGAGGCACCTTCGTAATAAGAAATCTCCTCATGACCTAAAACCAAAAATCCATCATCTATTGTTTCCACATCGGTGGCGATATCATCATCACTGCCCCCATAGGTTTTGGACCAAATTTCATTGCCGAACTGATCAACTCTAATAACCTGAATATCTTTTCCAACAGCGCCAAATTCAGTGGTCGTCGCAGAGAGTATATATCCTTTGTCATCTGTAAAGTCCATCACTGTTCCATTACTAAAGTTACCTCCATCGAAATAATAAAACAGTACATCACAGTCTTGTGAAATTAAAATGTTGGGAAGCATGAAGAACAAAATCCAACAATTATAGACTAGCCTATTTTTGAAAGT
The DNA here is from genome assembly GCA_028277915.1 of Saprospiraceae bacterium. GTDB lineage: Bacteria > Bacteroidota > Bacteroidia > Chitinophagales > Saprospiraceae > JAHDHW01. The sequence goes on from JANQFJ010000077.1 coordinate 29,191, forward strand.
ATTGAACAAATTTATGGAGATAAAAAACGTAGAGCAATTCATTTCTTCCATGGATTTACAACTTAATGATTAAGCACTTGAGGAATTAGTTTTGAAATTTGGAAGAAAGCTAACTAAATATACGAATTTGAATGTAAATATTTTTAATTCGCGACGAATCTCCTTTATAAAGATCAAAAAAATAGCCACAAACAGTGAAAAATCAGCTGTTTGTGGCTTTGTGGTCCCACCAGGGACACTATTTTCCCGCCTGAACCCTTTATAAATAAAGGGTTACACAAATATTAGCACTACTCTTTGTGTAGTAAAAATCAATTAATCAATTATTTCAACTTTAGTTCATTTGAGCTGAAACCCCTGAATTTACTGGGTTTTGTTGCTTTTCTCAACTTACTCCACAATTTGTATTGTGTAACGTGACTTAATTCACTGCTTTTTGTCTTTTTTTTCGAGATTTTTTATTCTTTTGCGATTCTCTTGAACAGTTTTGATCAGCTTTCTCCCGAAATTGAATTTCAGCTCCAGGAACTCCAAAAGCACAAAGATGCACTTTTTCGTTTCTCTGATTTAGAAACATACCCTTTAGACTTTAGAATGTATTGGCTGGGCTCAGCTATTATGAGCCTCTTGAGAGATGAATACCACCATAAGAGCAAGTTTTATACGGAGGCTGCGAACTTCCTTCACGATTTTTATAAAGACACCTACATTTTACTAAAGTATATTGAATCCAATAAAATAATTAGATGACGAAAACTTAAGCCCTGGCATGAGTCGGGGTTTTGATTTATAGAAGGATAAAAATGCCCGCCAAAATAAAGCAATTACAAAGAAAGGCGGGCATTAGTATTGTAAATCGTTTGTAAATATAGTGTTGTTAAGTCAGCTATCCAAGCAAAATAGTTTGATAATTTATGCTTTTGGATCGATATTGTTATAATTAATCTAAGTTGCGATCAATGATCAAATAAAAAATGAAGTCAACCAATAGTTGTAAATTTTAGTCGCCAAACACAAATTTACAATGGAAGACTT
>JANQFJ010000013.1 GCA_028277915.1 Saprospiraceae bacterium
GTGGCCGCTGCGTATCTAAATATTTTGTTCGCAGAGGATCAACTCGTCAATGCTAATAATCGCCTCAAACAATCGCAAGATCAGCTGCAGCAAACGGACAGACTCATCCAGGCAGGTACACTTCCAGAAAATGATCGCTTGCAATTGGAGGCACAAATTGCAACCAACGAACAACTTGTGATCACACAGGAAAACAATGTTGAACTGTCCTACTTAAGTCTTAAAAACCTTTTGGTGTTGCCACCAGATCATGATCTCAAAATAGAACACCCTGACATTTCCGATCCCGGTGTATCTGTTGATGATTTTTCCTTCGGTGAAATATATCAGCGATCCCTACAAACACAACCCATTATCAGAGCAAATGACCTCCGAATGCAAAGTGCCTTGATCGAAGAAAAAATTGCCAAGACCGGAATGATTCCATCGCTATCTGCTTTTGGAAATATTCGGTCAGATGCAGCTACAATGGTAAAAGATTTTAGCAATCCGAACAGGAATAATGCAGAGGAAATATTGGGGCCACCACAAAAGTTTCAAGTTAGCCAGAATGGTCAGATAGCAGATGTTGAAATATCTCCTTACATTGAAACGGGAGTTGTTTATCCTGAACGATCTTATGTCGATCAGATCAATGATAATTTTGGTCAAAGCGTTGGAGTTACTTTGAGTATTCCGATTTACAATAACAGTCGAAACAAAATCGCTGTGGAAAGAGCCCGACTCAATGTTATCAACACTGAAATTACAAACGAACAAACCAAACAGCAATTGAAAACGGACGTAATGAGAGCCATCACTGATGCCAAAGCTGCTAAAAAACAACTTGATGCTGCACAAAAATCCCTTGCAGCTTTAGAGGCAAACTATTCAAACAACGAAAAGAAATACAAATTAGGTGGTATAAATACTTTTGAATTCACTTCTTCAAAAAACCAACTCGATCAGGCGAGAGTGGATCATACCATCGCCAAGTACGATTATATTTATAAACTAAAAATTGTTGATTATTATAGAGGTGAACAAATTACTTTAAAATAATACCTTTACCCAGGATTAAAATGCTTCCGATAATTTAACAAAAAATCAATGGCAAAGCGAAAAAATAAAAACACGCTGGTCTTTATCCTTGTTGGAGTCATTCTCCTTTTAATAATCGTTGCTGTAGTAAAGAGCAAATCAAAAGCAAAAGGAGAAAAAGTCAGCATAGAAAAAGTTGAAAAAAGAACAATTAAAGAAAAAGTATCAGCTAGCGGAAAAATATTTCCTGAAACTGAAGTAAAGATCAGTTCAGATGTCTCTGGTGAAATCGTAGAGCTTTTCATCGAAGAAGGTGACTCGGTTGTGGCTGGTCAATTGCTTGCTAAAATTGACCCCGATGCATACCAATCACAGGTTGAAAGAGGAGTTGCAAGTGTCAACAATTCTATGGCTCAACTTGCTAACGCCAAATCAGGAGTGGAAAGAAGCAAAGCACAACTTACCCAGGCAAAGGCGCAAAAAGAGCAAATCGAAGCACAAATTGCAAATACTCGTGCCATCCACAATCGAAACATTGGACTTCATAAAGATGGTATCATTTCAGATTCTGATTTTGAAACTTCACAATCTAACCTTAAAGCGCTTGAGGCAAATCTGCGCTCTGCTACAGCTAATGTAAAAACGGCCGAAGCAAATCTCGAGTCAGCTATCCAAAGTTCAAAAGCAGCAGGATTTAGTGTCAAAAGCGCTGAAGCTTCGCTTAAAGAACTACGAACCAGCCTTCGAAAAACAACTATTTATGCTCCTACCGATGGAATCGTTTCGATGCTCAGTGTTGAAAAAGGAGAACGAGTTGTCGGAACTTCTATGATGTCAGGAACAGAATTGATGCGGATTGCCAACCTTGATGCAATGGAAGTTCAGGTTGATGTAAGTGAAAATGATGTATTACGAGTTTCTTTAAACGACACTGCTGAAATTGAGGTGGATGCTTATCTCGATCGAAAATTTAAAGGGATCGTCACTGAAATTGCCAACTCAGCCAGCAACACGGCAACGGCTTCGCTGACTACCGATCAGGTGACCAATTTTGTTGTAAAAATCCGGATCGCCCCTGATTCTTACGATGATCTGATCACACGGAAAAATCGATCTCCTTTCCGGCCAGGTATGTCTGCTTCAGTTGAGATAAATACACATACTGAAAACGATGCTCTAAGTGTCCCTATTCAGTCGGTCACGACACGCGAAAAAGACGAAGACAAGAAAAAAGAAAAAATAAAAAAAGACAAAGCAGAAGACAACGAACTTAGAGAAATTGTGTTCGTCTGTAAGGGAGATTCCGCCAAAATTGTTGAGGTGAAAACCGGAGTCCAGGATGATGAGTATATCCAGATTTTAAGTGGTTTACAAGAAGAAGACGAAGTGGTCACCGGACCCTATTCAGCTGTTTCCCGGAAACTAAAAGACGGAACTGTCGTCAATAAAGTTGACGAAGACGAACTTTACAAACGCAAAAAAGATTAATTTCATTCCGAAAAGCTATTTCTCAAACTGGTATTTGTCGAATAAAATACCAGTTTTTTGTTTTTAAAAAACCTTTTAATATCAAAAACCCAGGAAATTCAGCGCTCATTATATTCATAAAAAATGCCGAAAAAGGAAAGGTCAAAACCCGCCTTGCCAAAACAGTGGGCGACAAACGCGCTCTGGCGATATATAAGGCACTGCTCAGACACACACTTGATGTAGCACTAAAGGTCAAAACCGATAAATTCCTTTTTTACAACAATTTTATTGATGAAAACGATGATTGGCCAAATGCTGATTTTCAGAAACATTTACAAATTGGAAAAGATCTTGGCGAAAAAATGAAAAAAGCCTTTCAGCAAGCTTTTATTAAACACCAAAAAGTTTTGATCATTGGTAGTGATTGCCCAACACTGACCAGTTCAATTGTAAATAAGGCATTTGAGAAACTAGAAACTTTTCCTTTTGTGGTCGGTCCGGCAACGGATGGTGGATATTACCTTTTGGGGATGAACCATTTCTACCCTGAAGTTTTCGAAAATATCGAGTGGAGCACTCCACAGGTATTTCCAAAAACCACCGAAAACATTAAAAACTTGGGCAAAACCTGTTATCTCCTACCTGAGCTTTCAGACATAGACAATGAACAGGACTGGATAAAATATGGCTGGAAAATTTAAAAATGCCTTTCACTTAGCCATTTTCTCAATGTAGGCCCGTAGGTCTTCTAGTTGCTGATCGCTCATCTTTTCAGCAGTATATTGTGGCATATAAGCTTTTTTGCCTGGCTTGGGAGGAGTACCGTATCGGGCAACCTGGTAAATCGAAGCATAAGTATATCTCGGAAAATGATTTCTAAGATATTTGAAGGTGATTTTTGAATCATCCAGTTCAAAAAATGAATATCGTTTACCTTCATGGCAGTGCATACAACTCAAGTCGTAGATCAGTTTTCCGTTGTCGGGATCGCCTTGAAGGTCAAACCCGGATTTTCTGTCTTCGGGGGGATTCACAAAATGAGCGGGTGATCCTGTTTGATAATAGCTTTTTAAAAAATTGATGGTTTCAACATCCTTTCCACTTTTGTACTCCGAAATCGCCGATTGCAATAATTCATAATCGTCTTTTTCCAGATCGAGATCCTGGAGTTTCAATTCAAGCGTCCACAAGTACATCAGAACCGATTCGATTTCCCAGTCTTTCATTTTTCGTCCCTGAGAACATTCAACTGCACAAAGCTGGATAGCTTCACGGAGGTCATTACGAGTAGGTTCGACCAAGTCACCGTATTTTTTTTCATAATCGTCATTATAAAACGAAGTGCGATTAACCGCTCCGAAAAGTGTTGTGCCTTGAAGATAGGGCAATCCGTTTTCATTGGCATACTCTAATCTTGCCTGAGGATCACTTATGCTTAGATCCGGATCTTCTTTTTCAGTATTGTGACAAGACGTGCAAACGAAGTGTTTGCTTTGCTTTTTTGTTTTTCCTCTTTTTGGCTTTTTAGTGATCCCTTTTAAAACTAAATCTTTTCCTTTTTCTGCACTTGCACCTGTGATCGATTCGTTAATTGTATGGTTTGGAGAAGGCTCCCCCAAGTACTCCAATACTTCCCAAACCGGGGTTGTTTTTTCAATAATAAAAATTGGTTTATTATCTGCCACCAAACTTGCACACAACATTGAAACAGAAAAAAGCAATATAAAAACGGACACCTTTTGCATACTCCAAAAATTGATCAAATTAAAGATTGAAAGTTCGTGAAATCGTAAAACCTAGCCGAAACTGGCCTTCAGACCAGTCAGCCTGGGTATTGGGAATGTAATCGGTTTCAGCAATTCCTCTGGTATTAGTGAAATTTATCTGAAAAACATGCCCGCCAGTATCTATTTCCAAACCTATACCTAATGGAGGATAATAGCCATTTTCAGAAGTGCGAAGCTCAGAAAATGGGAAAGTTGCATCCGCTATAATTCCAAAAACCTTAGTAACCTGAATACGAGCAGCAAACCCCAAACTAAACAGATGATTACTATCATTAAAAGGTACTAGATTTCGGTGTGTATAGGACGGAATTACCTGGATGGAAAAAACGTCAGAAAATTTCCTCGCAATCAATAATTGAACAGAATACATGATACGATGGGAAAATTCAGGAAAATTGTTCAGCACTTCAGGATTAGTGGTATCCTTTTTCATTGTCGAGATGGACCAAAGTCCATAAGCCGTCATTGAAATCGGCATTGAGTCATCATTTTTTTGACGCAGAAAGCGGTATTTCAAACTGGCATTGACCAATTTTTTGAGTGGTCCGGCTCCTTTAGTGCGGCTCAACCCAATCATGATATTATCTGTTATCCCATATTCAACACCAAACATAATATCCGCTGCATTTTCCAATCCAAAAAAAGATTGCCAACCGCCGCTGTTTCCAGCCAAATCTCCAAATCGATGACCTATCCGCACATCCATTTTCCGCTTTGCCAGTGTTTCGACGGTATGCGTATTTATCAGGCGGGTGTCCTTAAATGTCTGCTGTGTGAAATTCTGAG
>JANQFJ010000143.1 GCA_028277915.1 Saprospiraceae bacterium
AATTTAGCATTTATACCATTCTGTTTTAAAATGCGAGCAATTATGAAGCAAGAATTTCGCTCTCCAAAACTTAAAACGTAGTCCATAGTTCGTGGAGAGGCTTCACGGACCAGGAAGATGCCATGTAATAAATTTTTCAGAACTGTGTGATTATCAGAAAGTTGAGCTAATACTTCATTCCGAATATCATCGTTTAATAAGTCTTTAACAGTTTTATTATGACGTTGACAAAACTCATCAAATAATAGTTTATAATTTTCATCTCCCATTGAGGCAGCTTTACTCATTTCAATCAGAGAATCTGTCACGCCTCCAAAAGCAGAAAATACTGCAGTAAACTTTTCCCCTTTTGAGTAGTAGTTTTTTAAAATTTCGGTAATTCCAATTATTCGTTCAGATTTAGCAACAGAAGAACCTCCAAATTTCATAACAATCATTGGCATGAAAGGAATTTAAGTGGAAAAATCAGTTTAAAATATTATTTATTATTCAATATCATTTTATTCAAAACAGCAAGGTAGTCATTTTCATTTTTTGTCATAAAAACTTTGTCTTCTTTAGTTTTATCTTTTAATCCTAAAAGGTGAAGAACTCCATGGATCATAACCCGATGGAGTTCATTCTCAAATGGAATACCAATATTTTCTGCATTTTCTTTTACTCTTTCACTACTGATGAAAATATCCCCTTCGATTTTTTCATCAGAATATGAAAAAGTAATAACATCTGTAAAGGTATCGTGTTCGAGGTATTGGAGATTCAATTTGTGTAAATAATTATCACTGCAAAAGATAAAATTGAGAAATCCAAGATTTCTATTTTTAGATAAAATTGTGCTTTGAAACCAAGAGGTAAGAATTGGTTTATGTAAAAGATCAAATTTTACATCTTCAAAATGATAGGTAACATTATCCTCTTCAAAAAGCGGAAGATCGGTATTACTCATAGATGTTCAAGTTGGAAAAATACTAGATTCGAAAACAGATTTCTACAGTACTGCCATTGTTATAAAAAATGACATCATCAGAAAGCTGGCGCATCAAAAATACTCCTCGACCCCCTAATTTTAATAGGTTTTCAGGAGCAGTCGGATCAGGAAGATTGTCAAAATCAAAACCTCTTCCTTCATCAGAAATAAGAAATGCAAGCGTGTCCTTTTGCTTTTTTAATCTGACCTGAACTGTTTTGGTTTCATCGTTATCATTTCCATGAATGATGGCATTGGTAACAGCTTCGGTAAGACTGATCAAAATATTGCCATAGACATCAGGACTAATCCCATATTTATCTACCAAGTGCTCCACAAAGGATTCAACACGAGCAACATTTTTTGGATCTGAAGCTAATTTGAGCATGTCCTTTTTAATACTTTTACATTATTGATGTTTAAAAAATTCAATAAAAAAGCGATATTATAAAATTTACTTTACATACGTAAATTTTGAGCGTATTGTTCTAAAAAAAGTTATGAATAAAAGCTATTGATCTTTCAAGGATTTAAAATATTCCTCGACGAGGAATTTGTAATATGGTTTTAAAGTAGGCGAAACTGTTTTATACATTTCAATCTCGGCTTCTCGTTTTCTAATATATTCTTCAAGTGATGGAGGCATTTTACGCTCCTTCTGAGCAGCAGATTCCGCTTTACGTTTTTGATCATATTCTCTTTCTCTTTCTGCTTTTTCCGCTTCTAATAATCTGGTAAGAATTTCTTTTTGCCTTTTTAAAGTTTCATTTGACAATTTCTTGTTAACAAGATCAGTTTCTACTTTATTCATTTGGTCTATAATATCTTGTAGTTCTTTTGCACCTTGTCCACGTTGTTGTTTTTCTTTTGACAACTCACGCAGGGCTTTTCTCAATGCTGCTTGTTTTGCAGCCATTTGAGCAAATTGTTTGCTTGTTCCACCTTGTCCTTTTTTAAGCCCTTCTTTCATTTGCTGCATTTGCTTATTCAGATCTTCCTGCCCTTGACCAATTTTGTCCATTGGTTTCCTTCCGTTTTTTCCTTTTCCACTAGCTCCAGGTTTATTACACATTTGAGCACCTGCCATCATTCCAGACATCTGTTGTTGCATTTGTTCCATTACCTCGTTTAACATTAAAGCCAGATCATTCGCATTTTTCATGGTAAACTGTTGGTGTTTTGCGGCAAGAGGAATTTTTCGTTCTTCAAGCTGATCGATACCTTCACGAAGATTACTTTTAATTTCCGTAACTTTTTCTGTAATAAATGATTCGATTTGAAAAACTCGTTTGCTTAATGCCTGCAGACTATCCTCGATTAGTTTAAAATCGTCTTTGAGTTTGTATTGTTCCTGAACCAGCTCAACGTAATAAGGTGTATTTGTTGAACTTTTTGAAAACTCATCCATCAAATCTTCCTGATCAAAGGATAATCCTACAAGATTTTCAAGCAATTGGCGAAGTGCATCCATATCCTCTTCCATTTGTTCCATCTGTGCTGATTGCATTTGCATAGCCATAGCCTGAGCCATCTCTTTCATTTTTTGAGCGGCACTTTTTTGAGATTTTGAAGCTTTTTTGTTTTGTTGTTGCTGTAGCTGTTCTTGACTTTCGTTGAGCTCATTTTCGATATCTTCCATTTGTTCTTCAGGATTGCCCAAATCTTTTGGTCGTTCTAATTCTTCATTCTTCTTTTCCAACTCTTTCATATCTTCTTGGATTTTCTCAAACTTCTCATTGATCTCTTCCTGCTTCTTTTCCAATTCTTCCTGTTTGCTGTCTTTTGGTTTGTCACCTTCTTGTGAATTTTCATTGTTTTCGTTCTCGTCCTCAGATTTTTCAGAATCTTTTTGATTTTCAGCATCTTCATCGTTTTCGGATTCTTCGCTTTTTTCAGTTTCTTCGCTGAGTTCTTCTTGTTCTTCGGCCAGTTGTTCTAATTTGTCAATTTGTTTTTGAATTTCATTTTCAACCTCCAACTGTTTTAATAATTCGAGCATTCGGTCGAGTTCCAATTCCAATTCTTCGTCATTGTATTCCATCTCTTCGATCATTTCTAAAGCCCCGTCTTTTTCTAGTTCCTGCATCAATTCCTCAATTTGTTGCATCAACTCTTTCATTTCATCACTCATCAATTCTTCAAAAAGCTCCTGAACTTGTTCTTGTTTCTCAAGCAGTTCTTCTTTAGGTTGACTGAATTCTTCTTGATTTTGGATATTCTCTTCAAAATTCTTTTTAGCGTTTTCGATTTTTTGCTCTAGTTCTTTCTGGCGTTCCAAAAGTTCCTCCAGGTCTTTTCTGGTTTGCCAATCCATTTCTTTTTCCTGCAATAGCTTTTCACGAAGTTTTTTCAATTCTTCCTGGATATCTTTTGATTCTTTGATGGATTCTTCGAGGTCATTTTTTATTTCTTCATTATTTTTTGATTCCATCTCTTCGTATTCCTCGACGGTTGGCTTTTTGAAAGTACCGATATTTGTACGGGAAGATTTATTACCATTTACTGCATCATTGTCAAATACCTCAAAGTAATAAACCACTTCGTCACCGGGATTTAGTTCCAGCAACGAAACATCCCAAGTGTAATCGTATTGGACTTGTTTGGCAGATGGTTTTTTAAGTTTTATAGTATTCAATTCTCCTTGAATGCCTTTTGCATTCATAATGCGGTAATTGAAAGACAAACTCAATAAACCATAATCATCGGAAGCATCACCTACAAAATAAAGCATTGAGTTATCGAGGCTATCTGAAAATTTTTCAACAGAAATGGTAGGATGAAGATCTGGGATTACTGTAATTGAATACCCAACAGAATCTGCGTTAGGTAGGTTTTCATTTGAAATAAAAATCTTATAGGTTTCATCTTTAAATGCTCTTTTTTTGAAAGTAAATAATTCGTTGTCAAACCGTTCTGTAGAAATGAGATCTTCAAACTGCGAAAAATGAATTGAAATATCACTTGTATTTTGAGCATTAAAAACCCAATCTATTTTTGTACCAGCGGGCACAACCAAATCTCCAATATTTGAAACTGACTTGTCTTTTCGTTGCGTATAAGCTGGAAAATCGAGTGAAACATCAAAACCAAGGATGTTTGGTTTTTTCAATACATCCAAAGTGTATTCGTCAGATGTAACACCACTAGAAAAGAGTTGAAAATCAGTCGCTTTTTGTACATTACTGAATTTGTATGAAAACTGATTTGCCTGATCTTTTGTCAAACGGTAGTGATAATTGTCAATGTCTATAAAAACTTCATCGGGCAACAATTCGCCTTCAATTTCTACTTTAAGCAGATAATCAGAAAATTGAACGACAGACAAATCTTCTTTTTCAATAATAAAATGAAATGGAGCATCTCGTTCGTATTTCGTGTTATTATTGATCAATCGTGAAGTACTTTCTTTAATCATACTTGGTGCAGCAAAAAGCAAAACCAGTAAAAGCAAAAGTGGTGGAAGTGCATACCGCAGATATTTTCTGTTTTGGTTTAGATTGATGGCGGAACGAAATCGAATAGGTTTTATCTCTTCCGTCTTTTGGTTGATACTGGCAAGTAAGAGACTGGTTTGGGCACTATTTTCAGATTGTTTTTTAAGTTGCAGAATGTTGAGCAGTTTATCTTTTACGTCAGTAAAATGCTCACCGATTATTTGTGCAGCATGTTCGTGTGAAATGATTTTTCCCAACCGGAAATAATGCAATAAAGGAGTAAAAACCCAAAAAATCAAAGATAGAGCACTTGTCCCTATGAAGGAATAAAACAACAACTTTCTTACGGAAGTATCAAAATAAAAATAATGCTCCAAAACATTCAGCACGATAAAAAGTGCCAAAATCAAAGCAACACTATAAAGTGATCCCCGGATGAGTTGATTGATATAATATTTGCGAGTAAATCTATCTAGTTTTTCAATCAATAACTGATAATTGTCTTTCACTGCCATTTCGTTCAAATTAAAATTTAAAAACACTTTTTAACACTAGCAAAACCAGAGCTCTCTTTAAAAGATTGTAAAAAAGCACTTTTTAACATAAATAAAAGAATAATTATACGAGTTTACTTTAATGGAGTTGCTTTAAAAGATTGATAATTACGGAGTTGCAAAATAAAATGCTAACGTAAATTATGCATTATGATGCTTAAAATCAAGCAGACATTTGTTATTTTGAAATTTAGTGTAAAAAAAGAAAGTCCGTCAATTTGGCGGACTCCTTTATTTGAAAGCGATGTATAAAAACTAAAACCGCATATAAATAGATTTTAGTTGATCGCTGGTTTCTTTTGATTTCACTTCTTCGATCATTTCGGAGATGGAGTTGATATTCTTTTCCAGTTTGGATTTTTTCTCCTCGTTCTTTTCAGCAACCACTTTTTCAGAATAGGACGCACGCATTTCGTTCAAAGCTTTTGTTGCGGCGAATCGTTGCCAGGGAGAATTAGACATGTCAATTCCAACGGCTTTCAATTTTAGTAAACTTTTATTAATTATTTCTTCTTCAGTTTGTCCTACCAGTGCAATGTAATTTTCATAAAACGAAATAACTGTAAACCCATCTATTTTATCCCATGATTTTTCGAAAAATCCTAGTTTTTTAGCATCTCCGCTAGCTGCATAAATTTGACCAACTACATTGAGAATATTGCCATTATCCTCCTTTTCCAGGTTTTTAGCATAGTTTTGGGCTTCTTTTGAGTCAATTTCATTGAGCGCCATCAAAGCAGATGAGATGACATTATAAGCTTTTTCGGTGTCAATCGCTTTTCTTAAATAAGAGATATACTTTTGGTCGCCAGTTTTTCCAAGTATGTTTGTGGCTCGTGCTCTGACATTTGATCTACTGTCATTTTGAGCCATTTCCAAAACTGTGGTTATGAGTTCGGTATCACTTGAAGGATTAATGGAAGCAAGGCCTCTCATTCGAAGCGACCAATGATTGTCTTTCAATGCAGCGTTGAAAACACTTTTTGCCAATTTGCTTGTATTTCCATTTAAAGCATTCAATGCTTCGTAACGATCTAAATAGTTTTTTGTATTAAAATATTGCAAAGTAAACTCTTCTTCAGATTTATTATCATTTTTCAACATTAACAGAACCTTGTCTGCATCAACGTTTATAAGGCTTGGTTTTTCAGAAACATCGAAAGAAAAAATTTGCTTTCTTTCATTCATAAAAACTTCATATCGCACAGGGTCTTGCTTTCCGACGTAAACATCAATGGCAAAAGGAAGTTGGAAGATAGCTGGAAATTCCTCTGGGTCCTGAGTTTGTTCGATAGTAACAAATGCTTTTTTTGCACTTTCATCGTATTCGTAATTGATCTCAATAATCGGATGCCCCGAACTAAAATACCATTGGTTAAAAAACCAGTTGAGATCTTCTCCAGTGATTTCTTCGAAGGCCAAACGAAGATCATGTGCTTCGACTGCAGTATATGCGTTTTGTTTTAAATATAGATTTAAACTTGCAAAAAATGCTTTATCACCAACATAGTTGCGAAGCATGTGCAAAACCAGCCCTCCTTTATTATAACTATGCGCATCAAACATGTCTTCTTTATCATTATAACTGAAATCAATCAAATCATGCGCACCACTGCGGTTTACAGATCCAAAATATCCCTGCATCTCTGAAATACGATGATTTTCTGCTTCGTCTTTTCCATATTTGTGTTCAAACCAAAGGTATTCGGAATAATTTGCAAAACCCTCATTCATTGTTAAGTTTGACCAACTTTCGCAGGTCACATAATCACCAAACCAATGATGAAACAATTCATGCGCTACAATTGCATCATTGTGATTGTCAATCAGTTCCCGATCCGTTTTTTGTACAAAATCACCGAAAATTACACCCGTGGTATTTTCCATAGCTCCAGAAACGAATTCTCTTACAATGACCTGTGAATATTTGTCCCAAGGGTATTTAACATCTAAAATATCTGAAAAGAAAGTAAGCATTTCAGGGGTATGAGCAAAAATATCAGCTGCATGCTCTTCATAGTCATGTTCCACGTAGTAATCAACCAGCATGCCATTCCAATCATCTTTCACAACTGCATAATCGCCAACTGCAACCATAAATAGATATGGAGCATGAGGCTGATTCATTTTCCAGTAATCTGTACGTGTTCCATCATCATTTTTAGTAGAAGAAACCATCAATCCGTTTGAAAGGGTTTTGAATTTGTCATCAACGGTCAAATATATTTCCTGAGTGCATCTTTCATTCGGTTTATCAATGGTAGGAAACCAGCGGGAATTATTTTCGGTTTCACCTTGTGTCCATATTTGCATTGGTTTGCTTGGATCACTTCCATCATGATTAATAAAAAACAAACCATTGTCAGAGGTTATGGCTGAGCTACCTCCTTCAGAACCTTCGCCTGGTTTTGCTGTGTAATCTATAAAAATTTTGTATTCCTGATCTTTAGGAATTAATTTTTCAAGATCGATTGTCAGGATTTGATCATCGTAATCATATTTTAAAGAATGTTTTTTGCCTTCAAAAGTGATATTGTGAATATCAAAACCCTTAGCATCCAATGTGAGTGAGCTGGTGGGGTAAAAGTATGGTTTCAAGGTCAGTGTAGCCTTTCCAAGTACATGTTGCTTTTCCCAATCAAAACGAATGTCCAGTTTAGTGTGGATCAAATCGTTTTTTAATGTGTAAGTTGGGTGGTAGGTTGGAAGCGTATAAATCATTTCTTGCTGTTCTTGTTCATATGCTGCTGGTTTTTCGGCAGTGACAACCATAGTGTCAAGTTGCCTTTCTTCAATCACAACAGGTACCGTGGCGACTGTATTTTTTGTAGAGTTACAGCCAAAAGAAAAAAGTGTTAAAAAAAGAAACAATAAATATCGGATTTTCATAATAGGATTTTTTTTATTTGATTTCTGATGGGCAAAAATAGGAATATACTCGATCATATTTATTCAAACTTTATCAAGGCACAGTATTTATCGACAAAGGTTGTAAATTTTGAAAAACTGGAGACTCGAAAGCACAACAGGGTTAAAACGAAGAGAAGGATTATTTTGTTTTATAAATAATTTGTTTAAATTTGTACAAATTAACACCAAATAGTGAATTAATGGAAACGTTAACTGACCTTAGTCTTTTGC